>NZ_JBSHMS010000039.1:0-62512 GCF_053645575.1 Nocardia sp. NPDC055321
TTGAGGTGCTAGTGTCCTTAGGGACGTGGGGGTTCAAGTCCCCCTCTCGACACAGCAGGGCCCCAATTTCTCTGTAAAGCAGAGAAATTGGGGCCCTTTTCTGTCCGATCTTCTGAACCATGTCGATTGCCCGCGTCCGTCGGCAACGCGTGCCGGTTTTCGGAACATGCTGGACGGCAGGGTTCTGGAAGTCTTTCGGTATCAATCGCGCGCGAACTCCCGGATTCGGAAACATACGCCGTAAATGACCGGACGCAGTGCGATAGGCGGAATCGAATACGCGTCGAGGACAACAATTGTCGCGCACGTGATGCGCCGACGGGCAGTCGGCGCATCGGATTCCGGATAGAGATGCGTACGACGATGACCAGTGCCCCGGCCACTCCCCTCGCAGCACCGTTCGCTCGGCAGTTGGCCGGCTGGATCGCCGACTTCGCGCTCATCCTGGGTGTGGCGGCGTTGCTCGCCTGGGTTACGCACTACCGAACCACCGATTACCTGTCGAGCTGGCCGGAACTCACGCAGACCGGCGTACGCGATGTGCTCGGCTCGCGCGGTGATTGGGGCGGCGCCGGAAAGCAGTTCGGGACCGATGTCGTCCGGCAGGTCCTGATCTTCGTCATCCAGGCGTTCGTCGCCTTGATCGTGGTCACCTTCGCCTATCGGTTCGTGAGCCTGGCGTGGAAGGGCTGCACGGTGGGCAAGATGCTCGCTGATGTGCGGGTGGCCCCGAGGCTCCGCCCCGACAGCGGCCTCGGCACCTGGCCGGCGGTGGCGCGAGCGTTCGGGAGCACGATGACCGACGTCGGGATCTACTCGATCGCCTGCATCGCCCTGCTCGCCGGCGAGTTCGCCCTCTCCTTCGTGCTCTGGCTGGTCGCGGTGGGCGTCCTGACCGTGAACGCCGTCTTCCTGGCTGGCGCCGGCCGCCGGACGCTGATCGACAGACTGGCGGGCACGGTGGTGATCCGCGCGGGCCGGTATCAACGGTCCTGGGACGCGGCACGCGACAACGCCACGGTGCGGCGTGGAATCAGCACCGCGCGAAACGGATTGGGAACCGCCCAGTCCACGACCCGCGCGGTCCGGGAACAAGCGAGTCAACTCGCAGACAGCGATCGCCTCCAGCACCTGCTCGATTCCGACCGGGCGACCCAGATACGACAGCGCGGCCGCGATGTCGCCCGCCACACCGGGGAGTCGGCGCGCCAGGCGCTCGCGTCCGAACGTGGCCAACAGGCCCAGCGTGCGGCCAAACGGTTCAGCGCCGATGTCAAGAACGCCTACACCAAACGCCGCGATGGCGGCGACCACCGTCCGTGAGTCCCCGGATCGGCGGACGCTCGGCCAGCCCCCATTTCCATGGGGTTGAGCCAATTATGCTGCAGCATAATGATTCTCGGCAGCACCGAGCATTCGCTCGGCTGTTGGAGAAATAGAGAGCGCTAACGATGATGAAGAGATTCGCCGCCACCGCCGCCCTGCTGGTCGCGGGCCTGGGCGTGATCGCGGGACCGGCCGCCACGCAGGCTTCGGCCGACAGCAAGTTCGGCTGCAACTACCCGTACGTGTGCTTCTACAAGACCGGCAACGACGTCGCGACCAACCACCCCACGGCGATGTATCAGGACATGGGCTACTGGCAGACCCTCGGCCCGAACAGTCGTGGCGCCCTCCGCGTGGTCAACACCAGGAACGACGACGGTGCGCTGCTGAAGTTCTCCGACGGCTCGACCCAGTGCATCACCCCGAACTACGCGACGCTGCTGTACAAGACAGTCACCCAGATCAAGATCATGAACAACCCGAACTGCTGAGTGCATCTGGGTGCGGCAATGTCACGCTGTCGCACCCAGATGCGGTCGAGTGTCGGCAGCCCGGATCCTGCACTGAGCGCGGCTGTCTCGGCTTTCTGTGCCAAGTGCTTCGGTGTTCTCCATGGGAAGGACCGACCTGGCGCTGGCGCGCTGCTGTTCGCGCGTTGCCGGAGAGCGCGATTCCCGGTTGCCGGCACTGGTGGAGGCTGGGGTCAGCGGGTAAGGCCGCTCGCGGATGCTGTGCTACAGCATCCTTCGTGGGTCTGTTCAGCACCGCGGCCCCGCCAGTTGTCGAGTTTCGAGCGTTCTTCTGACGTCGGCGCTGCGTCCTCTTCCTTGAATTCGGCCTCACTTCAGCCTCGGCCCGCCCAGCGAGGATGGGTCCGGTGCTCGCCCACACCGCTGGGCGACCTGGGTGTCGTTGCCCTTTGGCACAATGCGGCCATGTCGAACTTGGTGCCGTCGGATCCGGAGAATTCCACGTCGTACGCCGAGTGGGTTCGGCAGTTCGATCCCGGCGTCGCCGACGCCGCCGAAAGGCTCAGCGAAGAGGCCCGGGGCACTGTGCACGGCACCGACAAACCGGGGGCGGTCGTGGACGCGCTGGCGCGGGAGGCCGAGCGCCTGCCCGAAGCGCATCGGCCCTGGTTCTGGGACACGGTGGGGCACTGGCTGAGTGCGCACACAGGTAGCTTCTGGTGGGGGAAGCGATTTCGCAGGGCCGCCGCAACCGCCTACGGTCGTGCGCGGGCCGCCGAGCGCGCGCATTTGCTGCCCGTGCACGTGGACTTCCATCGCGCGAACGCGCTGATCTTCGCCCGTGCCGGTGCGCTTCCGGCGGTTGAGATCGCGGCCCATCAGCGCTGGCTGGCCAACGTCGGGTCGGCGCACGAGGCACATCGGGACTTCACGGCCCTGCTCGTGGCGCTGGCCCAGGGTGGGGCGGCACTGGGCGCCGACATCCCGCGCCGGGTACGAGCCTCGGCCGAGGACGCCGGCCTCGGATACGGGGAGGACTCCCGCGTCCTGACGGCGGTGCTCGCGGCGTGCACCTCTGCCAAGGTGTCCGACGGCCTGCTCGACGGCGCGGCGAAGGTGTTCGCGCGAGTGCGGCCCTCCGACCCCGCGCCGCTGGTGGAATTGTTCCCCGAGACCGCCTCCACCGGTGCCGCGCTGCTGCGCATGCTCGACGCCGCCGGCGCGGTCGAGGTCATGGCCGCCGGAACCCTCACGCCCACGCGCGGATTGGCGGGCTGGGTGAGCCGCTTCTTCCACATGTACTGCTGTACCAAGGCGCGCTACGGCGGTGTGACCATCCAGCAGATGCCCGCCGAACTCTTCGACGTGGTCGAGCGGATCGGGCCGAGACTGGCCGAAGCCGGTGTGCCGGTGGATTTGTCGTCGGGCCGCTGGTTCGCCTACCTGGATGCCGACCTGGCCGATCTGCTGCTCGCCCACGGTGTCGGCATCGCGGGCGCGGACAAGGTCCAGATGCAATTCTGGGGCCCGGCTTCGCGCCGTGACCTGCGCGCACTCGCGGCCCACCCGGTCCTGGGCCGCAGACTCGAACGCGTCGTGCACGCCGATGCGCGGACCACCAGCACCGCGATCGGCCGACTGCCGGAGAACCCCGGCATCGAACGCGAGGTGCATGCCCGCATCGTCGCGGTGATGGATCGCGTGGCGGGCAACAGCCTGCTCGACGCCGAAGCCGCGATCGACGAACTCGACAAGCTGCTGGATCAGCCGACCATTCGGGCGCTCGACGGTATCGAGCAGGCACTGGAAAGTCTCGACGGCGTCGATCCCCTCCTGTGGACCCTGCGTGCGGGAATCCCGCACGAATTGTGCTGGCCCGCGCTGGATACCGCGATCGCCGAAGTGGGCGTGGTGCGGGGCGTGACCGCCACCTGGCCGATGCTCACCGTGTACGGCGACGACCGCGCGGTGGTGATAGACCCGCACGGGAAGATCGCCGACACCACGTTCACCCTGCCCCCGGACGTCGGAGGGCACGCGGTGTTCTACGCCGGTGGCGAGTTCTTGATCGGCTACGGCGAAATCCCGAAACCGGTGCCGCCGATCCGTTTCGCACCGGCGCTGCGCGTGCAGGAAGCGTTCTGGGCCAATGCGCCCGAGGAGCGATTCACCCCGGACACCGTGTGCGACTTCGCTCCCCTCGGGAACGGGTGCAGCGGCGATTTGGGCTACAGGTTCGCCACCCCGAACGGCCGGCTCGATGGCACCCACCTGCTGCGGCCCGGCGACCGCTACGGCGTCGGTGACTGCGACGGTCAGATGAGTGACGGTGTGCGGGTATGGAGTTCGAACGGTCTCCGCGCCGGATCAGGCGGTTGGGCCGAGATCGACCAGGCGACCGGCAACCGGGGTGAGTCGGCGCAGCTACCGGACTTCCACACCGAGAAGCCGCTGCCGCGCGGCAGGGTCCCGGCGTGGGATCTGCTGTCGTACGCACGGTTGCCCGCGGGGGTGACCGACTCGCCGCTGGGCGCGGTGGCCGGGCAGAGCGGATATCGCATCACCAGGAACGACCGGCGCGGCTACCCCGCGGATTTTGTAGTGGAGGGCATCGACGCCCGCCGGGCAGAGTTCGCGGGTGGGCCGAAACTGGGTGACCCGTGGGGCCTGGTCCGCATGCCCGAGGGCGGCGCCGAACTGGTCATGACCCGCGTCGGGTCGAATGTTCTCGGCCTGATGCGCGGCTACGACGCCGAGTCGCCGCTGTGGGAGGTCCGTTCGTTCCCCACCTGGCGATCGCAGGTCACCGGCGACCTGGCACGGCTGCCGATGTTCCCGCCCCCGGCCTTCTGGCATTTCCTCATCCCGCGCGATCCGGCCGGTTCCCGGGCGCTGCGGACCATCGACGTGGCGACGGTGCTTGCGCTGCTGGCCGGCATATCGCCGTCCGCGGTCACCGATCCCGTTCTCGCCGAGTCGATACGGGAGTTCGCCGATCGAGCCACGCGGCTGGTGCGCAAGCGGGAGATCATTTCCGCACGCGTGGCATCGGTCCGAGCCGGTGCGCTCGCCGCACCCCGGACACCGGTACCCGACTCCGAGCTGCTGCCCGCCCTGCTCGGGCTACTCGATCACGACTCGCGCTCGTACCCCGCGGTGGCGCCCGCGACCCTCACCGCCATCGTCGCGGACGGCCGTTTCCTGGCCGGGCAGATCGACGACACCGTCCGCCGCATGAGCCCGCCCGCTCCACCGCAGGACTGGACTCCCCTGCTCGGAAACATCGATGCGGTGGCCTGGCGCGCACTCAACGCCCGCACCCCGGACGCCGACCGCGCGGCGCTGATCGCGTTGCTGACCGAGTGGGCCGCACAGCCTTTCGCCCAACCCGGTGCCTGGCGGCTGGGGACGGCCCCGGCGGTCTCGGGCAACCGTACTGTCGCGGTGGGCAAGGGCTTCCTCCAGCCCGCGGACGCCGCGATTCCGCTCGATGCCACCGACGTCCGAACCGTCACGGTCACCCGGAACGATGCCGCCTACCTGACCACTGTCCTGGATCTGCTCGCGCGCAACGGTGTTCGCACCCCTGGCATGCCCGCCGTCCGGTTGTTCGTCGAGCGCACCGGCGTTCGTGAGCCCGTCGCTCGACTGGTGCTGGACGGCATGCCCCGTCGTGCCCACCTCGGCGGCGGATTCGCGACCATGGGCGCCGCGCATACCAAACTGGTCCGGACCAAGCCGTACGGTGCGAATTCCGAGGTTGCCGAGCAGTACGAGGAATACACCCGTCAGCTCGGATTCGAGGGCTGCCTGAGGCTGGTGGCCGCGGGTATGCCCGATGATCCCGCCGAATTGTGGAGCAAGGCGGGCGACCTGGCCGCCGCGGAGCGGATGGCCGCGGTGTGGACAGAGCTGCTGGGCACGCGACCTCGGGTGCCGGAGGATCTCACCGCCGAACTGGAGGCGGCCACCGGTCTGTCGTCGTACTACGCTCGGGCCCTTGCACATCCGGACAGCCCGGATGCCGCGCGAGATGACGTGTTGCTCGGTGCGCCGCGCTCCCGCCCGATGATCCTGGCCCGTTCGAACCGCTTCCGAAGCGTGGCGACAGCGGCGGTCTGGGCGCTGACCGAGCGTCCGGTCCACGACCCCGCCTGCCGTGGAGCCACCGAGCTGTTCGAACGGATTCGAGCGGGACTGCGCGCACCGGATACCCGGGTCTGCCCCGGCTATTTCATGCTCACCGCAGCGCATTTCGGACCGGAGCGCTATGCCTCGGCCCCGGTTGGCAGCACCGTCTACGACGACGGACTGCTCATCGTCGACGGCGCGATCCGGCTCGTGCAGCCGATACTGCGGACGGCCGCGCTGCTGGACCCCGAGCGGGTCGACCACACGCTCGCGACCTGCGCGACCCACGGCTACACGAAACTCGCGGACGCGATCCGCCGCGAACTCGCGATGATCTCCGGCCTCAAGGTGATCATCGACCGCGCCGCCACGACCCCGGTAGCTCCCGGGCACTACGAGGCCGATCCGCGTCAGAGCGTGCCCGACCTGGTCGAACACGTCCGCGCGCAGACCGGAACGGGCGAGGATGCCGCCACGCTCCTGCTGCAATTGCTCACCCTGGCCCGCCCCACCGATCGCAACATCCGCCGCTGGAACGACTGGACGACAGCCCGCCACAAGCAGGCTCAGGCCGAACTCCTCGCCGGGGGCCTGATCGTCGAAGACCGCCGTTCCCGCGCCGGACGCACGGCGTTCATCCCCGGCGGCTGGGCCGACAAGCTGACCAAACCCCACCTGCCGCTGGAGTCGGCGAAACTGCCCCGTTACCTCATCGAAGTCGGCTACGAGGAGATCCTCGGCCCCTACGACGTGATCCTGCCGCCGCGCCCCCTGCACGAAATGTTCGCCGACGCTTGGGCATTCCGCGACAGGTAGGGCGCCCGCCGGTCCGGACCGCCGGCAGTGCGCGGTTCACTGGGTCAGCCGATCGGCTGACCCGGCTGTCAGCCGATCCGCTCGGGTATCGCAGCCGCCGCGCCGATTCGCAGTCGCGACCGGACTCGCAGTATGGAGGTCATGAACCCTCCCTCGGGCGATCAAGCAGCGGATATGAGCGCAGGGCGCCGGCGCTCGCGCGAACTTCGCCTCGCCATCGCCGTGCTGTCCGGCGCCATCGTGCTGGGCGCCTGCGCGGCCGATCCCGGCGCAGGGGTTACCGAGAACCGCTCCGTACCAAGCGAAGCCGCCACGCAGTCGCGCGAATCAAATGCCCCCGCGAATGAACCGGGCCGGGTTGCCCCCGAATCCGCGCCCGCCCCGATCGACATCCCCGTCGCCCAGAACCGAGCCCTGTTGTCCGCGACAGTGTCAGGCGACCCCGCCGCGGTCCGCGCCGCCCTCACCGACGGCGCTCAGGTCGACACCCGCGACACCGCGGGCCGGACCCCGCTGATGCTCGCGGTCCTGTCCGACGACCTCCCGGTCGCCCGCGTCCTCCTGGAATTCGGCGCCGACCCCGACGCCCGCGACGCCCGCGGCGAAACCCCGTGGGTCAACACCGGCGTCACCGGCAGCGTCCCCATGATGGAGGCCCTGCTCCCCGCGCACCCCGACCTCACGCTGCCCAACCGTTTCGGCGGTAACGCGCTGATCCCCGCCGCCGAGAAGGGCCATCTGAACTACGTGCGGGAGGTGCTCCGGCAGACCGACATCGACATCGATCACGTCAACGACCTGGGCTGGACCGCGCTCCTGGAGGCCGTCTACTACGGCGACGGCGGCCCCCGCTACCGCGACATCGTCCAGGTGCTGGTGGACAACGACGCCGACCTCACGATCCGGGACGCCAACGGCCGCACCGCTTTCGACCACGCCGTTCGCCGCGGCTTCGACGACATCGCGGCCCTCGTGAACCCCCACTGACGCAATCCCTTAGCCTCGATAACTATGCGGATCTTTCTGGCGGGCGCCAGCGGCGTCCTGGGCACCCATCTGGTGCCGCTCCTGGTGGCCGCGGGTCACGAGGTCGCGGGCATGACCCGGTCCCCCGCCAAGGCCGGCCCGCTCGCCGCCGCCGGCGCGACCCCCGTGGTGTGCGATGCCTTCGACGCGCCGGCGTTGACCGCGGCGGTCGTCGCGTACGCCCCCGACCTGGTCATGCACCAGCTCACCGACCTGCCCGACAGCGCCGCCGATCTCCCCGCCGGCCGCGCCGCCAACGCCCGCATCCGCCACGAAGGGACCGCGAACCTGCTGTCCGCCGCCCGCGCCGCGGGCGCGTCCCGCTTCATCGCCCAGAGCGTCGCGTGGGAGATGATGGGCGAGGGCCAGGCCGCCAAGGAGTTCCTGGAGTCCGCCGTCCTGGCGGCGGGCGGGGTGGTGATGCGCTACGGCCAGTTCCACGGCCCCGCAACCTATTACCCCGACACCGTGCCCCCGGACCCACGAATCGCGTTGTCGGAAGCCGCTGTCCGCACGGCACGCTCCCTCGAACTCCCGTCCGGCAGCTACGAGATCACCGACCGGACGACCTCCCCCTAGCTGTGGTTCGCGGCCGCACCCCGTCCGTGTGATGATCATGAATCGATACCACCGAGGGCAGGAGCGAGGAGCCCGATGAGCGCGCGTGCCTACGATGCGGTGCTCTGCGATATCGACGGAGTGCTTCGGATCTGGCCCCCGGCCGACGATATCGAGCACGAAAACCGGCTTGCGCCAGGCACACTCGCCGCGATTGCGTTCGCACCCGAGCGGCTGGTCCCGGCGATCACCGGCGAAGTCACCGACGAGCACTGGCGGGCGGCCACCGCCACCGCCGTCGCGGAAGTCTGCGGCTCGGCCGAACGGGCTCGTGCGGCCGTCGCCACGTGGTCGCGACTCGAACCCGAGGTGGATGCCGAGGCCGTGACCCTCCTGCGCGCCGCCCGCGTCCTCGTGCCGATCGCGCTCGTCTCCAACGGAACCACGCGCCTGGAACGGGACCTCGCCCGCCAGGGCCTGCACGACGTGGCGGATGCCCTGATCAACACCGCTCGAATCGGTTTCATCAAACCCGACCCTCGCGTGTATCGGATCGCGAGCGAGAGAGTCGGTGTCCCCCTGCACCGCTGCCTGTTCGTAGACGACTCCGAGCCCAACGTCACCGCGGCCCGCGAACTCGGTATGCCCGCCGTCCACTTTCGCACGATCGCGGATCTCCGCGATGCTCTCGGCCCGCTGCCCGCTCTCCCGGAAACGTCGTCGCCGACGTTTTCTCACGCCGCGCGCAGCGCCTCGCGGATCTTGCCGGCCATCGCGACCACCGCCGGGCTGGGCGTTCCGTGATGCACCCCGAGCGCGGCGTCCACGGCGACCAGCACGGTCGCCCGGAAGTTCTCGGCCTCGGCCGCATCCAGCTGCTCGAGCACGGCCACGGCCGAACTCAGCGCGGGCAGGATCTGATCGGCCAGCGCCGCGACGGTCCGGCCGGGCAACTCGATATCCTTGGTCTTCCCGGCGAGCACGTGCCCGACCAGGCCGGTCGCCGAGTACAGCGCGTAGCTTCCCTGCACGGAAGCCCTGTGCGGCTTGCCTTTTCCGTCGGCGGCGGCGATGAGCGCGACGGCCCCGAACGCGGCGGTCCGGATGGTGGCCTTGTCCTGGTCGGTGAGGGTGGCGGTGATGGTCATGATGTCGTCCTTCGACTCGTCTCGTTCGGTTCGGCGTATCTCCTGTGTGCCGAACCGCTTACGAGAAGAACCTTCGCGCCCCGCGCTGACAGCCCACTGACCGCGCGCTGACACCCCCGCTGACAGGGCCCTGACACCCGCGCACGACCGGTGCTAGTCCTCGCGAACCTGCCAGCCGCCGCGGCGCAGCCGGTCCAGCCCGCGATCGAGCATCGCCCGGCCGGGGGCGTCCCGATTTCTCCATATCGACCAATTGACGTAGATCAGCAGGCCAACCGACAGGTAGTGCCGATCGTTGTCGGACGAGCCGAAGTCGGGGTACGCGCGCAGTTGAAACGGCGGGCCGAACGTCGAATCGCGGGGACCCGTCCAGACACCGTCGGGTCGGCGCTCGATCGGGACCTTCCGATTCCGGAAGCGGTTGTCGGCGTCATCCACCACGACGTGGTCGCCGATGGGAGGGACCAGCGACTCCGGCAGCAAGGCCATGGTGTCGAGCACCTGCATGCCCGTCCAGGACACCCACTCGCCCTCGTTCAGCTCGCACGGCGCGTCGAACAGGGCGTCGACCACCGACAGCATGGTCGCCTCATCGACCGTGTCGACAATTTCCGAATCACCGTGCTCCCGAACCGATTCCGGTTCCCAGTAACCAGGCTCCGGATGACTGTCGGTCTCGAACCAGAGCCCGTCCGAGTCCTCGGTGACGCGCCGGAGGAGCCCGAAGTCCAAGGGCCGGAAGAAATCCCGGCACAGCTCGCCGATCCCGGCCACCGTCAACCTCGCGGCCTCCCTGGCGCATTCGGCCGGCGTGATACCGCCCCGGGCATCCCACTCGAATTCCAGATCCGCGTGGATGAACCGGCCCGAGGTGTAGATGTAATGACCGGAATGTTCGATTTCCCGCATGGGAGGAGATGCTGCCCGCCGAGTCCGGTGTCGGCGATCGAATATTCGTGCCGTCCCCGCGTCCCGAGGCCAAGCCCGCCGCGCTGCCGGCCGATTGACTCCACGCCGACAGTAAACGGTACTGTCAGTAACAGAAACTGTGGAGGTGGGCATGGACAGGGTGACCGGCATCGAGCGGGCCATCGGCGTGATCAACCGAACCCGGCGGCGCAACGCCCGCCCGTTCGACCCGGCCACGCCGATGTCCCCGCCGAGCGGACGCCGGCGCAACTGGGCGCACTACGGCGTCATGGTCCCCGGCCTCGCCGCACCGCACCGTTTCTTCGGCGTCATGTCGATTCTCGGCACGCCGGGTGTGGCGATCTTCGCCAACGACCACGCCATCACCTCCACCCCGGCCGACACCGTCTACCTGAGTTCGGCGACCGGATCGATGACCGGCGGGCAGTTTCTGGTGCGCGAGATCGACCGCGACTGTGAGTTCCGTTCCGACGGAACACGTTTGAAGTTCGGCGACGAGCTCGTCATCGAGGGTGAATACCCGAAGTTCGCCCTGCGCCGCCGCCATCCCGAGATCGAGGTCGACCTCGAGATCGACGCCACGGACGTGGTGTCGCATTTCGCCCACGTCCCGGGTCTGTACGACCACTGGAGCGTGCTCGCCCGCGCTCGCGGCAGCATCACCGACCGGCACGGCGCCGTCCCGATCGACACCCTGTGCACGGTCGAATACGCCACCGGCGTCGGCGTGCACAGCGTTCTCCCGGGCACCCGAGCCACCCTGCCGGTGCCGTTCTTCACCTACCACGTGCTCAACATCGACGAACGGACCCAGGTGCTGCTCGTGCAGGTGCTGGGGCCGGCGGGTCTGCCGATCCAGCGCCGGGTGTACGTGCGCGGGCTCGACGACCACGGGACCGTCCACACCCGCGGCTTCGAGTTCACGGTCGACCGGCACCTGGATCAGCCCACGCCGACCGGCACGACCATGCGCCTGCCCGAGCACCTGCGCTGGCGAGTCCTGGACGACCGCGGCGAGGTGCTGATCTCCATCGCGGGCGCGGCCAACCACGACTACAGCTACGGGCTGGGGGCGGGGTTCGTGGGCAGTTACGACTACGTGGGGAGCTTCCGGGGGGCTCCTATCGCGGGGACCGCGTATATGGAGTACATCGACAGAAGGTGAGAGTGCGAATTTTCGTGCGCGATCCACTCCCTCGTGGCAGGAACCCGCCGCGAGCAGCGCGATTGTGCACGAAAATTCGTCCCGAAAACCTTTTGCCTCCGATTACCAGCCATTGCTACCCTTCCCCCCGACCGTGAACCGGACCAAGGAGGTGATACCCGTGAACGCAGTATCGACATGGGTGCTCCCCTCCGGAGTCATGGTCGGGCGATAGGTCGTCCGGGAGCGCCACGCACTCCCGAAAGGCACGACCATGCACTTCATTTCCGAGAACCGGCTCGATGGCGTCATCGAGCGTGAGTTCACCCTCGGCGAGATCCCCGGCATCCTGTGGACTCCCGACAACGATTCCGAACCGAGGCCGTTGATCCTCATCGGCCACCCCGGCGGACTGCGGGCGATGTACCCGCGACTGGCGGGACGGGCCCGGGACACGGTCGCCGCCGGATACGCCGCGGCCACCCTCGAACTGCCCGGGGCCGGTGACCGCCCGCGGTCGGCCGCCGCCGACCGCGCCCGCGCCGACCTGCGCGCGGCACTGAGCACCGGACGACCGGTGACCGACGGCATCGTCGACCGCCTGGTCCTGCCCCTGGTCGACCAGGCCGTCCCGGAATGGCGAGCCCTGCTCGACGTCCTTCTCGACCGGCCCGAAATCCGCGGCCCGGTCGGCTATTCCGGCGGTGTCATCGCGATCGGCATGCGCCTGGCGCTGGTCGAACCGCGCATCGCCGCCGCCGTGCTGTTCGCGGGCAGCTACGTGCCGCGCTCGATGTTCGAGGAGGCCGCCCGGGTCAGCATCCCGCTGCAGGTGCTGCTGCAGTGGGACGACGAGGGCAACGACCGGCAGCTCGCGCTGGATCTGTTCGACGCCTTCGGCTCCGAACAGAAGACCCTGCACGCCAACATGGGCGGGCACACCGGCGTCCCGGCGTTCGAGGGCCCGTCGGGCAACGCCTTCTTCGCCCGGCACCTGTTGCGAGAGTGACGATTCCGTCCGGATGAGCGACCGGCGGCGGGCAGTGACCCGCCGCCGGTCGGCCCGCACCCCTACCGCGCGGGCGTGCCGACGTCCTCCCCCACGTACGCCGCCCAGAGTCGCCGGTACGGCCCGTCTTCCACGAGCAACTCCGCGTGCCGCCCGACCTGCAACAGCCTGCCCTCACCCACGACCACGATCACATCGGCGTCGGCGGCCGTGGCGAGCCGGTGCGCCACCACCACCGTGGTGCGCCCGGCGGTCAGCACATCCACCGCCGCGCGAACGCGGGCGTCGGTCGCCAAATCCAGCGACGCGGTCGCCTCGTCGAGAATGAGGATGTCGGGTTCGACGAGTTGCGCCCGGGCCAGCGCCAGTAGCTGCCGCTGACCGGCGGACAGGCTCGCGCCGTGCGCGCCGATGGGCTGGCGGTACCCGTGCTCGAGCGCGGCGATCATCTCGTGCGCGCCGACGGCCCGCGCCGCCCATTCGATGTCGGCGGGTGTGGCGCCGGGTTTGCCGTAGGCGATGGCCGAGTGCACGGTGTCACCGAACAGGAACGGTTCCTGCGGCACCACGCCCAGGCGCTTGCGATAGTCGCGCAGCCCGTAGTCGCGCACGTCTACTCCGTCGACGAACACCGCCCCCGCGCTGGTGTCGTACAGTCGCGCAAGCAGTTTCACCAGCGTGGACTTGCCGGCGCCGGTCTCGCCGACCACCGCGACCTTCTGTCCCGGCTCGATCCGCAGATCGATACCGGACAGCACCCGCTTGCCCGCGGGGTCGTAGGCGAACCCCACGTCGCGGAACTCGATCTCGCCCGCGAGCCGCTCCACCGCGATCGCGTCGTCGGCATCGGGGGTGGCGATGGGCTCGCGCATGAGCACGGCCAGCCGCTCCACGCCCACCACCGCCTGCTGGTAGCTGTCGAACACCTGCGACAGCTGCTGAATCGGCGCGAAGAGCAGATCGATGTACAGCAGGAACGCGATGAGCGTGCCCGCGGTGATCGCGTCGTCGCGCACCTGGTGCACACCGACCGCCAGCACCGCCACGGTCGCGATCACCGACATGATCTCCACGAACGGGAAGAAGATCGCCATCAACGTCTGGCTGTGCAGCCGAGCCTGCCGGTAACCCCAGGAGCGACGCTCGAATTCGCGCTGGTTGACCGCCTCGCGGCGATAGGCCTGGGTGACGGCGATCGTGTCGACGTTCTCCTGCAGGTAGGCGTTCGCCGCGCTGACCTGTTCACGCGCCAGGTTGTACGCGGGCACCGAGGCCCGCCGGAACCAGACGGTCGCCGCCACCAGCACCGGCAACAGCGGCACGATCACCAGCGCCAGCCCCGGATCGATGATCACCAGCGCCACCAGCACCCCGGCGATGGTGAGCGAGCTGGTCAGGGCGACCGCGAGCCCGGTCTGCAGGAACGTGGAGAGCCCGTCCACGTCGGTGATCATGCGAGTCATGATGCGGCCGGACAGTTCTCGTTCGTAGAACTGCAATCCGAGGCGCTGCAACTGCGCGAACACCTTCACCCGCAGCCCGTACAGCAGCCGCTCGCCCGCTCGCCCGGTCACCCGCACCTGCGCGACGGTGATCGCCCAGTCGACCGCGACCACCAGCAGCGCGAGCGCCGCCGCGATCAGCAGCACGTCGCGCGCGCCGGCGAGCACGCCGTGGTCGATGCCGTAGCGCACCAGGAACGGGATCAGGATCTGCGCGAGCGCGTCCAGGGCCACCAGCCCGAGCCCTGCCAGCAGCGGCAGCGCGAACGGCCGGAGCAGCCCGCGCAGATCGAACGCCGTGTCCGGGGTGTGGGAGAAGTGTTCGGGTACTTCGGGTTCCCCGGTCACCGGCGGCAACCGGTCGATCAGCGCCCGCACGTCGCCGCTGGGCGGCGCACTCGACACGATCCCGCCGCCGGCGTTCGCGCCCATGGGCCCCGGCGCGCCTGCGGCCCGCTGGGAGAACGCCTTCGCCATCTGCTCCAGGGTGCGCGATTCGTCCCCGTCGGCTTCGGTGTGCGCCCACAGGCCCGCGGTGGCAGCGCCGCGCTCGGCGCCGTCGAGATCGTCGCCGATGCCGACCGGATCGGGCGGGGTGAACAGGGCCCGGAAGAGCTCACCGGACCGCTGCAGCTCGGGCAGCGTGCCGAGTTCGGCGATCCGCCCGCCGTCCAGCACCGCGACGCGATCGGCCAGCGCCAGGGTCGACATGCGGTGGGCCACCACGATGGTGGTGCGCCGCCGCACCTCGGCCGCGATCCGCGCGAAGATCTGCTCCTCCACCTGCGCGTCGATGGCCGAGGTCGCATCGTCGAGCACCAGGATCGGC
Organism: Nocardia sp. NPDC055321; assembly: GCF_053645575.1. NCBI lineage: Bacteria > Bacillati > Actinomycetota > Actinomycetes > Mycobacteriales > Nocardiaceae > Nocardia > Nocardia sp. NPDC055321. The sequence goes on from NZ_JBSHMS010000039.1 coordinate 14,890, forward strand.
GCATCGGTGACCAGGGCGCGCGCCAGCGCCAGGCGCTGGCGCTGTCCACCCGAAAGCCGTTGCCCGCGTTCGCCGATCATGGTGTCGAGGCCCTCGGGCAGGGCCGCGACGAACTCCTCGGCCGCGGCCAGGCGCAGCGCGTGCCAGACCTGCTCGTCCGTCGCGTCCGGCACACCGTAGGCGACGTTGGCGCGCACGGTGTCGGCCATGAGCGAGGGATCCTCGAACACCATGGCGACCCGCGCCCGCAGATCCGGGATCTCGCGAATATCGGTGTCGTCCAGCAGAATCCGGCCCGCGTCCGGATCGAACAGGCGGGGCAGCAGCTGCACCAGCACCGACTTGCCCGATCCCGCGGTGCCGGCGATGGCGACCGTCTCCCCAGGTTCGACCACCAGATCCAGCCCGTCGAGCACCGGCGGCTGGTCCTCGAACGCGAAACGCACGCCCCGGAACTCGATCCGATGCACGTGTTCGGAATCGACCGGTGCGCCCCTGTCCTCGACGTGCGCCTTCGCCGTGCGACTCGCTGCCGTTCCGGCACCGGGTGCTGCCCCCGCGGATTCGGCCGCGACCGGCGTCTCGATCACCTCGCGCACGCGGTCCAGCGACGCCCGACCCTGCTGGCTCACGGTGAGCAGCATCGAGAACATGCGAATCGGGTGCACGAACGAACCGAGATAGGTCATGAACGCCAGGAACGTGCCCAGCGTGATCGACTGCCCCAGCGCCAGCAATCCGCCCACGATGAGCACCAGCGCCTGTCCCACCGCCGGAATCGTCTGCAGCGCAGGGACATACCGGCTCGTAATCCGCGTGATCCGCAGCCGCGACCGGTACAGATCCCGCGCCGACGCCGCCAGCCCCGCCAGCTCGTGCGACTCCTGACCGAACCCCTTCACCACACGAACGCCGGTCACCGCGGCCTCCACGCGCATGGCGACCTCGGCCGCCCGCGCCTGCGCGTCCCAGTTGGCGGGGAACAACTCGCGCTGACTACGCCGGGTGATGAACCACAGCGCCGGAATCACCAGCAGGGCAATGGCGGTCAGCGCCGGGGACATGGTCGCCATCAGGGTCAGCGAGACCGCCAGCAGCACCGCGTTGCCGCCGACCATCGGAACCAGCTGCAGGAACATCTGAATCAGCGTCACGTCGGTGATCGCCCGGCTGACCACCTGCCCGGTGTACAGCCCCGAGCGCTGCCGCCCGTTGAGCCGCAGCAGCGCCGCGAACAGATCCCGGCGCAGATCGTGCTGCACGTCCAGCGACAACCGCGAGGACCCGGTTCGCCGCGCGTAACTGGCGATGAACCGCCCGACCCCCACCGCGAGCAGCAGTAGCGCCCACGGCAGCACCGAGGCCGCACCCACGGTGAGCGTGTCGACCACGTGCCGCACGATCAACGGCAGTGCGGCCGTGGCGATCGCGGCCAGCACCGCACCCACGACGGTGGCGACCACGGTGCGCCGATGCGCACCGCACCGCCGCAGCAGATACCGAATCCACCCCGTTCCGGTGTCCGTCCCGCCCGCGCCCGGGTCGGGCTCGTCCAGGTGCGAGTCGCTCCGCATCCGCTCGCCGCTCACTCTCGCGGAGTCCGCGACGACCTCGGGCAGTACGCTCGCCGCCGCTATCCCTGCCCCGGAACTCCTGATCGCCTCCGCGTCACCGGCCCCCGAACCCGGTTCTCCGACAGCTGTCTTCGTCACACCAACTCACCAACTTTCGCACCCGAGAAGGTGCTGCTATCCGAAACCGAGCCACCCGGCCCGACGTACTCGCCCCGTGTGCCTTCGGCTTTCGGCCCCGCCCGCGGCCCGCCCCCGAAACCGGCGGCACCTCCCACGACCTCGCCGGCACGCCACCCACCGCGCGGGAACCGCACATCGGACCCCAGCCGCCGCCCGGGCACATCCCTCAGCTCCGGCGGCCGCGCACCGTCGCCACCGATCAACTCGACCGGACATCGTTCCAGCGCCCCGGAACTCCCCGTCCCCGGAAACGCCGAAGCCGCGGCCTCCGAAACGGAGACCGCGGTGTCGAAACAGTCGGAGTCCGAACTCATCCGGCGACCGCGAGCGGTTCGGCGACCGGCGGCGCGAGATCGTACTGGTTCTCCGGTCGATCCAGCCCGTAGTGTCCGCGCAGCGTCGACTCGCTGTACTCGGTGCGGAACAGCCCGCGCTGCTGCAGGATCGGCACGACCTCCTCGACGAAGCGGTCCAGCCCCGAGGGCAGCACGGCGGGCATGATGTTGAACCCGTCGGCGGCCCCGCGCGTGAACCACTCCTCGATGACGTCCGCGACCTGCACCGCGGTGCCGGCGAAGGTCTTGTGCCCGCGCCCGCCGCCGAGCCGCCCGATGAGCTGGCGCAGCGTGAGGTTCTCGCGCCGGGCGAGATTCACGATCAGCGTGAACCGGCTCTTGGCGCCCTGGATCTCGTCCTCGGACGGCAGATCGTCGGGCAGTTGGCTGTCCAGGTCGAGGTCCTCCACCGGGATCCCCCACACCTTGGCCAGCTGCCGCTTGGCGTATTCGGGCGAGATGAGCCGCTCGAGCTCGGCGTCGAGTTCGCGGGCGTGCTCCTCGGTGTCGCCGATGACGGGCACGATGCCGGGCAGGATCTTGATCGACTCGGGATCGCGACCGAACGCCACCGCCCGGCGCTTGACGTCGCGGTAGAACTCCAGCCCGTCCTCGAGGGTCTGCTGCGCGGTGAACACGGCCTCGGCGTAGCGGGCCGCGAACTCCTTGCCGTTCTCCGACGAACCCGCCTGCACCAGAACGGGATACCCCTGCGGCGACCGCGGCAGGTTCAGCGGTCCGGCGACCTTGAAGAACCGGCCCTCGTGGTCGATGGCCCGCACCTTGGCCGAATCGGTGTGCACCCCCGACTCCTTGTCGGCCAGCACCGCGTCATCGGCCCAGCTGTCCCACAGCTTGGTCGCGACCTCGACGAACTCCGCCGCCTTCTCGTAGCGCAGCTTGTGGTCCGGCACGTCGTCGAGCCCGAAGTTGCGGGCCGCGTCCGCCCCGGCGGTGGTGACGATGTTCCAGCCGACCCGCCCGTTGGACACCCAGTCGACCGAGGCGAAGCGCCGCGCCAGGTTGAACGGATCGTTGTAACTGGTGGAGGCGGTGGCGATGAGCCCGATGCGCGAGGTCTGCACGGCGATGGCGGTCAGCAGCACGGTCGGCTCGAGCTTGCCGCTGGGCCGGCGGCCGGTGTCACCGAACAGCACGGGGCTGTCGGCGAAGAAGATGGAGTCCAGTTTGCCGCGCTCGGCGATCTGGGCCAGGTGCACGTAGTGCTCGATCTTGGTGTTCGAGTACGGGTCCGATTCCGGCAGCCGCCACGACGCCTCGTGGTGGCCGGTGGACATCAGGAACGCGTTGAGGTGCAACTGTTTCGACATGGGGGTCCTTTCAGACACCGGCCGGGACGACGCCCAGCGCGGTCAGCAGCGTGCGGCGGATGCGCTGGAATTCCGGATCACCGGGATCGCGTTCGCCGGGCAGTTCGATGGGCAGGTCGATGGTCAGGCGGCCCGCGTCCAGCACCAGGACGCGTTCGGCGAGCGCGATCGCCTCGTCGACGTCGTGGGTGACCAGCAGGACCGCCGGGGTGTGCCGCCGCACCAGATCGCGCAGCAGCTCGTGCATCCGAATGCGGGTCAGGGCGTCGAGCGCGCCGAAGGGCTCGTCGGCCAGCAGCAGGGCCGGGTCGCCGACCAGCGCCCGCGCCAGCGCCACGCGCTGCTGCTCGCCGCCGGAGAGCTCGTTCGGCCAAGCCCGCTCCCGCCCCGCCAAACCGACCTCGGCCAGCAGCGCGGTGGCGTCGGCGCGCTTGGAACGCGGCTGCCCGAACAGCACGTTCGGCAGCACCCGCTGCCAGGGCAGCAATCGTGAATCCTGGAACACCACCGAGGTTTTCGCGGGCACCCGCAGCGAGCCCGAACCGATCACATCGTGATCGAGCCCGGCCAGCGCGCGCAGCAGCGTGCTCTTGCCCGAACCGCTGCGCCCGAGCAGGGCCACGAACTGGCCCGGCGGGATGGTCAGCGTGATGTCGTCCAGAATCGTCCGGTCACCGAAGGATCGCTTCAGATCCCTGGTCTGGACGCCTAGTTCGCGATGGTCTGACGCCATGACAGCACCTTGCGCTCGAGCAGACGGATGGCCGCGTCGGAGATGAGTCCGAATACGCCGTAGATGACCAGGCCGACCAGGATGACATCGGCCTGCCCGTAGTTCTGCGCGCTGTACATCATTTTGCCCAATCCGTCGGTGGCATTGACGGATTCGACGACGATGAGCGAAAGCCACGCACCGGTGACCGAGAGCCGCAGCCCCAGGAAGAAGCCGGGCAGCGAGCCCGGGATCACCACGCGGGAGATGAACTCGGTGCGCGAAACACCCTGCACCTCGGCCAATTCCACGAACCGCTTGTCGATGGTGGTGAGCGAGGCGTGCGTCTGGATGTACATGGCCACGATGACACCGAAGGTGATCAGCACGATCTTGAACGATTCGCCGATGCCCAGCCACAGGATCATCAGCGGAATCAGCCCCAGCGTCGGCACCGCGCGCTTGAGCTGCAACGGCCCGTCCACCAGCGATTCCCCGAAGCGGGACAACCCGGCGACCAGGGCCAGGGCTGTTCCGACGACCACGCCGATGCCCAGGCCGAGCAACGCCCGGCTCAGCGACGCCGAGACGTTCTCCGCCAGCGAGCCGTCCAGGAACAGCTCCCAGCCCGTGGTCACCACGGTCCACGGCGCGGAAAGCTTGCGCTCGTCGAGTAGTTCGAAGTGCGACCCGGCGGCCCACGCGCCGATCAGCAGCACCACACCGAACAGCCGCGCGAAGGGAACGGCCTTGCGCAGCCCGAGCCGGCGCAGCCGGCGCCGATCGACGAAGCCGTCGGTGACCGGGGCGGTCGCGACGGACAGCCGCGGAATGGCGATCGTCATGACTGCACCTTCTCCCGGTAGGTGGCCGGGACGGCGTCGGTGGCGAGCCCCTCGAAGCGCCGGTCGAACAGCGTCGCGGCGTCGAAACTCTTACCGAAATAGCCGGAGCCGGTGACCAGGTCGACCGTTTCCTGCTCCCACTTGATGGCGTCGTCCCAATTCGCCGGGTAATACGGGCGTTCGGTGTTGCCGATGATGCGCTTGGCTTCTTCCGGCGAAACCTTCTGGTCCTTCACGTAATACGCGTCGGCCCATTCTTCGGGATGTTCCCAGGCCCAGATATCCGCGCGTGCCCAGATCTTCACGAATTCGGTGACAGCGGCGAGTTTCGAGGAATCCTGCAGCACCGCGGTCGGGGCCCACAGCACGGTCAGCGCGTCCACAGCGGGAGTGACGACCGCCTTCGCGCCCTGATCGCCGTACTGGTTGATGTATTTGGTGAGCTGCGGCTCGAACAGCGGGGCCACATCGATCTGATCGCCCTGCAGCGCGGTCAGGAACTGGGGGCTGTTCAGTTCCACCAGCTGCACGTCCTTGGGCGTGAGCCCGGCGGCCTGCAGCGTACGCAGCACGACCACGCCCTGGGCTTGCCCGGGCGAGAAGCCGATCTTCTTACCGCGCAGGTCCTGAATCGAGGCGATGCCCGACTTCGGCGCGGTGGCCAGCTTGTATGCCGGGGTCGTGCGCACCTTGACGCCGACGATCTTGGCGTCGACGCCGGTGGCCCGCGCGTGAATCGGCGGGATGCCCGCGTTGCTGGCCACGTCCACCGAACCGCCCCGGAAGGCCTGGATCACATCGGGTCCGGCCGAGACCGCGGGCCAGTCCGACACCGTGAACGGCAGCGAGCCGAGCTGTCCGGAGGCCTGCAGCGCGATGCGGGTGGTGTTGATCGAGATCGAGAGTTCGGTGTTCGGCGGCACCTGGGTCGGCAGGGCGGCGGTCAGCGCGGTGTCGCCGGTCTCATCGGTGGCGCAACCACTGGCGAGCAGGACCGCGGCGGTCGCCGCCAAACCTATTCTGCGAATGGATTTTCGCACTGTGTTCTCCCTGATTGAAATCGCCTGAAGGTTTCTCGGAAATTCGGGCGGCATCGACAATCGAGGAATTCGAATCGATCGGCGGGTGCGTGCATTTCCATGCTGAGACTGTCCTGGAAGACGCTGTGCTCGAGCAACATTCGTTCGACTTAAAATTACTCGGAATCAAAGGGCGGCCGCCGCGGGCACCGCGACGACGGCCAGCGGATCGCTGTAGAGGCGCTGCAGCACCACCGCTCCCGCCGCCATCTCCAATACCCGGCCCAGGAACGAGGACTCGGTGACGATCTCCTCCGGTCGCTCACACGAGGAGAAACGCCGCACGGTATCCAGATAGGCCGCGCGCACCCCGGGCACCCGCACCAGCGCCGGATCGACGATCACCACCGCGTCCGGATCCAGCAGATCCACCAGGACCGCCACCGCGCGCCCGAGCACGCGGGCCCGTCCGGCGAACAGCTCGCGGGCCACCTCGTGCCGCCCGGCCGCGACGATGAGATCGGGAATCGTCTTGACCGCCAAGCCCTCCCGCTGCCCCCGCGCCACCAGCGCGCGATCGGTGCACTCGGTCAGCGCCTCGGCCACCTCCCCGCCTGCGAGCCGGGTGATCGCGCCCGCCGCCGAGCGCGGCCCGTAGTGCACCCGCCCGTGCACGGCGAACGCCACGTCGATGACGTTGCCCGCGAACAGCGCCACCGTCGCCGAGGCGTGGCGCACCTTGCCGAACAACTGCTCAGCGTGCAGCAGCGACCTGGTGTGACTGTCCAGGCTCACCGGTAGGCCGGTGTGATCCGAGAAGTACTGGCGCACAGCCACATTGCGCCACCGCAGGAAGCCGTGATCGATGACCGACCCCGCGGAGCTGTCCACCCAGCCGCCGATCGCGACCCCGAGCCCGATCACCCGCTCGCTCAACTCGCCCAGCAGCCGCCGGACCTCGGCCGCGGCCCCGGCCAGTATCTCCCCGGGACCCAGCCCCGGATGCGGGATGCGATGCGAGAGCCGCACCGCCCCCGCGATGTCGAGCACGGTCACCGTGACCTGTTCGGCCGCGATGTGCACCCCGATCACGACATTGCCCGCGGTGTGCAACGCCAGCGGCGAATGCGGCCGCCCCATCCCCGCCGGACTCGCGGTCTCGGCCTGCTCGATCAGCAGCCCGGCCTCCACCAGCGCCCGCACCTGCATGGTCACCGTCGCCGGTGACAGCCCCGCCACCTTCGCGACGGCGCTGCGCGGCACCGTGCCGCCCTCCAGCACCGCCCGCAGTACCGCCCCCGCACTCGTGCCCCCTGTCGTCACCATCCGAACGCACCTCCGGTCGACCGAAGCCCCCATGGTCGGTGTGAATTCGACGGGGCGGAACCGTTGCACTCGACGTGATTCCGAGCGGCCGTTCTCGGAGTGATTCCCGAGTGCGCGCGATCGGCGGTGTGTCGCGCACACGCCGTCGCCTGATTTCGACTCGATCTCGTGCGATGCGACTATGACCGGGCGCCGGACCCGATGGCGGAAGAACGGTTATCCGAGGGAGTCCGGTTCGACACAGTCGACCCGCTAGCGGCAAGAGATTATTCGGTATCGTCACGGATCTGTCGAATGAATCTATTGGCAGATGTACTGCATGACAATGGAATTCCGTCGGTCACGAGAATGCTGAGATCGAGATGCGCAAGCTTTCCTTGGTTCTGGCTGTCGTTGTCGGTGCCGCGCTGTTCGCGGCCGCACCCGCGCGGGGCACGCCGCCGCTGGGAAAATATGTGGCGCTGGGTGATTCGTACGCCGCGACCGCCGATGTCACCGACGTCTACGGACCACCCCTGTGCCTGCGGTCGCGCCAGAGCTATCCCAATCGCCTCGTCGCCGCGCTCGGGCCCGCGGTCTTCGTGGACAACACCTGCAGCGGGGCGGTCGCGCGCGAGTTGACGATCAAACAGTTCGACGGGCTCACCGCGGACACCGACCTGGTCACGGTGACCATGGGCTGGAACGATCTCGACCTGCTCGGAACGCTGGGCCCGTGCCTGGCGGTGTCCCTGCTGGAAACGCCCGTCACTCCCGTCGGCAACCCGTGCGAGCGGCAGTTCACCGGCGCCGGCGTGGACACCCTGGCCGCGCGCGTGGAGAACGAGGCGCGGCCCGCGATCGCGGGCGCCCTGGCCGCCGTGCGCGAGCGCGCGCCGGAAGCGATCATCGTCGCGGTGAACTATCCGTCGGTGCTGCCGCCGGCCACCGCCGACTGCGGCTACGGCACCGGCGTCGCGCGCGGCGACGTCCCGTACATCTACCGCACCCTCCGGCACATTTCCACGGTGCTGCTCGAAGAGGCCGCGGCGATCGGCGCCCTGACCGTCGACGCCAATGCCGTCACCGGCCACGATGGCTGCCGCCCCGGACCGCAACGCTGGGTCGAGCCGCTGATCAGCAGTGCGACGACTATCCCCCTGCACCCGAATCCGCGCGGCGCCGCCGCCGTGGCCGACCTGGTGCTGGCCGCCCTCGGCCGGTGACGCCGCCGTCGGGAGGTCCACCGGGCTCTGGTTGGATGGGCTCAGTGACTAGTGTGCCCTTCAAATTGGTCGGCCCCCACCCGTTCGAACAGGTGATGCCGGGGTGGGCCGACCACTTTCCCCGGTACGACCGGGTGGTCGGCTACTCCGATCTCGGGCACGCGTTCCTCATGAGCACCCGCACGGGGGAATACGCGGTGCTAGACCCGTACAGCGCCGGGGCCAAGGCGCTCGGAATCCATTCCGACATCGGCGCTTTCGTGGATCGGGTGCTCTTCGACCCGGACTTCATCACCTATGTGCTGCAGCCCGGTCACGTAGCCGCCATTCGCAAGCGTCTGGGCCCGCTCGCCGAGAACGAGGTGTACATCGCCACCCCGTACCCCTTCCTCGGCGGCTCCGAGGACCCCGAATCCTATGACCGGGGCGGGGTCTGGGTGTTCTTCGACCTGGTCGCCCAGGCGCACGGCTTCGAATAGCCCTTCCCCGGAATTTTCCGGGCCGCGGTGCTGGTTGCTGCCACGAGACACTGCGAGAGGACGGGCATGAGCACCTTCGACGACACCGTGATCGACGAGTTCCGCGCCAACGGCGGCAAGGTGGGCGGCCCCTTCGAGGGCCGCACGAACCTGGTGCTGATCACGACCACCGGCGCGAAGTCCGGGCGTGCGATCACCAACCCGCTCGTCTACGTGCCCGACGGCGACCGCATCATCCTCATCGCCTCCAACGGCGGCGCCGACAAGAACCCCGCCTGGTATCACAACCTCCGCGCCGACCAGCGGCTCACCGTCGAGGTGGGCACCGAAACCTATTCCGCGAAGGCCGAATTCGTCGCGCCGCCGGAAAGTGACGAGCTCTACGCCCGCATGGTCGAGATCATGCCCCAGTTCGCGGACTACAAGCTGAAGACCGCCCGCGACATCCCGGTGGTGGCGGTGTACCGCGAAACCGCCTGACCTGGACCGCCGGACCCGCGCTCGTGAACCGTGTCGGTGCGAGTGCGGGCGTCGGCGAGCCGGGGCGTGTTTGCCGGTGCGGGGGTGGGTTGCCGAGGGTGGAGCCGATGGGAGTATGCTGTGGAAACGAATCGCCCGCGTCGGGCACTCTTCCCACTCTTTCCCCGGGAATCGAAGTATGTGTAACCGACGGTTACATGTAAACCGGCGCGACTCGCCGCCCTCCCGGCAGCCCCCTTCTCACTGATCTTCCAGCCATGTCTTCTCGCCGCTCGAGCGGTGCTTCCTTCGGCCGTGAACCCGCGTTCGCGGGGCGTGACACTCCGGCCCGACTGCGCCGGATCGTCGATCAGGTCGGCGCGCCATCACCGTTTTGTACACTCCACAAGGTGTCGGTTCCGGTCAGTTGGATCCTCGCGCAACCCGATCTGTCGATACCGCTTCGCGGCGGTGCGGCGGGGCTCGCACGCACGATCGACCTGGTCATCACCACCGAACTCGAAGATCCCTTCCGCTGGCTCTCCGGCGGCGAACTGGTGCTCACCACCGGCACGCGCCTGCCGCACGCGCCCGCCGCCCGCGCGGACTACCTGCGCGGCCTGCACCGAAAAGGCGTTGCCGCAATCGGTTTCGGGATCGGCGTCTCGCATCCGGAAGTGCCGGCGGATCTGGTGGCCGCCGCCGACGACGTCGGCCTGCCGCTGTTCGAGGTTCCGCTGCCGACCCCGTTCGCCGTCATCGTCAAACGCGTCGCCGACCGCGCCGCGCAACTGCAGGCCGACGCCGTGCAGCGCGCCGCCCGGGCCCAGCCGCGCATGACCCGGGCCCTGGTGCGTTCGGGCGCCCGCGCGATCGTGCGCGAACTCGCCACCTCCCTGCGCGCCACCGTGCTGGTCCTGGACTCGGCCGGGCGCGTGACCGCCGCGCACCCCGACGCACCCGACGACGCCCTGCTCGAGACCGTGCGCGAGGCCCTGGCCACGGAGTCGGTCGCCCCGCCCGACACCCGCCCCGAGCGCACGAGCAGCGGCGTGACCCATCAGCGCATCGGCGTCGGCGGCCGCGCGCACGGCGATCTGGTCGTCGTCGGCCCCGGACCGCTGGGCCCCGCCGAACAGATCCTGCTCGGCCACGCCAATTCGCTGCTGTCCCTGGCATTCGAGAAGCCGGCCCGCCTGTGGGAGGCCCAGCACCGCCTCAACAGCACCGTGCTCGGCCTGCTCCTGAGCACCGAAACCGATCTCACTCCCGCCTGGACCCAGCTGGCCCAGGCCGCCGACGCCGCCGGGCGCATCCGCGTGCTCGCCGCCGACTGCGACTCCGCCGAGTCCGTCGAGGACGTGCGCGCCACCGCGGAGACCATGGCCGTGCGCGGCGGGCACCCGCTGTTCCTGCACGTGCGCCGCCGCCGCGTGCTGCTCGCGCTCCCCGGTGTCGCCGCGGTCGCCTTCGCCCGGGAGTTGGCCGCCGACCTGGCCCCCGGCAGCACCGTGCGCTACGGACTCAGTGGCGAACATCCCCTGGACGAACTGGTCGCCGCCGCCGAAGCCGCCGAACTGGCCGCCTCGGCCGCCGAACGCGGCGGCGCCCCCGCCGAGTTCGGCACCCTGACCGGCCGCTCCCTGCTGTCCTTCGACGCCACCCGCCGCGTCCTGGACACGATGGCGCGCACGGTCCTGGCCCCGCTCGCCGACCACGACACCAGCCACGGCACCGATCTGGTCGAGTCCCTGCGCGCCTACCTCGAGGCCAACGGCCACTGGGAGTCGGCCGCCGCCGACCTCGGCGTACACCGCCACACCCTGCGCAAGCGGATCGCGACCGCCGCCGACGTGCTGGGCTGCAACCTGGACAGCGCCCGCGTCCGCGCCGAGCTGCTGCTGGCGTTGCTCGCGCGCGGAAAACCCTGACCCGTGTGGGGGGTTCCTTTTCCCGCCCTGCCCTCGCCGCGGGATCCCGATCCTCGCGGCGTCGCGGTGTCGGCTGCTGCTACCTCCCGGCGGCCGGAGCGAATGGGACAGGGGTACCCGCGGTCCTTCGCGGACCTGGGCCCGGGATCATGGAGGAGCCGAGTCCGGCTCCGGCCGGTGCGTACAGGGCGCGGGAACCGCGGTCAGGAGTGAACCCATGAGCCATGCCGACCTGGTGTTCGTCGGCGGCACCGTCCTCACCATGGACGCCGCCCGCAGCGCCGCGACGGCACTGGCCGTCACCGGCGACCGGATCAGCGCCGTGGGCGACCGCGAGGTGCGCGAATCGATCGGCCCGGCAACCGAAGTCGTCGACCTGGCGGGTGGGGCGCTGCTGCCCGGATTCCACGACGCACACATACACGCCGCGGCGGCGGGACTGGAACTGGCGGCCTGCGACCTGACCGGCACCGTCGAGATCCGCGACTACCTGCGCCGGGTCGCGGACTACGCGGCGGCGAACCCGCACCGGGAGTGGATCACCGGCAGCGGCTGGTCCCTCGAGAGCTTCCCCGGCGGCCTGCCGACCCGCGACCTGCTCGACAACGTCGTCGCCGACCGGCCGGTGTACCTGGTAAACCGTGACCATCACGGCGCGTGGGCCAACACCCGGGCGCTCGAGCTGGCCGGCATCACCGCGGACACCCCCGACCCTGCCGACGGCCGGATCGAACGCGAATCCGGCGGCGTCCCTTCGGGAATGCTCCAGGAGGGCGCGATGACCCTCGTCGAGCAGGTGCTGCCGCCGATCACGCACGCCGAACGCGTGGACGGCATCCTGCGCGCCCAGCGCACGCTGCACGCGCTGGGCATCACGGCCTGGCAGGAGGCGATAGTCAGCGTGGACGGCACGCCCTTCGACTGCGCCGCCGCCTACCTCGACGCCGCCGAACGCGGCCTGCTCACCGCGCGCGTGAGCGGCGCGCAATGGTGGGACCGGGAGCGCGGCGCCGAACAGATCCCGGATATGCTGCTACGCCGCAAGCGATTCGCCGCCGAGCGCTTCCGGCTCGACACCGTCAAGATCATGCAGGACGGCATCGCGGAGAACTACACCGCCGCGATGATCGACCAGTACCGCGACCACCGGGGGTGCTGCACCGGCAATGCCGGGATCAGCTTCGTCGATCCGATCGCCCTGCGCGAGTACGTGACCGAGCTGGACGCCAACGACTTCCAGGTCCACTTCCACGCCCTGGGCGATCGCGCCGTGCGTGAGGTGCTCGACGCGCTCGAGGCCGCCCGCGCGACCAACGGCCCGCGCGGCAACCGGCACCACCTGGCCCACCTGCAGACGCTGCACGCCACGGACATCGCGCGCTTCCAGCCCCTCGGCGCGATCGCGAACCTGCAACCCCAGTGGGCCGCACACGAACCCCAGCTCGACGAGCTGACCCTGCCGTTCCTCGGCGGCGACGCCGCGACCCGGCAGTACCTCTTCGGCGATCTCGCCCGGGCCGGGGTCACCCTGGCGTGCGGCAGTGATTGGCCGGTCAGCTCGCCGGATCCCCTCGAAGGCGTGCATGTCGCGGTCAACCGTGTCACCCCGGGCTCGGCGCTGCCGCCGCTCCTGCCGGACCAGCGCCTGGACCTCATGACCGCACTCGCGGCGTACACGGCGGGGTCGGCTCACGTGCTGCGCAGCCCGGACACGGGGACACTGCGGCGGGGTGCGCTGGCGGATGTGATTGTGCTGGATCGCAATCCGTTCGAGGGGGCGGCGGAGGAGATCGCGGATACGAAGGTTGTTCAGACGTTCGTGGGCGGGGTGCGTGTGCACGGGTGAGTTGGGATTTCGGAATGGAGAAATTGCTCATTCGTTCAGTTGATAGTTGTCCGAAATGCGTTGTATTACAAGAGAATTGGGCTATTCATACTTGCTATAGAGGGGTAGAATTGGGGGTATGAATTCGGGAGAGGTACCCACAATCGCGCAGAGTGCCAAAGCACTCGCCGCCGCGGTGGAGAACCTGCTCGAATTACCGATGTACTCGTTGCCCGGCAACGAGGTCATCGAAGTGATGCAGGAGCTCGAAACCAGCTTCCGCAAACTCGAAGCCGTGAAACAACGGTTCGCGCTCGAATGCGCGGCACAGGACCTGCCCTCCAAAGCGGGCGTGAAGAACCTGACCCTGTTCCTGCAACAAACACTGCGACTGTCCTACGGCGAGGCCGACGCCCGAGTCAGGAATGCCGACTTGCTGTCTACGGTGTCGGTGGGTTCGAGCACCCGCCCGCCGGTCCTGCCGCTCGTAGCGGCAGCACAACGGGCCGGAGAGATCTCCGCCGACCACATCAAGGCCATCAACGATGCGATGAAGCAGATCCCCGATGCCGCGGGTCCCGAAGTCAAAGACCGCGCCGAACAGCACCTCACCTCTTATGCCCGTCAGGGTGACCCGAAGGGTGTGACCAAGCTCGGAGTTCACATTCTGGCCCACGTCGACCCGGACGGGCGCTTGATCGAAGACAGGGACCGCCAGCGGGTCCGCGAGATCAAGATCGGGCATCAGCGGATCGATGGCATGTACCCGATCTCGGGATTCCTGACCCCGCAGTTGGGTGCGGTCATGATCCCGGTGTTCGAGAAGTTCGGGCGCCCCGGCATGTGCAATCCTGATGATCCCGAAAGCCCGTGGACCACCGCTGAACTCGGTCTCGATACCGAACTCGACGACGGCGACGAGAACACCGACGATATCGATACAGACGACCCTTCGTTGAGCCCGGCCGAACGAGCCCGCGCCGCACTTCGAGCGAAGCTGCGCGCGGCAGCCAAAAGGGATCACCGCACGGCTGCTCAACGCAACCATGACGCTCTGCTGGTGTTCTTCCGCCCGGATATGGGACCCAGGCGACTGGGATCGCATCGCGGACTTCCGGTGTCGACGATCATCACCATGAGTATCGAAGACCTCGAGAAGCGCGCAGGCGTAGCGACCACCGCGACCGGCGGCACGATGTCGATCACCCAAGCCCTCCAGGTCGCCAGAAACTCGACCCCGTATCTGGTGGTGCTTGATCGCAACGGCCGACCCTTGCACCTGTCTCGCGGGCAGCGTCTCGCCAACCCCGCACAACGCTTGGCGCTCACCGCGACCGAGCGGGGTTGCACGCGCCCCGGTTGCGACGCGCCAGCAAGCCGCTCCGCTGTACACCACATCCGGGAATGGGCTGATGGTGGCGAAACGGACATCGAGAACCTGACCCTGGCGTGCGATGCCTGCCACGCACAGATCAATACCGGCCCGAACGGGTGGGAAACGGTTGTGATGGGCGAGGATTCGGAGAATCCGGGCAAAACCGGATGGATCCCACCACCACACATCGACCCAGGTCGTAGGCCGCGTGTCAACTTCCGTCACCACCCCCAAGTACCGGGTGTCCCCGCACGATGGCGCTGTTAGCGGGCCTGCCCGGCCACCATTCCCACCGCCGTTGCCCACTCTGCCTCTTCGGCTTTCCCCCGCCGAAGGGGCTCCCCGTTCGTCCAGACCCTGGCCCGCTCTTCACACCCGTGCAGCCGGTCCGATCACACGCATCAGCGTTCACGCCCGTGGCCGACGTAGCCCGCCTCACACTTACTCTCCGGCTTCCGGCGGCGTTCGGGAGAGCAGGCAAAACAGATGCGACCGTGCTGGTTACCTCGCCTGCCGTACCCGACCTTCGGCTCCCCAGCCGGGAGCGCCCTCGCCATCCCAGCCGGGCCGGCCGGCCGTGGGAACCTTCTCGAGACTCACCGACAAAGACTCGTCATCAACACAAAGGGGTTATGTCCAGGGCGGTGATTGCCGCGCCCGGTCCAGGGATCGGAACCCGGCCACGCATCCACGGGCTTCGATCCCCCATATCGGCCCGGAAGGGCTGGAACCGCCGCCGAGGCACCCAACCCGCCCCCGCTGGTACTCCGTTATCCAGGAATCTTTTCCCCGGCAGGGCACCCAACCGCAGTCGAGGCACCCAACGCGCCCCGTCGGTACTCCGTTATCCAGGAATCTTTCCCAGCCGGGCTCCCAACCACAGCCGAGGCACTCAACGTGCCCCCGCCGGTACTCCGTTTTCTAGTTGTCTTTCCTGCGGTAGGCCTCTCAACCGCCATCGAGGCTCCCGAAATGGCATCGCCGGTACTCCGTTGTCCAGGCGTCCTTTCCCAACCAGGCACCCAACCGCCGCTGAGGCCCCCAACACACCCCCGTCGGTACAGCCAACTCGCAAACCGCAGCCGACACTCTCCAAGCCCCTCCAATCCCCCGACCCAACAAAGAAAACGGCCGGCGCCATCCGGTGCGGGGATGGCGCTGACCCGTCACCCTCACCGATCCCGATGCGCCACCAAATGCGCGAGCGCCGTCAAATCCCCCGTAGCGAGATCCGTAGGCAGCGCGTCCAATGCCGCCGCCAACGCCGCCCCCGCCCGGTCGAGCGTCTCCTGCCGACCCCCCGCCTCTTCGATGAGACTCGCCGCCCGAGCCGCCCGCGCGGCCGTAATCGGCTGCCGCGCAGCGTAAATCCGCCCCAGCTCCCGCCCCGCCGATGTATCCGAGGCCAGCGCACTGACCACCGGGAACGATTGCTTGCGGCTGATGAGATCGCTGTGCGCGGGCTTTCCGGTCACCGCCGGATCACCCCATATATCGATGACATCGTCCACCAGCTGAAACACCAGCCCGATTTCACAACCGAAGATATGCATGGCCGATACCACGCGATGATCCGCTCCGGCGCACAATGCCCCCAGCGCACAGGCACATCCGAGCAGTGCCCCCGTCTTCCCCGATGCCATCTGCAGATATTCCGGCACGCTGATACTCGCTCGGGTGGCGAAGGCGCAATCCTCGTACTGCCCCCGGCACAGCGTCATCGTGGCGCGCGCCAATCGAATAACGGCCTCGGCCGTCACCGGTTCGGGCACGCCGTCCGACAGCACTCCCAGCGCGAGGGCCTGCATGGCGTCCCCGAGCAGGGTGGCATTGGTTTCGCCCCACAGTCGCCAAATGGTTTGGCGGCCATGGCGGAAAGGATCGCCGTCCATCACATCGTCGTGCACGAGCGAGAAATTGTGCAGTAGCTCGATCGCGGTGGCGGCGTGTACCGAGTCCGCGATCGAACCGCCGCAGGCCGCGGCGGCGGCGAAGGTCAGGGCGGGGCGCAGTGCCTTGCCCTGCACTCCGTTGGTGATCTCGACGCCCTCGGCATCGCACCAGCCGAAGTGGTAGCCCGCCATCTGATCCAGCGGTTCGGCAAGCCCGCCCACCGCGGCTCGCAGGACCGGTTCGATCGCGATGCGCGCATCGGCGAGTTGCTTCCGGGCTATTCGCTCCACCGCGGATTGCCCGGCGTCCGCCGTTCGCGGCCGCGCATCGGTGTGGCCGGTCAGGGTGGCCACCGCGGGACGCGAGAGTCCCCACCGGCGTTTGGTCTCGCGGCGTTGTCCCACGGTGGAACTGTTCGGTTTCGACGCTCGCATGTTCGGCCCCGCTCACTCGGACACGGCCCCCGTAGCCACCCTGCGGTGAACGGGCGGCCATGCATGGAAGAAGCCCCATACTCCCACCGTCGGCGGAAAACGCGGGGCCGCCTGCGGGTTTCAGTTCGGCAACAGCCCTCGCGGATAGGTCTCGGCTCGGCGGCAATCCGCACTCGAACCGTTCCCGCCAGCGCGTCGGCTCGGCGTGCCGACCTCGCAAACCGGCGAAGTTCGCCGAACCTGCGGTCATATCTTTCGCAAAGCACAAGATCATTGGGCTCGCTCGTCGTACGCTGCCCACCGATCGCAAGAGTCACGGCACGATTCGGAGGCCCCCATGCTGTCCCTGCAGGAGATATCGGACCGAATGGAGATAGTGGACCTCATGGTGCGCTACTCCCACGCGGTGGACACCCACCAGTGGGATTCGCTGGACGAGCTCTTCACCGCTGACGCCCACATCGACTACACCGCGATGGGCGGTCCCGCCGGAGATCTGGCCTCCACCAAGCAATTCCTGGCCTCCGTCATGCCGAATTTCACCGCCTTCCAGCACCTGGTCAGCAATTCCTCGATCCAGGTGGATGGAGACAGCGCGACCGCCCGCACCATGTGCCACAACCCGATGGTGGTGGCCGGTGCGGACGGTCATCAGCGGCTGATGCTGTGTGGACTCTGGTATCTGGATTCCTTCACCCGTGTGGACGGCGTCTGGCGGATCAGCCGGCGGGTCGAGGAGAAGTCCTATATGTTCGTCGCCCCGCCCGCGGATGCGGTCGTCACCAGCTGATCGAACAGGTCGCGGTAGCCGCGCAGCGCCTGGCGCAGTTCCTCGGTGTCGACCTCTCCCCCACTGGACCAGCGGGTTTCGAGCTGCTGCAGGCGCTGGGCGTAGCCGTCGGTGAGGCGCTGCAGTGCCCCGGAGACGAGGTCGTCGGCGCGGGTGACCGCGTCACGCGGATCGTCGACGAACGCGGTCTGAACTTCACGCCACTGCTCGCGCAGCTTGCCCGCGTCCTGGGCGCCGGGAATGGCGTTGCCGCCGTTGCCGGTTCCGGTGCGGTGGGCGTCACCCGCGTGCGGCTGCCGCGCGTCACCGGGCTGCTGGGCCGCGCCGGGCTGCTGGGCGCCGGGCTGGTGAACGCCGCCGGGCCGGTGCTCGCGATCGGATTCGGCCGCGTGCGCACCGGGTCCGGCGGGCTGCTTCTCGCCGGCGGTGGGCGCGTGCACGCTGCTCGCGGCGGGCCGGTGGGCGTCACCGGAAGCCTCAGAACCCGGCTGCCGGACGCCGGGGCCGGCCTCCCGAATTTCGTTGCCGGTCACCGTGTTCGCGGGCTCGGCAGCGGGCCGCTCCCCGGCCTGCGCCGGGTTCTCGCCGTGCGGGCGCTCCCCGGCCGATTCGAGGCGTTCGGCTTCGGCGCGGGCGCGCTCGGCCTCGTGCCGCTTGTCATCATCGCGCGGGGACTGTTCGGTCTCGATGCCCGCCGCGGCGGCCTTCTTCGCACGGCCGGATTCGAAAATGCTCATGGTTCTCGCCTTACTTGTTGGGTGCGGTCTGACCGGCGCGATTGCCGTCCAGCACATCGACGAACAGTTCCCGGTAGTTCACGATCGCGGTGCGCATGTCCTCGGTCGAGGCCTGCCCGTTCGCGGCTCGTCCGGCGATTTCGTGCGCGGCCCGGAATTGCTCGAGCGGCGCGGCGTGCCGGACCGAGAGGTCGGCCAGCTGCTGCTGGAAGTCCTCGGTCGGGTAGCCGCGATCGGACATGACCGCCACCAGCAGTCGGTCGGCGTTGTCGAGCGAGCGCACCGGATCGTCGACGAACTGCTCCTGCACGTGCGCCCACTGCTGCCCGTAGCGGCGCTTCTCGTCCTCGTTCAGGTCGCGCAGTTCCAGCTGCCGGTGGCGCTTCTCGCGATCGGTCAGCTCCTGTTCGGCGGCGCGGCGATTCTGCGATTCCTGCACCACTCGGTCGTATTCCGAGCCGAATCGATCCTGTAATCGCCTGCGCCGCAACCACGGACGCACGGCCACTCCGATGGCGAGCAGTACCGCGAGCACCACCACTACGATGAGCACCGTCATTCCTGCACCCGACATCTGATCCTCCTCGTCGAGTTCGTCTCTGTGACGACGTAATGCCTCGACGAGCAGGTCTCAAACGTGCGGCGTTCGGGTCACTCGTGCAACAGGCCGGCGAGGAACCCGTTGGCGAAGACCCGATGCGGGTCGTAGCGATCCAGTGCGGAAACAGCGGTGTCCCAGGTGTTTCCGGCCTCCAGACCGGTGCGATAGGCGGTGGGAACGACCGTGTCGAGCACGCCGGGATCGGCCCAGGCCGCGGTGTCGCTGTAACCCCAGCCCTTGGACCATTCCGGCCGCACCTGGGCGTAGTCGCCCGCGTAGTTGGCCAGAACCCACTGTTCGGTTTCCCGGTAGAACGCGATGCTGCCGGGGGTGCCCGGGATGGTGAGGATGTCCAGCCAGATGGCCACCTCCCACTCCGGCTGATCGGGGCGCGGGCGGATGGCCGACAGCGCCGGGGTGACCGCGCCGGGCACGTCCACATCGGCGGCGTCGTCCAGCCCGGTCACGCGAATTTCCAAGGGCCCGTTCATGGGATAGATCCCCTGGGCCGCGTACCGGTTCAGGCCGTCGCGGAAATAGGCGTAGAACTCGCTGACCACCCGCTGCACGTCGGCGCGCCGGGTGAGGATGGCGTAGCCGTTCGCGGTCACCTTCAGGGTGGTGGGCCGCACGTAGAGCAGGGTGTTCTTGGACCAGCCCCACAGGTCACGCGACGCGGTGGCGGTCAGGCCCATGTCGACCATGGTCATGTGCATCCGGCACAGCGCGGGGGTGAGCCCGTACGCCCCCGCCTCGACCCGGCACATGAGGTCGGTGACAGGATCGGGGATGGTGTCGCAGAACGGATAGTTGAACGGCCCGTTGACCATTCGCGCGCCGACCGGCTGTTCGGGACACACCTCCCACACCTTGAGCCACGGCGTGCTCGTGTATGGGAACCAGATGGCCTCGGCGCGACCGGTGGGCTCGACCCAGGCGCCGAAAGCATCCCGGCCCGCCGCGGCCGGTGCCGCGAACAGGGTGTCGACATCGATATCGGTCAGGCTGCGGCACCGCAGCCGGGTGTTCTCCCCGGTGCGCAGGGTCGCCTCGATGAGGAAGGTGCGACCGAGATTGACCAGTAGCGGGGCGATCGCCGGATCGTCGCGCTCGAAGGTGCGCAGGGTGTAGCTGCCCGCGTTCGCATCCCAGACGACGGCGGTGAGCGCCACGACGAGATTGCTGATCGAGCCGAAAGTGTGTCCCGCCGTCGCGGTTTCGCCGGCCGCCGGAATGCCGGTGCCGTGCCCGCCGATGGCGAGGACGCCACCCAGGGTGATGTCGCCCGGCGCGGGGGTGGCGGTGAAGCCGAGACCCGCGGATTCGAGCGCGGTCATGAGGACTTCCATGTGCACGCCCGCCTGGGCGGTGACGCTCGCGGGCGTGCCCGGTGCGACGGTGACGCGGGTGAAATGCCGTGTGGTGTCCACCAGCAGTACCCGATCGGCCTCGTGCGCGAGCGCTGTCAGCGGCGACCAATTGTGCCGCTGACCACTGGCTCGGATGGTCCAGCCGTGCGTGTGGGCCCAGTTCGCCAGTGCCACCACCTGATCCGCGTGCGTGGGCGCGCAGGTCCACATGCGGTCGATGAACACCTCGCCCGACCAGTTCTCGTACGCCTGCCGGTACACCTCGACGCCGCCCGGCAATTCCGGCGGAATCACGCCCTCCGCGTGCGCGGCCGGTACCCGGAATGCCGGGGTCCAGCCGAATGCCGCGAAGGCCGCTGCCCCGGCCAGACCCCCGAGTACGCCACGGCGACTCGGCAGGGCGCGGTTTCCCTCGATCACTTGCCTACCACTCCTCTGATTAGGGGAGGCTTACCTTAGGGAAGGATCGTGTGCTGTGGGGTAGCCAGGTTGCTTCGTGCGGTGCATGACACAGCGGCGGGTGCGGGTGCATGGCTATGACACGGGCAACCGGCGGCGCGATTCCGGGCGCGCCCGTGAGGTCGATGAGTGGTCCGGAAACGACGACCGCCCCGGCCGTATCGGCCGGGGCGGGTCGCGGAGCCGGAACTGTCAGCGGCCGGGCAGGAATCGGATCGCGCGGGCGATGCCCATCAGCAGCGGCTGCCACTTTTCCTGCGAAACCAGCGGCGGCGCATCCAGATTCAGGAAGCGGGTGACCACCACGGTCTGCGATTCGGTGAACTTGAGCAGGCCGTCGGGACCGTGCCTGCGGCCGACGCCGGAGATGCCCATGCCGCCCATGGGAGCGCCCGTGCTGCCCCAGGCCGGGGCGTACCCCTCATCGACGTTGACCGTGCCCGCGTGGATGCGGGCCGCGATGCGCTCGCCCTCGGCCTTGCTGCCCGCCCAGACGCTGGCGTTCAGGCCGTACTCGGTGTCGTTGGCGCGCGCGATGGCCTCCTCCACGTTCGCGACCGGGTAGATCGAGACCAGCGGGCCGAAGGTTTCGTTGCGGCCGCACTCCATGGCGTCGGTGACGTCACTGAGCACGGTGGGCTCGTAGAACAGCGGGCCGAGATCGGGCCGGGCGTTGCCGCCGACCAGGACCTTCGCGCCCTTGGAGACCGCGTCGGCCACATGCTTGGAGACCGTTTCCAGCTGCGCTTCGGAGATGAGGCTGCCGACCGAGTTGGAGAAGTCGTAGGAGGCGCCGATGGTGGTGTTCTGCACCGCGGCCACGAATTTCTCGGTGAATTCCGCCGCGACCGAACGGTCCACGTACAGCCGCTCGATCGAGATGCACAACTGGCCCGCGTTGGAGAAGCACGCGCGCACAGCCGCTTTGGCGGCCTTGTCGATGTTCGCGTCGGCGGTCACGATCATCGGGTTCTTGCCGCCCAGTTCGGCCGAGAAGCCGATGAGCCGGCGGCCGCACTGTTCGGCCAGGGTGCGGCCGGTGGCGGAGGAACCGGTGAACATGAGGTAGTCGCACTGGTCGACGATGGCGGTGCCGACCACGGTGCCGGGTCCGGTCACCACCGCGAACAGATCGCGCGGCAGTCCGGCGCGGGCGAGCAGTTCGGCGTTGGCCAGCGAGGAGTACGGGGTCTGGCTGTCCGGCTTGACCACCACGCCGTTACCGGCCAGCAGTGCCGGGATGGAGTCGCCGATCGAGAGCAGCATTGGGTAGTTCCAGGGCGCGATCACCCCGACGACTCCCTTGGGCACCGCGCGCACCGATGCCCGGTTCAGCACCGGGAACGCGCCCGCCACCCTGTGTGCGTCGAGCAGGCCGGGCGCGACGCGGGCGAAGTACCGGGCCGCGAAGATCAGCCCCATGATCTCTTCCTGAGCGGCCCAGCGCGCCTTGCCGGTCTCGGCCTGCACGACGTCCATCAGGTACTCGCGGTTCTCCACCACCAGTTCCCGGTACCGCTCGAAGACCGCGGCCCGCTCCTTGGCCGGCCGGGCGGCCCAGTCCGCCTGCGCGGCACGGGCTTTGCCCACCGCCGCCGTCACATCGTCGGCGGTCCCGACCGGCACGCTGCCGAGCGTCTTCCCGGTGAAAACCTCGGTGATCGCACGGGTGTCACGGTCCTCGGTGGTGTCCACCGCCGCGAACGTCCGCAAACGCTCGAAGACTGCGGGTGACGGCACGGGCATCGTCGCCTCCTACTTACGGGTAACTACTGATTACACGCAAATCTACCCGTAAGGGATTAGTGCGACGCCCGAGTCCGCGATCCGGGCCGCTCGCATCGGCTTTCCGTCCGGAAATGTCGATGCGAGCGGGCTGGACGCGATACGCCTCGAGTGACGGCACCGCCCGGACCGCGAGCGCTATCTGGACCCGGCGTCCGACCACGGAGGGCGCGAGCGGTTATCCGCGCGGTGATCCCGATCCGGCGATCTCGGCGGAGGTCGGCGCGCGGCCCGACCCGGCGTCGGAGAGCGCGCGAGCCAGGCGTCCGGAGCCGGTACCGAGCTCGGCGGCCAGATCGATCTCCGGCCGCGCCGAGCCCGAGTCGGCGATCGCGTCCGCCGGAACGGCAGGCGCCGCTTGGGCATCGGTGGCCGCGCCGAACAAGAGCGGGACGGCGAGGGCGGTGGACGCGAGCGCGATCCGGTGTTTCATCGAGTACGTGCCTTCCTGTGCAAAGGGCCAACGGTAGGCAACTCGCGCGGAGCTGCAACGCCCATACTTTTCGCGGCAGCGGGTCCGGAATGGAACGGGGCCCCGATGGCTACCCACACCAAACCTATGTATCTTAGGAATTGTCCTAATAGTCATAGGAAGAGGTGCTCATGTCACCACGCGCCGGGCTCACCGCCGACCGCATCACCGCCGCGGCCGCCGAGCTCGCCGACGAGATCGGGTTCGACAACGTGACGCTGGCCGCGGTGGCCAAGCGATTCGGGGTCAAGGACCCGAGCCTCTACGCGCACGTGCGGAACCTGCGCGATCTGCGCACCCGCGTCGCGCTGCTGGCCGCGGCGGAGATGACCGACCGCATCGGCGCCGCGGTCGCCGGGCGGGCGGGCCGGGACGCTCTCGTCGCGTTCGCCGACGCCTATCGGGGGTACGCCCTCGAGCATCCCGGTCGCTACGCCGCCACCCAGAGCCGACTCGAACTCGCCGACGTCGCCGATGCCCCCGGCTACCTGCGCAGTGTCGAGCTGACCGCCGCGATGCTGCGCGGTTACGACCTGGACGGCGATGCCCTCATCGACGCGGGCCGCCTGCTGCGCAGCACCTTTCACGGCTACGCCACCCTCGAGCTCGGCGGCGGCTTCAACCATTCGCGCGAGACCGACACCACGTGGCCGCGCATTCTCGACGCCCTACATCACCTGCTGTCGCAGTGGCCCGAACAGGAGATCCCACAATGAAATCCGGCACCCTGCGCGTTCCCGGCGCGACCCTCTACTACGAAACGCGCGGCGCGGGACCGCTGCTGCTGTTCCTGCCGGGCGGCGGCGGTGACGCCGGAACCGTCGATCCCCTCGCCGAGGTGCTCGAACGGCATTTCACGGTCGTCGCCCTCGATCCCCGCGGCTACTCCCGCAGCGCGCTCGACGGCCCCCAGGTCACCCAGCGGGTCGAGGTGCAGAGCGCGGACGCGTATCGACTCATCACCCATCTGACCGACGAGCCCGCGTACGTGGTCGGAGGCAGCGCCGGCGCGATCGTCGGCCTGGACCTGCTCGCGCGCCATCCCGATCGCGTCCGCCACCTCGTCGCGCACGAGCCGCCGTGCTTCGCCGTACTGCCCGACGCCGCCGTGCATCGCGCCATGATCGAGGAGGTCCACGCGCTGTTCCGCACCGACGGTCCCGCCGCCGCCTCGGCCCGCTTCCTCGCCGGGATCGGCAACGCGATGAAGCCCGCCCCCGTCGCCGCCGAGCTGCCCGCCCCGCGCGGCCGAGATGTGGACCCGGCTCGCGGCCAACGGGCCGCTCATGATCGAGCACGAACTCCGCGAATTCACCTCCTACATCCCCGATTACGCGGCGCTGACCGCGCACCGTGACCGCCTGACCCTGGCGGTGGGCCGCGAGACCGCGCCCGCGCTCCCCTGTCGTCCCGCCGTCGAGATCGCGGCCCGGCTCGGTCTCGAGGTCGCCGAATTCCCCGGCGCGCACAACGGGATGCGCACCGAAGCAACGGAATTCGCCGATCGGCTCGTCACCGCCCTCGGCGGCTACGTGCGCGCCTGAACCGGTGCTCGAGTGATGGCCGCCCCCGGATAACTGAGAGGTTTGTCTCCCAAGTGTTTTCGCGATTTGCGCCGGTGAGGGACACCGTCAAAGCTTGATCGGTTCAGTGTGTGAAGTAGCAGGGAGGGAATTTCTACCATGGCCACGACTCCTCCGAGGCAGCCGCACAGAGTTCGCGAGATCGACGTGGGCACGGCGCCGGACCGGTTCGCGCGCGGGTGGCACTGCCTGGGCCTGTCGGCGTCGTTCCGGGACGGGGAACCGCATTCGGTGCAGGCGTTCGGGACCAAGCTGGTGGTGTGGGCGGACAGCGCGGGTGAGCTGCGGGTGCTGGACGCGTACTGCCGTCACATGGGCGCAGACCTGTCCAAGGGCACGATCAAGGGTGACAACATCGCGTGCCCGTTCCACGACTGGCGCTGGAACGGCTCGGGCAAGTGCGCGGACATCCCGTACGCGCGGCGGGTACCGCCGCTGGCGCGCACGCGGACCTGGACCACGCTCGAGCGCAACGGCCAGCTGTTCGTCTGGCACGACCACGAGGGCAATCAGCCGGCGCCCGAGGTCACCATCCCGGTGATCGAGGGCCCCTACGCGCAGGACGGCTCGTTCAACGCCGAATGGACGCCGTGGACCTGGAACTCGCTGCTCATCGAGGGCGCGCACTGCCGGGAGATCGTCGACAACATCGTCGACATGGCGCACTTCTTCTACATCCACTACGCGTTCCCGGTCTCGTTCAAGAACGTGTTCGAGGGTCACGTCGCCACCCAGCTGCTGAAGACCAAGCCGCGCACCGACATCGGCTCCGCGGCCGACTACGGTGACTCGCTGCTGATCTCGGAGGCGTCCTACTTCGGCCCCTCGTACATGATCAACCCCCTGAAGAACATGCTCGGCGGCTTCGAGATCGAGAGCGTGCTGATCAACTGCCACTACCCGGTCTCGAACGATTCGTTCGTGCTGCAGTGGGGCATGTCCCTGCACAAGCCCCAGGGGTTGCCCGACGACGCGGCCGAGATGCTGGTCGCGACCATGGAAGAGAGCATCAGCGCCGGATTCCTGCAGGACGTGGAGATCTGGAAGCACAAGTCCAAGATCGACAATCCGCTGCTCTGCGAGGACGACGGTCCGGTCTATCACCTGCGCCGCTGGTACGAGCAGTTCTATGTCGACGTGGCCGACATAGATCCGAAGGCCGTGCAGCGCTTGGAGTTCGAGGTCGACACCAGCAAGGCGAACCAGGCGTGGGAGGCCGAGGTGCAGGACAACCTGGCCCGGCGCGCCGCCGCGGTGGAGTCCGAGACCGACGCGGCGTCCGCGCCCGATGTCGAATCGGCAACCGCCGGGCACTGATTCGAGCCGGAAACACATCCAATTTGTCGCATTTGTACTGGCTTGAAAAGTGATGTGTAACTCTCCGGCCGCCGCCGACGAACAATCCCCCAGCAGTACCCCCGAATGACAACCGTCGAATTCGGCGTTCGGAAGGGATTGTTCCGATGGCTCGTACCGCTCGACCGCGCTCCACCCCGTTCGGCGGCGTCGCCGACCGCGACCTGTCCGCTCCGGCCTACATGATGAGGGTAGCCGGGCCGGACACGTCGACGCCGTCTCGGGTGCCGCGGATCCCGCCCGTCGTGGTGACCGGCCACGACCCCCGGGATCCGCGGGTGCGCGGCGCGGTCGGCCGGTGCGACATCGGGTTTCACGGCGGTCACGGGCGCGGCAGGGGGCGTTCCCGGCGACGGGACGCCCGCGCCCCGATGACCGTCCGGGCACGAGAGAACAGGTGACGGTGAAGCCGGCGCGCGAGCGAGGGGTCCGCGCGCCGGCTTTCGCCGTGGCACGACCGCGCTGATTCGGTATTTCCCCCACTGGAACATATATCGCACGCCGGGGCTTGCCGCAAGCCCCGGGCAACGGTCCATACTCGCAGGTCGAACCTAGGAGATGGGGTAATCGTGGCCGAAGAACTAGCCGTGAGTGTGGGGCCTTCCGCGATCGATATGGCCTTCGAGCGATTCGGCGACCCGGGCGATCCGCCGGTGCTGCTGATCATGGGCGGCGGGGCGCAGATGATCAATTGGCCCGAGGGCTTCTGCGGCGAATTGGTCTCGCGCGGACTGCATGTCATTCGATTCGACAATCGCGACGCCGGACGTTCCACCCACTTCCACGACGCGCCACCCACCGACATCCGGGCGGCCATGGCCGGTGACCTGTCCGGCGCGGTCTACAGCCTGTCCGAGATGGCCGCCGACGCGGCCGGTCTCCTGGACGTGCTCGGCCTCGGCAGCGCGCACGTGGTCGGCGCGTCCATGGGCGGCATGATCGCCCAGACGATGGCGATCGAGGCGCGCGAGCGGGTGCGCTCGCTGACCGCCATCATGTCCACCACCGGCAATCCAGAGGTCGGGCGGACGAGTCCGGGCGCGTTCGGCCCCGGCGGGCCGCAGCCGGCCGATCGCGAGGGCTACATCGACTGGCAGGTGCGCGCCGCCCGCGCGTCGGCCTCGCCCGGTTTCGTCTTCGACGCCGCGGCGGTGGCCGAGCGGGCGGGCCGGACCTTCGATCGCGGTGTCGACTTCGAGGGCATGATGCGGCAGATGGTTGCGGTGCTGGCTTCGGGCGACCGCACCGCCCGGCTGGCCGAACTCGACATTCCGACCCTCGTGCTGCACGGCGCGGACGATCGAATCTTCGATGTGAGTGGTGGCCGGGCCATTGCCGACGCGATTCCGGGCGCGAAATTGATGATCTTCGACGGGATGGCGCACAACCTGCCCCGCGAATTGTGGCCCGTATTCGCCGATCACATCGCCGAACTCGTCCGGCATGCGGACTTCGTTCCGATGGAGTGAGGCAAACCGCTCCCCCGCGCCGCGCCGCCCGGCTATTGTCTGGGCAACGGAAAATAAACGTGCATCACAGGTGGTGGCCCAGCTTTGGGTAGACCGTGGTTGAAAAAGATTCTGTCGCAACGGATTCGAGCACAGCTCCGCACTCGGCCCCCGCGCGGGGATATACCGGACGTTCGGTCCGATAGTCAAATCCCGTCCCGCCCAAAAGGACTCGTCCGGGCGGTGCGGGTATTCGATGGCTACATTCGGGCAATGCGCAGCTGGCGGCTCGGTGTCCGCACCCGGATTTTGGCGATCGCCCTGGTTCCGAGTTTGGCGCTGGTGGTTATCGGGCTGGGCGCCGCGGGTGCGCTGGTGGATCGCTCCACCGACGCCCGCGAGTGGGCGCGCGAAATGCGCGAGGGCATCGCGCCCACCCGCGAACTCATCGAGGCGCTGCAGGAAGAACGCCGAATCACGCTCTGGCACATCGCGGGCGCCGACACCGACGTGCGCGCCCTGACCACCGCTCGCCTGCGCCTGGACACCGCCCTGCGCCAGCTGGCGCCCGCGCAGTCGAAGCTGGCCGAACTCGGCCCCGACGCCATGGGCGCGAGCGTGGACGCCTTCACCGCGCTGGCCCCCGGACTCGTCACCCTGCGCGCGGGCGTCGACGCGGGCATCATCCCCGCCGAGGAGGCCTACGCCTTCTACAACCGCATGCCCGACCTCGTGCAGGCCGGGGTGCGCGTCGCCCAGGACTCGGCGCCCGATCCGGCCACCGCGCTCGAACTCGCCGAATCACGCGAGGTACTGCGGAGTTTGGAGGCCATGAGCCGGGCCACCGCCCTCGGCGCGGCCCTCATCGACGCCGGCGCCGGCCTGACCCCGGATCTGGGCGCCGAATACGTCCGGCTCGTCGGCTACTACCGCACCCGCGTCGAGGGCCTGCGCGCCGACTCGGACGCCGACCAGGCCGCCGCCGCGGGCGCGCTGCTGGACAGCGACTCCTGGCGGTTGCTCGGCACGATGGAAACCGCCCTCGCGCAACGCGCCCTGCCCCGCACCGGCGCCGCCCCGCGGGCCGCCCTCCCGCTGAGCGCGGATGCCTGGCAGGCCGACGCCGAACGGGTCACCCTCGCCCTGGCCGAACTGTGGCAGTCGCAGAACACCGAGGCCCAGCGCCTGGCCGGCGACGCCGCCGCGGCCACCACCCGCAACTCCCTGTGGGCAGGCGCCGGCATGCTCACCGTCGCCCTCGCCGCCATCCTGGTCGCGCTCGCGCTGGCCAATCGGATCATCGGGCGGCTGCGGCGACTTCGCGACCAGACCCTGTCGCTGGCCGACGATCACCTCGCCGACACCATGCGCAGGCTCGCCGCCGGGGAGACGCTCGACATCGAGGCACAGACCCCGGCGCTGAACTTCGGCGGCGACGAGATCGGTCAGGTCGCGGACGCCTTCCAACACGCCCACGCCGCCGCCGTCACCGCCGCGATCACCGAATCACGCACCCGCGAGGGCGTGAAGGCCGTGTTCCTCAACATTGCGCATCGCAGCCAGGTGGTGGTGCACCGCCAGCTCGAGATCCTGGACGAGGCCGAATCCGAGCAGCAGGACCCCACGCTGCTGGACATCTTCTTCCGCCTCGATCACCTCGCCACCCGCGAACGCCGCAACGCCGAGAACCTGGTCATTCTCGCGGGCGGGCAGCCCGGGCGGCAGTGGCGAAACCCGGTGCCGCTCATGGAGATCGTGCGCAGCGCGGTGGGCGAGACCGTCGAGTACAAGCGGGTGCGCACCGGCCGCCTGCCGGAGGTCTTCCTGAGCGGTATCGCGGTGGGCGACCTCATTCACCTGCTCGCCGAACTCATCGACAACGCGACCTCGTTCTCCCCGCCGCAATCCCAGGTCCGCATCACCGGCACCACCGTCGGGCGCGGGGTGACCCTCGAGATCGCCGACCAGGGCATGGGCATCGCCGATCCGGAGCTGGCGCAGGTGAACGCGCGGCTGGCCAGCCCGGCCCGCACCGCCGATTTCGGGCTCACCCTGCTGTCCGAGGACGCCCGGCTCGGGTTGTTCGTGGTCTCGCAACTCGCGGCCAGGCACGGCATCTCGGTGCGGCTCTCGGAATCGGACTACGGCGGCGTGCGCGCGATCGTGCTCGTGCCGGACTCCCTGATCGCCGGGCCGACCCCCGGCCCCGACTACAGCTCCGGGCAGCTGCCGGTGCCGCGCCGGACCGAAAACGCCGTGGCCGAGTGGAATCCGGACGCCTCGGAGCACCCCACCCTGACCACCCTGCCCGCGATCACCACGACCCCGCCGCCGGACCCGACCGGCGGCCGCCCCGAGCTACCCAGGCGCCGCCGCCAGGAGCACCTCGCCCCCGAGCTGGCGCACGACCCCGCACCGGCGTTCGATCCGTGGTCCGCCCTCGCCGACCCCGCGCCCGAACGCACCCCCGAACAAGCCCGGGACCTGTTCTCCGCCATCGAGAACGGCACCCGGCAGGGTCGGCGCGCCGACCCCGGTCAACTCCCACCACTTCGACATGTTCAGGAAGGCGACGGTGACTACTTCCCCCGCCGGTGACCTCGGCTGGCTGCTCGACGATCTCGTCGACAAGCTCGCCGGGGTACGCCACGCCGTGGTCCACTCGACCGACGGTCTGCTGCTGGGTCGTTCGGCGCTGATGACCAGGGAGGACGCCGAGCACTTCGCGGCGATGTCCTGCACCCTGTACGGACTCTCGCGCAGCGCCGGGCATCGTTTCGACGGCGGCGACGTCCGCCAGGCCGTCATCGAACTCGAACACGCCGTGCTGTTCGTGACCGCCGCGGGCAGCAACGCCTGCCTGGCCCTGCAAACCGGGGCCCAGGCCAATCTCGGCATGGTCGCCTACGAGATGAACCTGACCGTGCAGCGGGTCGGGGCCTTCCTCTCGACCACCGCGCGCCGTGGCGAAAACGGCTGAGGCCCATGGTCGACATGGGGTCTCTGCGGGCCGGTGAACCGACCGCGCAGCCGCTCGCGCAATCGGTGAAGATCCTCGTCGCGGGCGGTTTCGGGGTGGGCAAGACCACCATGGTCGCCGCCATCAGCGAGATTCCGCCGCTGCGCACCGAGGAGATCATCACCGAACGCTCCGCGGGCGTGGACGATCTGACCGGCGTGGAGGCCAAATCCACCACCACCGTCGCGCTGGACTTCGGGCGCATCACCATCGACGCCGGGCTGGTGCTGTACCTGTTCGGCACACCCGGGCAGGACCGCTTCTGGTTCCTGTGGGACGAACTCGCGCGCGGCGCCCTCGGCGCGGTGATCCTGGCCGACACCCGCCGCCTCGAAAACTCCTTCGCCGCCATCGATTTCTTCGAGCGGCGCAGGGTGGGGTTCGCGATCGGGGTGAACTGCTTCGACGACGCCCCCCGCTACGGGATCGACGAGGTGCGCGACGCGCTGGATCTGGGCCCCGGCGTACCCATCGTCATGTGCGATGCGCGCGATCGGGATTCGTGCAAGCAGGTGCTCACCACGCTCACCGAATATCTCATCACGCAGGTCGCCCGCTGAGCCAGTTATGCTGAATCACACATAACATAGACAGTCAATCATGTTCCCGTTCAACGGGACCGGTGCGCAGTGGATCACACCCGTCCGTTACGTTGTGCCGATGTTCAGAGCGAGGCTCGGGGTCCGGACCCGTGTTCTCGCCATCGCACTGGTTCCCAGCCTCGCGCTGCTCGGAATCGGTGTGGGTGGCGCGGGATATTTGGTGGTAGAGGGAAAGAACGCGCGAGAATGGGCGGACGCACTCACCGCGGCCACGCCCCTCACCAAGGAACTCGTCACCTCGGTGCAGTTGGAACGCCAGCTCACCCTGGCCCAATTGGCCGGAAACGAAACGAATCCGCTCGATCTCACCGCCGCCCGCATGCGCCTGGACGACGCGCTCATCGGCATGGGCGCCACCACCAAGGACATGGAGGAGCTCGGACCCGACGCCGTCAAGGGTGACGTCGGCGGCTTCCGCACGCTGACCCGCACCCTGGCCGCGATCCGCACCCAGATCGACGGCAACGCCCTCCCGCTCGCCGACGCCTACCAGTTCTACGGCCACCTGCTCGACCTGATCTCCGTCGGCACCAAGGCGGTACAGAACTCCGCGCCCACCCCCGAGGTCGCCACCGAGACCGGCGAGACGCTGGAAATCGTCTCCGTCTCCGAAATGCTCTCGCGCTCGGCCTCGCTGGCCGAGGTGCTGCTCAACGAGGGCACGCTGGCGCCCGAGCTGGCGATCGAGTTCTCCCGCGTGGTCGGCGCCTATCGGGTCAATGTCGGCCTGCTCGCGGGCGACGACGGCAGTCAGGGCAACGCCGCGATTCAGGCCGTGGTCGGCAGCCCCGAGTGGCAGCGGCTGATCATGATGGAGAACGTGCTGCTGGCGCGCGCGCTCGATCCGCTGACCTCCGCGCCCGCGCGGCCCGGCAGCACCAACTCCATGGCGCCGCTGACGTTCACGCCCGAGGAGTGGCGCACCGCCGTCACCCAGGTCAACAAGACGCTCATCGAACTGTGGGACGCCGAGAGCAAGCAGGCCCTGGGCATGGCCGCCGACGCCGCCGACCGCAGCGCGCGCAACTCCGCCCTCGCCGGCGGCGCCATGCTCGCGGTCTCGCTCTCGGCCTTCCTGGTCGCGCTGCTGCTGGCCAACCGAATCATCGGGCGGCTCAAGCGGCTCCGCAACGAGACCTTCGCGCTCGCCGACGAGGGCCTGCCCGAGATCATGCGACAGCTGCGCGAGGGCAAGGCCGTCGAGGTCTCGGCCGAAACCACCGAACTGGACTTCGGCCACGACGAAATCGGCCAGGTGGCCAAGGCGTTCAGCCACGCGCACAGCGCCGCCGTCGCCGCCGCCATCACCGAGGCCCGCACCCGCGAGGGCGTGAAGGCGGTCTTCCTCAACATCGCCCACCGCAGCCAGGTGGTGGTGCACCGCCAGCTCGAGATCCTGGACGAGGCCGAATCCAAGCAGGAGGATCCCGGCCTGCTCGAGATCTACTTCCGCCTCGATCACCTCGCCACCCGCGAACGCCGCAACGCCGAGAACCTCATCATTCTCGCGGGCGGTCAGCCCGGCCGGCAGTGGCGCAACCCCGTCGCGCTGGTCGAGGTGGTGCGCAGTGGCGTGGGCGAGGCCCTGGACTACACCCGCGTCAAGATCGCCCGCTTGCCCGATGTCGCGGTCGCCGGCGGCGCCGTCGCCGACATCGTCCACCTGCTCGCCGAACTCGTCGACAACGCCGCGCACTTCTCGCCGCCGCAGTCCCAGGTCGAGGTGCGCGGCAACGTGGTCGGCAAGGGCATCGCCATCGAGATCGTCGACCAGGGCATGGGCATGCCCGAGGCCGAGATGACCCGCGTCAACGACATGCTGCGCAACCCACCGGATTTCGGCGTCAACACGCTGTCCGAGGATTCGCGCCTGGGCATGTTCGTGGTCGCCCAGCTCGCGGTCCGCAACGGCATCTCGGTGCGCCTGACCGAATCCGACTACGGCGGCGTGCGCGCCATCGTGCTGGTGCCCTCCTCGCTCACCGTCTCGGCCCGCACCGGCGAGATCCCGGTGGTGCCCAGGCAATTCGACACCTCCCAGCAGCTGGAGCCGGTGCGCGTGGAGAGCGCGCGCCTGCTCGAGGCGCCCCGCGAACTCGAGCCCGGCCCGGCCCCGGAATTCGCCCCCGAACAGCGGGTTCCCGAGCAGCAGCTCTCGTTCGAAACCCCGCCCCGGCCCTTCGAACCGTTCGCCGAACCCAATGCGGCGCGGCCGCAGCCGGATTCGGATTCGGCCTACCGGCCTCGCGAACGTGATCGATCCCAGTACACTGGCTCGGACGTCCGGCCCGCGCTACCGCGTAGGCGCCGGCAGGCAAGTCTCGCACCGGAATTGGCGCAGGAGACCCCGTCCACCGAGACGGAATCTCAGCCCACCCGCACGGCCGAGCAGGCCCGAGACCTTTTCTCCGCCATCGAAAACGGAACCAGGCAGGGCCGCCGGGCCGATCCCGGTGTGGTCGAGCCGACGTTCAATCCATTCCAGGACCGACAGGAAGGCGACGGTGACCACCTCAAACGCTGGTGATCTCAACTGGCTACTCGATGATCTGGTGGATCGGCTCGCAGGCGTGCGGCACGCGGTGGTGCACTCCACCGACGGCCTGCTGCTCGGGCGCTCCTCCGCCATGAGCCGTGAGGACGCCGAACACTTCGGCGCCATGTCCTCGACCCTGTACGGCCTCGCCCGCAGCGCGGGCAGCCGATTCGACGGCGGCGGCGTACGCCAGGCCGTCATCGAACTCGATCGCGCCGTGCTGTTCGTGACCGCGGCGGGCAGTCACGCCTGCCTCGCCCTGCAGGCCACCGAACAGGCGAACCTCGGCATGGTCGCCTACGAGATGAACCTGACCGTCCAGCGCGTCGGCAACTACCTGTCCACCACACCGCGCCACCACCTGGCCGGACAGGTCAACCCCAGGCTGTCATGATGGCCAGGCCGGGGGATCACTGGTTCGACGAAGCTGCAGGTCCGTTGGTACGCCCCTACGCCAGGACCGGCGGTCGAACCATGGGCGCGGGGCACGATCTCGACATGCTGACGGTGGTGGTGGTACCCAATACCGCACCGCCGCTGCGCCGAGTCGAGCCGGAGTACAACGACATCGTTCGGTTGTGCCGGCTTCCGCTCTCGGTGGCCGAGGTATCGGCCGCCATCAGATTGCCACTGGCTGTGACCAAGATCCTCGTCGGCGACCTCATCACCGACGGCATCCTCAAATTCCGCGCGCCGGTCTCCGCGGAGGCGGCTCCCGGCGACCTCAACATTCTGCGAGCTGTTCTCGATGGCATCCGAAAGCTTTGACAATTCCCGGCCCCTGGCCGCCTCGGTGAAGATCCTCATCGCGGGTGGCTTCGGCGTCGGCAAGACGACCATGGTCGGCGCGATCAGCGAGATCGCGCCACTGCGAACCGAAGAACTGATCACCGAACTCTCCGCGGGCGTGGACGATCTGCGCGGCGTGGAGGGCAAGACCACCACCACGGTGGCCCTGGACTTCGGTCGCATCACGATCGACCCGAGTCTGGTGCTGTACCTGTTCGGCACCCCCGGACAGGACCGCTTCTGGTTCCTGTGGGACGAACTGGCCCGCGGCGCCCTGGGCGCGGTGGTGCTGGCCGATACCCGGCGGCTCGAGGGTTCCTTCGCGGCGATCGACTTCTTCGAACGGCGCGGCGTGTCCTTCACCGTCGCGGTGAACTGCTTCGAGGGGGCCCCGCTCTACACCCCCGTCGAGGTCCGCGACGCCCTCGACCTCGACGAGCGGATTCCGGTGCTGCTGTGCGACGCCCGGGATCGCGCCTCCTGCAAGAACGTGCTCATGACCCTGGTCGAGTACCTGATCAACAAGGCCGCCGCGGCGCCCGGCGGCCAATTGATCACCCCCTGACCGGATCTCACCGGTCACCGCACGAACGCGTCGCGCCCGCCCCGGCTTCGGGGGCGGGCGCGATTCGCGTTGCGGGCCGACTCGGGCCCCCGGAGGCGCACCCGACGCCGGGTCAGTTCGGTTTCACCTCGGCGAAATCGCTGATCCAGCGGTGCGGGGGACGCGGCGGGTTGGGCTCCCCCGGCCGGGCCACACCGATCGCGGACCAGCCCGCCGCCACGGCGGCGTCGAGCTCGTCGGGATGATCGGACAGGAACAGGATGCGCTGCGCCGGAACGCCGATCGCGCCCGCGATCTTCTCGTACGAGGCCGCCTCGCGCTTGGGCCCGGCGGTGCTCAGATCGAAATGACCGCTGATGAGCGGGGACAGGTCGCCGCCGCGCGCGAACTCGAACCAATCCCGCTGATTGCGCACCGAACCCGAGGAATACACGTAGAGCGCGAAACCGGCGGCCTGCCACTCCCGCAGGGCCGGGGGCACATCGGGGAAGAACTCCCCGAACAGCGCGCCCGAACGGAAGCCCTCGGCGCAGATGATGCCCTGCGCCGTCTTGAGCGACTCGGCCTTCACATCGGTGTTGAGCCAGTCGATGAGAATGGCCGCCACCCGCGCGGGGTCGGCATCGGGTTCCCCGGCCTGCGCGCGAGCGCCCGCGATCACGGGATCGGCCGCGCCGCCGGCGTTCTCGGCCAGCCAGCCCGGCAGCCGGGTGCGGGTGTAGCCGTACAGGTCCTCGCGCACCGAACTGGTCGGGCTCGTGGTGCCCTCGATATCGACGACGATGGCCTCGATGGCGCGACTCTCGCTCACGCGGTGAGCAATTCGTCGAGGGTCGGGAAGCCGCCGGAGATCTTGTCACCGGTGAAGTCGCCGATCCAGCCGTCCTCTTCCTCGAAGAAGCGCACGGCCACGAACTCGGGCTCGGTACCCATGTCGAACCAGTGCAGCGTGCCGGCGGGCACCGACACCAGATCGCCCGCGGTGCAGACCGTCGCCAGCACCTCATCGCCCAGATGCAGGTAGAAGCACCCCTGCCCGGCGGCGAAGAAACGCACCTCGTCCTCGGCGTGCCGGTGCTCGTCCAGGAACTTGCCGCGCGCGCCCGCGGCCTTGGCGGGCCACTCCGGATCGGCGGCGTCGGGGTGGATGCGGGCCACGTCGATGAACTTGTAGCGGCCGTCGGCGTTGAGTTCGGCGATGCGCCCGGCGTATTCGGCCTCGATCTCCGCGGTCGGGGTGGCGCCGGTGATCTCTAGCAGCGGCCAGCGCTCGAAAACGATGCCGCGCTTTCCGAGTTCGGCCGCGATCACCGCGTCGTCGTCGGTGCGGAGCTTGACGTCGGCGGCATCCTTGTCGGACATGATCTGTAGCAGTGTCATTGCGGTTCCTCCTCGGAACTAATTCTCGCGCACCGAGATCTCACGGCGTCCGGTCAACGTGGTCAATTCACACATGGCTTCCAGGCACTCGGCGCGATCACGCGCCTGCGCCAGGCTCGAGCCCCAGGCCGTGATGCCGTGCCCGGCGATGAACAGCACCGGCGGCGCGTCCGGGTGCTCGAGCAGGTACTTCTCGATGTCCGCGCCGATCAGGGGCACGTCCGCGTGATTCGGGAACACCGGGATGTCGATCAGGTCCGGACGGTTGCCGCCCAAACCCTTGATCAGCTCGTACTCGGCGAAGCGCACCGGCTGCGGAATGGCGGCCGATGCGATCACCGACAGCGCGGTCGCGTGCGGCGGGTGCACGTGCACCACGGCCAGCGCCTCGGTGGTGCGGTACACCGCGGTGTGAATGCTGGTCTCGGCCGACGGCTTTCGCGCTCCCGCGTGCACCGGCCGCGAATCGGCGATGCCGACGGTGACCGTATCGTCCTCGGTCAGTTCGCCTTTGGACAGCCCGCTGGCGGTGACCACCGCGTGCTCGGCCTGGCGCACGGAGATGTTGCCCGCGGTGCCCGGCATCCAGCCGTTGGCGTACAGGCCGCGCGCGATGGCGGCGATGCCGTGGCTGCTGGCCCACGGGCCGGATTCGCCCGCCGGAACGGCCAGTACCTCGCCGATGTCATCGCTGTTGTCGGGGTGGTCGTAGTCCGCGACCCAGCGGGCGTCGAGTTTCGCGCTCAGGCTCTCCTCGGGCGCGCCGATGCCGCGCAGCTGCTCGGCCAGTTCGGCGACGACCTGCGCGGCGGTGAAGACGCCCTCGGGCTCGCGTTCGGCGCCCAGCACGCCGTTCTCGGTGACCACGGCGGTGACCAGGTCGGGCGGGGTGACGTCGAAGGCGGGGTTGAAGGTGGCGGTGCCCTCGGGAGCCGTTGTCACGCCGCCGAATCCGGTGACCTCTGCGGCGGCGCGCTGCTCGACCACGATCTCGGCACCCGTCGCGGTGTCGAGATCGCGGGTGGATTCGGGCGCGACCACGATGAACGGGATCCCGTGCCGCTGCGCCGCGATGGCCAGCATGTAGGTGCCGATCTTGTTCGCGACCGAACCGTCGGCCGTGATGCGATCCGCGCCGACCAGCACCGCGTCCACGCCCTCGGTGGCCATGGCCCAGGCCGCGGCCGAATCGATGGTGAGCCGGTGCGGGATACCGGCTTCGGCCATTTCCCACGCGGTCAGGCGCGCGCCCTGCAGCAGCGGTCTGGTCTCGTCCACGATGACCTCGGCGAGCGCGCCGCGCTCGTGCAGGACGCGCAGCGCGCCGATGGCGGTGCCCACCGCGGTGGTGGCCAGCCGGCCGGTGTTGCAGTGCGTGAGCACGCGCAGCGGACGGTCACCGCACAGCCGCTGCACCAGGTCCGCGGCATGCGTGGCCGCCGCGAGGTTCACCCGCCCGTCCTCGGCCAGCATCTCGAGGGCCTCGTCGAGCACGGCCTGCGTCCCCTCGGACAGCTGGGCCAGCGCGCGCTTCACACCCCAGGCGAGGTTGACCGCGGTCGGCCGGGCGGCGGCGATCCGCGCGGCCTCGGCCTCGATCCGCGCGATGTCCGCGACCCCGTCGACGGTGGCGGCCCGAGCCGCGATCACCACACCGAACGCCCCCGACACCCCGATGGCCGGCGCCCCGCGAATCGCCAGCGAGGTGATCGCGTCGATGAGGTCGTCGACCGTCGTGATCCGCAGCTCCCGCAGTTCGTGCGGCAGCGCCCGCTGGTCGATGGTGACCAGGGCACCGTCGACCCACGCGATCGAACTCTCATCCATCTATGTCTGTCCTCTGGGCTGGGGGAACGTCGGGCGCGCCCGGCTCACCGGACACGTGCCGGGAACCATGATGGGCGCACGCCAACCGTATCGAACCTGGATCGCCGCGTGACCGGCAGGTTTCGGATGACCGGAATCCGAATAGGGCGACACGGACACGGCTCCGGGCCTGGTCGATGAGATTCACACGCTGCCATGTCGCAGACCGCGCACATACCCACGTACCATTCGGGTATGGCGAGAGAGCGTCGCACCCGAAAGATCACCGTGACGATGCCCGAAGAGGTCGCCGCCACGCTGGACGAGTGGCGCAGTAAGGGCCGGATCGAATCGGTTTCGGCCTTCGTCGCGGAATCGGTGAAAGTTCGTGTGGATCGGGCCCAGTCGCTGGCCCGCATCGAGCAGGTCTTCGGCGGGCGACCACCCCTGGATCTGATCAACAAGGCGCGGGCCGTGCAGGGCCTGCCCCCTTTATCTGAGGAGGATGCCACCGGCGACCATGCCGGCGCGGCATGACCTCCGCGGGATCGACACTGGGCGGCGTCGTCTTCGACACGGCCGCCCTGACGGCGTGGGCGCATCGCGTCGCCTACGTGCAGTCGGTGGTGTGGGCCACCGCCGACGCGGGCCACACGATCATCATTCCGGCGACGGCGCTGGCGGCCGCGCGGGCGCTCATCGCGCCGGGGCGGCTCGACATTCTCACCGTGCTGCTGGATCTGCCGAACACGGTCATCCAGCCCCTGGATCGGGGCGCGAGTGATCACCTCGGCGCGGCGCTGGCCGATCGGCCGGACGCCGACGCGCTCATACCGGCGGGACACGCGACCATCGAAGCGGTGAGCAGGGATTGGCCCTGCCTGACCGATCGCCCGGACACGCTCCGCAAACTCGACCCGCGGATCCAGACCGACACTCTGCCCTGAGCGGGGACCCGGGCGCCGCCGATCGCCATGGCGGCCACGCGACTTCGCCCGGGTTCAGCGCGCGAACTCGCCGTGCATCTGCGTGGCGATGTGCGTCGCGTCCAGATCCGCCAGCGCCTCGGACAGGATGTCCGCGTCGAACGTGCCGTTGTCACGGGCGTCCAGCAGGGCCGTGCGCTGGGCGGCCAGCACCGCCAGCCGCTGCTTCTTGGCCGCGTCGAACGCCTCCCGGCTCGGCGGCCGATCGCCGAATTTCGGTACGGGCGGGACGGATTCGGCACTCGTCCGCAGCAGCTTCATGATCTCGGCCGTCTGTGCCGCGGTCTGCTCGGCGGCCTCGGCGTCATCGGCCCGGGTGCCGAGACGGTCCAGCAGCGGGCCGATGGTGCCGCCCTGCAGCAGCAGCGACATGATCGCCACCGCGAAGGCGATCAGCACCAGCGTCGATCGGTACGGGGTGTCCTCGGGCAGCGTCTGGGCCGCGGCCACCGTGACCGCGCCGCGCATGCCCGCCCACACCACGGCGACGCCTTCGCGCCAGCCGAGCTGTTCGCGCAGCAGGTAGTCGATGTCGGCGAGCCCGCGGGTGACGCGCAGCGAGAAACGCTCGAGATCGTGCGGCGAGCCCCGCCGCCTGCGGAAGTGGTGCATCTTGCCGAACGCCGCGTCCTTGCCCTCGGGGGTCTCCAGGCGCTCCTGCCAGTCCTGCAGGATCGGTTGCAGCTTCTCGTTGCGATGGGACCAGCGTTGCAGCAGGCCGAGCAGCGGCGCGACGTACGCGGCCCGGATCACGATGGTGAGGGCCAGCGCGCCGAGCGCGATGAGCAGGGTCGCCCCGACGCCCGCGTGGTCGTCCTGCACGTGGGTGACGATCTCCTTGATCTGCACGCCCATGGTCAGGAACACCGCGCCCTCGAGCACCAGTTCGACCGCCCGCCAGTTCTGGGTGTCCGAGAGCCTGGTCTCGGGTGAAAGCACCCGGGGCGCACTGATTCCGGTGATCAGACCCGCGACCACGGCGGCCACCAGACCCGAGCCGCCGAGCAGTTCGGCGGGCACCGACGCCACGAACAGCACGGTGAACGACAGCACCGTGTTGACGGTCGGATCGGTCACCCGCCGCCGGATCGCCAGATCGATACGCCCGACCGCGACACCGACGACGACCGCGACCACCACCGAATAGACGAAGGTGCCGAGCGCGCCCCAGAACGCGAATCCGGCCGCGGTCGCGACGATCGCCGTGCGCAGCAGCACGAGCGCGGTCGCGTCGTTGAGCAGACTCTCCCCGTCCAGGATCGTCACGACCCGGGTGGACACCGGGGTCTTCTTGATGATCGAGGTGGCGACCGCGTCGGTCGGGCTGATGATCGCGCCCAGCGCCACGCCCCAGGCGAATCCCAGGTCCGGGATCACCAGCATGAAGAACACCCCGAGCAACAGCGCGCTCGCCACGACCAGCAGCACCGACAACCCGCCGATCGCCCCGAAGTCCCGCCGGAAGTTCATGGCCGGCATGGACACCGCCGACGAGTACAGCAGCGGCGGCAGCACCCCCTGCAGAATCCACTCCGGGTCGACGTGGGTGTCCGCGAACACCGGCAGGAAGCTCGCCGCGATCCCCACCGCGACGAGCACGAGCGGCGCGGCCACCCCCAGCTTCGGCCCCAGCACCGCCGACCCGGCGATGGCCAGCACCGCCAGCACGGCCAAGAACAGAAACTCGATCATGTGGCGCTCCCGGGTGTGCGTGCGACGGGCTCGGCGAGAGATCTTCGGCAACGGTGCGACGGCAGCGGTTCCACCCTACAAACCGGCCCCCGCCCATCCCCCGCCGCGGCGCGCCGAAGGCCGTTGCCGCGCCGCTGCCCGGTTATCCGACTGCCGACCGCCGACCGAGAGTCACGTCGATCATGTTGCGGGCCAGTTGATATCGGGGCGGATTCCGTCTCGACGGCGGTTACCGGCGCATGCCCGGGTGGCGCCGGTCCGTGCGGGGGCGCCTGTTGCGGAAACGGCCTGTCGACCGTAGCGTCAACAATACGCACGATCGTTCGTGTTGTTTCAGCCAGTCTTCCTTTCATCGAAAGTCGCGCCATGACCGACGTTTCCGCACGGCCGTCCGCCGTACCGCCACCCGAATCCGCCCCACCCGAGTCCGGCATGGTCTCGCCCGGCTCGGAGCACGTTCAGCCTTCGTCCCCCGGGCTGTCGCCGAGCACCCCGAATCCCGCACCGGCACAGCCGGACTCGGCCGCACGCCGTGCGTCCCGGCGCGCGCTGCTGGTCGCGTGCGGGGCGGCGTTCGTCGCCTTCCTGGATCTATCGGTGGTCAACATCGCGTTTCCGGCCATGGCGCGCGACTTTCCCGCCACCGCGGCCACGACGCTGACCTGGGTGGTCAGCGGGTACGCCGTCGCGTTCGCGGCACTGCTGACCCCCGCCGGGCAGTTGGCCGACGCACTCGGGCGCGGTCGCGTATTCCTGTACGCGCTGGCCGGTTTCGCCGTCACCTCCCTGTTGTGCGCACTCGCACCGAATGCCGAATGGCTGATCGCGGGGCGCTTCCTGCAGGGCGCCACCGCCGCGT
Source organism: Nocardia sp. NPDC055321 (assembly GCF_053645575.1). Classification (NCBI taxonomy): domain Bacteria; kingdom Bacillati; phylum Actinomycetota; class Actinomycetes; order Mycobacteriales; family Nocardiaceae; genus Nocardia; species Nocardia sp. NPDC055321. The sequence goes on from NZ_JBSHMS010000039.1 coordinate 56,648, forward strand.
TCCTCATCCCGGCGGGGCTCGCGCTGGTCCTGGGCGTCACCGCGCCCGAACGGATCGGCGTCGCCATGGCGGCGTGGACGGCCGCGGGCGGATTCGCCGCGACCGTGGGCCCCGCGGTCGGCGGTGCGCTGGTCGAATGGTTCGGGTGGCGTTCGGTATTCGTCATCAACGTGCCGATCGTGGCCGTGCTGATCGCCGTCGGATTCGGCCTCGCCGCCGGGGACCGGCGCGAACGCGACGGCCTGCCCGACCTGATCGGGACCGCCGGCACCGCCCTCGGGATCGGGGCGCTGGTGGCCGCGGTGACCGAGGGGCAGCGGTGGGGCTGGGATTCGTGGCGCACCCTGGCCTGCGGGATCGGCGGGGCGGTACTGCTCGGCCTCGCGCTGTGGCGTTCGCGGCGGCACCCGCGCCCGGCCATCGCCGTGGGACTGTGGCGCAGCCACCGCTACGCCCTGGTGAACGCGACCGCGTTCGTCTTCGGCGCCACCATGTTCGCCTGGCTGCTGGCCGGGCCGCTCTGGCTCGACTCGGTCTGGCACTACTCGGTTCTGGAATCGGCCGGCGCCATGACGATCGGCGCGATCGCGTCGATGATCACCGCCGTGGCGGCGGGGCGCGCGCCCGAGGCGTGGCAGCGCTGGGCGGGCGTGCTCGGCGCGCTCATGTTCGCCGCCGCCACCTTCTTCATGAGCACCGATGCCTGGAACGGCACCCCCGCGCTGTGGAGCGCGTGGCTCCCCGCCGGTCTCCTCGGTGGCGGCGGTATCGGCCTGGTGATCACCGTGCTCGGCACCGCGGCGGCCCGATCCCTGCCGCCCGAGCGCTTCGCCGCGGGCGTCGGCATGAACCTGACCGCCCGCCAATCCGGCGGCGCACTCGGCGTCGCGCTGCTGGCCGCGGTCTTCGCCGCCCACCCCGGAGACGCCCTGGCCGCCTTCCACACCCTGTTCGCCCTCGGCGCGGTCATCGCCCTGGTCGCCGCCGTCCTCGCCGCACTGCCCGTCGCCGAGCGCTGACCCGGTGAATCCGGTTCCGCCCGAAGCGAATCCGGGACTCAGTCCGCGGACTTCGGGCGGGCCCGGAGGTGCGCGCGTTCACCCTGTTTGCCGAACAGGCTCAAGAACTCGACCGATTCCTCGCCCGCGGGGCCGAACCAGTGCGGGACGCGGGTGTCGAACTCGGCGGCCTCGCCCGGGGACATGATCAGGTCCTGATCACCGAGCACCAGGCGCAAACGGCCGTTGAGGATGTACAGCCACTCGTACCCCTCGTGGATCTGCGGGTTGGGTTCGCGACGGCGGCCGTCGCCGGGGATGATGATCTTGAAGGCTTGGATACCGCCCGCGCGGCGGGTCAGCGGCAGCATCGTCATCCCGTGGTTGGTGATCGGCCGCATGTGCACCCGCGGATCACCGGTGGGCGGGGCGTCGACCAGCTCGTCGAGGGTGACCCCGTGAGCCCGGGCCAGCGGCAGCAACTGCTCCAGAGTCGGTCTGCGCGCACCGGATTCGAGCCGGGACAGCGTGCTCACCGAGATGCCGGTGGTGGCCGACAGATCGGCGAGGGTCGTCTCGCGCTGACGGCGCAGCTCCCGGAGCCGGGGGCCGACCGCGTCGAGCGCGCGATCCAGATCCTGATCCATCCCGCCAGTTTGCCACATTGGCAAAATTGTTTGCCAGTTCGGCGAATGTTGTCACATCCTCGATGCCAGGAGGTGGTCATGGTGACCCAGGAGTTGAACGACAGCTATGACGTGGTGGTTATCGGTGGCGGCGCGGCGGGCCTGAACGGTGCGCTCATGCTCGGGCGCGCTCGCCGCTCGGTGGTGGTGATCGACGCGGGCGCACCGCGCAACGCCCCCGCCGACGGGGTGCACGGGCTGCTGGCCCGCGAGGGCATCTCGCCCGCGGAATTGGTCGAGCGCGGCCGGGCCGAGGTGCGGCAGTACGGCGGTCACGTGGTCGACGGCGAGGTCACCGGCGCGGTCGAGGACGGCGACGATTTCAGGGTGTCCCTCGCGGACGGTCGCACCGTGCGCGCCCGCCGGCTGCTGGTGACTACCGGGCTCGTCGACGATCTGCCCGCTATCGCCGGGGTTCGCGAACAGTGGGGCCGCGGCGTCGTGCACTGCCCCTACTGCCACGGCTGGGAGGTGCGCGACCGCGCGATCGGCATCGTGGCGGCCACCCCGATGGGGGTGCACCAGGCGCTGCTGTGGGGACAGTGGACCGATGACGTGGTGCTGTTCACCCACGACCAGCCCGAGCCGAGCGCGGAGCAAGCCGAACAGCTCGCCGCCCGGGGCGTGCGGGTCGTTCCCGGCACGGTCGTCGCGGTCGAATCCGACGGCGACCGGGTGACCGGCGTCCGGCTGGCCGACGGCACGGTGATCGAGCGCGAGGTGGTGGCCCTGGGCGCGCGGATGATCGCCCGAGCGGACTTTCTCGCGTCCCTGGGCCTGACAGCTGTTCCGCACGCCATGGCCCCGGGCATGGGCGAGCACGTGCCTGCCGATCCGATGGGCCGCACCGAGGTGCCGGGCGTATGGGTCGCGGGCAATGTCACCGACCTGTCCGCACAGGTCGGGGGCGCGGCGTCGGCGGGCGCCTTCGCGGGCGCGCAGATCAACATGGATCTGGTGACCGAGGAGACCCGGCTCGCCGTGGAAGCGCGACGGTCGAGCACGGTCCCCGTGGGCTGAGGGGCCGCCGACCCGAACCCGGTCGCCCGCCGGTCCGGCGTAGCGGCCTGATCGCCCGGACGTGCTCGCGGGGCTCCCGGGTGCGGTCGAACGCGCGGTGCGAATGCCCGAGCAGGAGTGCGGGATTCGCGGGTCGGTGGCGCTCAGGCGCGGCCCAGCGCCAGCGTCACGTTGTGCCCGCCGAACCCGAAGGAATTGCTCAGCGCGCAGTCGAACCGATGCGCCCGGGCGGCCCCGGCGACGATGTCCAGATTCGTTCCGGGGTCGCCCTCCTCGAAATTGAGTGTGGGCGGGATGATTCCGCGCTCGAGGGTGCACAGGGTGAGAATCGCCTCCAGCGCGCCGACCGCCCCGATGGAATGCCCGAGCGCCGATTTGGGCGCGTAGATCGCGGCGTGCGGCGCGACCTTCGCGATCGCGGTCGCCTCGGACGCGTCGCCCACGGGCGTGGCGGTGGCGTGCGCGTTGATGTGGCCGATGTCGACGGCACTCACCCCCGCGGTGGCGATCGCCTTGCGCATGGCGCGCGCCGCACCGTCGCCGTCGGGCGCGGTGCCGGTGATGTGATAGCCGTCGGAGGTGATGCCCGCCCCGAGCACCCGCCCGAGGACGCGCGCCCCGCGGGCCCGGGCGTGGGCCTCGGATTCGAGCACCAGCAGCGCCCCGCCCTCGCCGAACACGAACCCGTCCCGGCTCCGGTCGAAAGGCCGTGAAGCGCGGGCGGGTTCGTCGTTGCGGGTGCTGGTGGCCCGCATCATGGCGAAACTGGCGATCGGCACGGCCTCGATGCGCCCCTCCACCCCGCCGGCCACCACCGCGTCGGCTTCGCCGGTGGCGATGAGCCGCCACCCGTGCGCGATCGCCTCCGCGCCGGACGCGCACGCCGACACCGGCGCGTACACCCCGCCTTTCGCGCCGATCTCCAGTCCGACGGTGGCCGCCGACCCGTTCGGCATGACCATGGGCACGGTCATCGGCGGCACCTTGCGATAGCCCCCGGCCCGCATCACGTCCACGGCGTGCACGAGCGCCTCCCCGCCGCCGAGGCCGGTGCCCACCGCGACCGCCAGTCGTTCCGGATCCACCGCGGGCGCGCCGGCTTCCCGCCAGACCTGCCGGGCCAGCACCAGCGCCAACTGCTGGACGAACGACATCCGCCGCTGCTCGATGCGGGTCAGTCGCGCCCCGGGCAGTTCGGCCAGCCGCCCGCCGATCCGCACGGGCAGCTGGTACTCGGTCACGAAATCGTCTGACAGGGGCGCTATTCCGCTCTCCCCCGCCACGAGTCGATCCCACGTGCCCGCCAGATCGGCGGCCAGCGGGGTGGCGGCCGCCATGGCGGTGACGACCACGGACCGCGTTTCTGTACCAACTGCTACACCCATGCCGACATGGATACCTGTACCGTCCGCTACAGTCAACCCGTGCCGCGCCCCCACGATCACGCCCGCCGCGCCGAACTCCTGTCCGGCGTCATCGACTACATCGCCGAACGCGGCCTGGCCGAACTGTCCCTGCGCCCGCTCGCCGACTACCTGGGCACCAGCTCGCGCATGCTCATCCACTACTTCGGCACCAAGGAACAGATGCTGGTGGCGGCGCTGGAAACCCAGCGACCCGACATTCCGGCCATGTTCGGCGAGGTCACCGATCCGCAGGTCCTGCGCACCCGCCTCGCGCAGTCGTTCGCCGTGAACACCACCGGCCGCGGCGCGGTGTCACTGCGCGTGCTGCTGCAGGTCCTGGCCGCGGCCGCCGTCCCGCACAGCCCTTTTCGGCCCTACGCCGACGACGCGGTGACCGCGGTGATCAAATCCCTCGCCGAGGCGCTGCACCGCATCGCCCCGGCGCACGAGGACCCCGAGGCGGCGGCCACCCTGCTGGTGTCCGGCATGCGCGGGCTCATCCAGGACTGGACGATCACCGCGGATACGCCCCGCATCACCCGCGCGGTGAATCTGCTGGTGGCCCAGGCGCTTCCCGCCGCCTGAGCGCGCCTACCGCGCCAGATGCAGCTCGGCCGCGAGGGTGACCAGTTCGGACATGTGGTCGCCGTCGGTCCCCGCCAGACGAGCCGCCCGCTCGAGCGGGAAGGCCCGCACCTCCAGAATCTGTTCCCCGTCATCCGGATTGGTCGGCTCACCGGTGAGGACCACGTCCGCCGTGCACCACAGCCACGCCTTGCGCGGGTGCGGCTGCCACGGCCGGTACGGCTCCGGATGGTCGGTGACCCCGTGGTGCGCGCCGATCCAGCGCAGCGGCCCCGCGAGTTCGGCCCCGGCTTCCTCGCGTAGTTCGCGCACCACGCAGTCGTACACGGATTCACCGGCTTCGCGCGTGCCGCCGGGCACCATCCAGAAATCGCGGGCGTCGCGGCACAGCACGATCTCCGTGCCGGTGAAGCACACGACGTGAATATTGGTCACCAGCTCGTCGGCGGGCAGCTCGGTCGAGAATTGCACGTCCAGACCGCCCCATTCCCACCGGGCGGGCGTGTGCAGCAACGGATAACGATCGGCGAGCGTCATGATTCGACGTTAGCGGGCCGCGCGATGCGGGGGGATGTCACACCGGATAGAACGCGTTTCAGTATTGTGGCCGCCATGGCCTTCGTCATCGATAACAGCGTGGACATCGACGCACCCGCCGAACTGGTCTGGCAGGTCCTGACCGATGTGGACAACTACGGCGAGTGGAACCCCTTCGTCCCCGAATGCACGACCACCCTCGAGCCGGGCACGCCCATCGATATGAAGGTGCGGCTCGTCGGCCCGCCGCGCAACCAGCGCGAATACATCTTCTCCAATACCCCGGGCAAAGAATTCAGTTACAAGATGAAGCCCGCGCCCCTGGGCCTGCTGCGCAGTCATCGGCAGCACATTCTCACCCCGCTCGGTGACGGCCGCACCCGCTACGAATCCCATTTCGAGCTGCAGGGCCCCCTGAGCCCGGTGGTCGGCGGCCTGCTCGGCGGCGCCCTGCGCAAGGGCTTCGGCGGAATGACGGCGGGCGTCAAGCTTCGCGCGGAATCGCTGCGCTCGGCCGTGCGCGACTAGTTCTCCGGGTATTCACGGCCGTGGGGGGGGGGCCCCGGGACCCCGGGCGACCCCCCCCCGGGGGGGGGGGGGGGCGGGGGGAATAGGAGAAAAGCGGGGGCCCCG
>NZ_JBSHMS010000039.1:62522-64290 GCF_053645575.1 Nocardia sp. NPDC055321
TCTCCCTTTTACTGCGCGGCGCGCGGCGGTGCTTAATTCGTTGCGTGTTTCCCGCGGGGGGGGCGATCCACACATAACCCCCGCACCCCCCCCCACGGCTGTTGTCGTGCGGCCGTTCGATATTCGACGAACGGCTGCGCCGGATATCGGTTACCGGTCAGGTTTCGAACGGAATCGTGTTGCCTGCGGCATCGCGTGCGCCCTGACCTGCCTCGATGGCGGCGACGAGGTCGGCTACCGAGGACCATTTCACCGGCGGATTGTCCTCCAGATTGCCAATGGTGTACCAGGTTTCGGTATCGCGGTAGCGGACCAGCGCCGTTCCGGTGTCGTCGACTGCGACATCAAGCTCTCCCGACACCGTCCCTTCCTCGCGGGTCATGATGGCGGCTTCGGCGAGAATCTCGATGACGTCGATTATCTGAACCCTCCTTGTGTGACGCAGTCGTCGACTGCGGTACGCAGCGCTTTGAGCTCGTTGTTATCTACAGCCAACGCGTATTTTATCTTTATCTTCACGTAGTGATCGATATATCCACACCGGAAAGCTCCCGGCGGCAGATAATTGGCGACGTCCTGATCACCCTTCGACCTGTTCGCGGACGGATCCGAGGCGATGAGATTGACGGCGTCGTTGGCGATGTTCCGGCGCGTCTCCTCGTCCATCTTGGACGCGCCCGACCGCCAGGCCTCGGCCAGCGGCACGATGTGCTCGGCATCCACGCCGGCCGGATCGGTGATGAACTTGTACGGCTTGAGCTGTCCGGTCTTGGCGTCCATCACGCCGTAGGAGTCCTGCCAGCCGCCGCCCTTGCCGACCTTCAGATCGCACGTCTTGGGATCGAGGGTGACCTCGCCGGTGGCATCGCGCAGCATCATCACCTCGCGGGTCGTGCACTTGGCGTACTGCGCGAACTCCGCCCCGAACCCGTGCTCGACGGCCTTGGTGTCCCAGTGCGGGAACTTCTCCCGGTCGTAGCCGGTCATCGGGAGCTCCTGCGCGACAACCAGTTTGTCGACCGAGGCCTTGACCTCCGAGGCGGACGCCACCGGCCCGGTCGACGGGTTACCCTGCCCGTCCGATGTCTTGCTCTGCCCGCAGGCCGAGACGGCCACGGCCAGTATCACCGCCAGGCACGCCGGAATCACCCCGGACCGTCCGCGCCGTGTACCCGGCAACATCGCAATCGACGCTATTTTCAACGCAACACTCCACTACTGTCGACAACATCCTTGTCGCTCATGCCGATCAGATCATGGGCGCCCCAACATTGCTCTGCTACCGGTGTATTCATCCGGCCCCGGCCGTGGGTGGGGCGTGTTCGCTTGTGCGCGACGGCTGCTGCGGAGACATCCCGAACACCGTCGCAATCGAGGTGCCGAAAGAGCAAGCCGGACGGTCGGTTCAGAGACCGGACTCACAGCCGCCCCCACGGGAATCGGGGCTGCCGGAGCGGGCGACACCCTTCAATACTGGGCCGGGTCGGGATCGAGATCAACGGAGTGACGCATGTATTCGAAGAAATTGCTCGGCGCCCTCGTCGTGTCGGCGGCTCTGCTCGGCGCGTCGGGCGCGGCGGCCGGCGCCGCGCAGGCCGCGCCGGCCGACCCGGCGCCCGCGGGCCTCGTCGCGGACAGCGGTTCCGCGAGCTCGTCCGGAACCCTCGGGCGCGACGCGGCGTGGACGCTGGTGTGCGTGCTGACCGGCAAGTTCGTGGGCTCGGTCTACCCGCCCTGCTGAGGATCACGCAAACGGCAACGCCCCGAC
>NZ_JBSHMS010000040.1:0-60056 GCF_053645575.1 Nocardia sp. NPDC055321
CGGCGGGCGCGCTCGCGGGCGCGGCGCCCCAGCCCGCCGGGGCCGCGGCGGGCGCGCTCGCGGCGGCGGGCGCGCTCTTGGCCTGACTGGGCCGGGAGAACTGCGCCGGCCCCTTCTTGGTGGCGGGCCCGGCGCCCGCGGGCCCCTTGCCCGCGCCCTTGGCGGGCGCGGCGGCGGCCGGGGCGCTCCCCCCGCCGACCTCCCACTTCACGTCGTGCTCACGGCCCAGCACGGCCCGCACGGCCGACCGCACCGCGTCCAGGTTCTGCGGCTGCGACAGCCGCTGCGCCAGCGGCGCGTGCTGGTGCGCGAAAACGATGGTCGCCCCTTCGAGCCGCGACACCGACGCCCCCGACAGCAGCGCCTGCACGGCGGCCCCGAACTCCCGGACCTTGGCCCGGATGTCGGCCCACGCCGCCTCGATCTCCCGCAGCACCTCGTCGGGGTCGGCGCCGCCGGACGCGGCGGGCGCGGGCTGTGCGTCCTCGGCCGCCAGGGCGACATCGGATTGCGCTGCCGCACCGCCTGTTTCGGGCACGGCCTCGAAGCCGTGCGCGATTTCAGGGGCCGGGTCGGAATGCGCCGTCCCACGTGTTTCGGGCACAGCACCGAACGCGGGGGCGGGCTCGCGCGCCGGATCGAAGTCGGGTCCGGCGTCCGGGCCGGAAGGCGGCTCGGCACCGAGGGTGAGTTCCCCGTCGAGCGTCGGCTCCGACGCAGCCATGACCTCCGCGACGAGCGCGGGGTCGCCGCCGGCGGCGGGCTCGACGTCGAGTTCGAGGGCGGGTTCGGAGTCGAGCGCGGGATCGGCGTCGAGGCCGGGCTCCCGCAACTCCGGCACGAAGTCGCCGTCGGCGTCGCCGTCCGGTCCGGCCGGGGAGATATCCTGCGCGACAACGCCTTCGGGCGACGCGTCGGCCGCATCGGAACCGTCGTCCGCCGCCGGGTCTGCCACCCGCCGCGTGTCGGGGCCCTGCGGGATCGCCGAAACCCGCGCCGCACTCATCTCCGGCGGACGCATGGCGACTCGGCCTCGGAACTCCGAATCATTCTGCGACACAGTGTTTTCGGCCGTGGAAGCCGAACTCGGTGTGGCAGCGAAGGGCTGCTCCGCAGCGGCCTGTCCCGCGCCTTCCGCCACAGCGGACGACCGATCACCCGAAGGCACATGCTCTTCGGGTGAACTGTCCTGTTCGCCGGCGGTCCGACCCTGTGCGGGCTGTCCCGCGCCGTCCGTCTGGTTCACGGTCGTTTCCGGCGCGGAAGCCGAGCTCGATCCGAGAGTGGTCTGCCCTGCGGCACTCGGCTGCTGTCCGGATCCGTCCTGCTGAACAGCCTGCCGCGCAGGGGCCGTCTGTCCAGCAGCTCCGGACTGGTCCGCTTGCGCCGAAGCGGGCGCGGCCTGCTGCGGTGACCGACCCGATGCGTCAGTCCCCTGCGCAGCAGGGGGCTGCTGCACAGTGGCAGCGTCGCGTGCCGGGGCGGAGCCCTGTCCGGCGCTCGGCTGCGCGGACGCGGCGGATTGCCCCGCGGCGGACGGCTGCACGGCCGGAACCTGCTGCGGCGCAGCGGCATCCGCGGGCCGGGGCGCGGCGGGTGACGGGGGCGTCTGGGGCGCGGGGGCCGAGTTCTGGTGGGGCGCTTCGGGTTGTTTGTTGCCGCGGATGGCGGCCAGGGCCTCGGCGCCGCGGCGGCGGGGCTCGCCGGTGGGGGTCGTCGGGGCGGCGGGGGCGGGGCGGGGGTCGGGCTCGTGGGACTGCTGAGGGTGGGACTGTTGGGGCCGGGCGGGCGCGGGGGCGGGCTGGGCGGGCGGGAGGGCGCCGCCGGCCATGCGGCGTTCCAGGTTCTCCAGGCGCTGCAGGGTGGCCGTCTCGGCGTCGGAGGCGGCGGGCAGGAGCATGCGGGCCGCGACCACCTCGAGCAGGAGGCGGGGGGCGGTGGCGCCGCGCATGTCGCCCAAGCCCTCGTGCAGGAGCTCGGCGAAGCGGGCCAGGGACGCGGGGCCGATGTCGTTGGCCTGGAACTGCATTCGCTCCAGGACGTCGCCGGGGCCGGTGACCAGGTTGCGGGCGATCGCGTCGGGGACCGCGCGCAGCAGGATCAGGTCGCGCAGGCGCTCGAGCAGGTCGGTGGCGAAGCGGCGGGGATCGTGGCCGGCCTCGACCACGCGGTCGATGGTGCCGAACAGGGTGGCGCCGTCGCCCGCGCCCAGGGCCGCGACGGCGTCGTCGATCAGGGCGACATCGGTGACGCCGAGCAGCGAGACCGCGCGCGGGTAGGTGACGCCGTCGGGGCCCGCGCCCGCGAGCAGCTGGTCCAGCACGCTGAGGCTGTCGCGCGGCGAGCCACCACCCGCGCGAATGACCAAGGGGTACACCGCCTCGTCGACCCGCACGTTCTCCTGATCGCAGATCTTGCCGAGCAGGCCGCGCATGGTGGCGGGCGGCAGCAGCCGGAAGGGGTAGTGGTGCGTGCGGGACCGGATGGTGGGCAGCACCTTCTCCGGTTCGGTGGTGGCGAAGACGAAGATGAGGTGGGCGGGCGGCTCTTCGACGATCTTGAGCAGCGCGTTGAAGCCCGCGGTGGTCACCATGTGCGCCTCGTCGACGATGAAGACGCGGTAGCGGGATTCGGCGGGCGCGTAGAAGGCGCGGTCGCGCAGTTCGCGGGTGTCGTCCACACCGCCGTGGCTCGCGGCGTCGAGCTCGATGACGTCGAGGTTGCCCGCGCCGCCGGGACCGAGCGATACGCACGAGTGACAGACACCGCACGGGGTGGAGGTCGGGCCCTCCACACAGTTCAGCGAGCGCGCGAGGATGCGCGCGGACGAGGTCTTGCCACAGCCGCGCGGGCCGGAGAAGAGATAGGCATGACTGATCCGCCCGGTGTCCAGGGCGGTACTCAGGGGATCGGTGACGTGCTCCTGCCCCACCACTTCAGCGAACGTTGCCGGTCGGTACTTCCGGTACAGAGCCACGGCCCGAGGGTACCGGCAGGCGGTGACACCGCTCCGCTGCTCCCCGGCGGTTCCGAACAGGCGCGTCGCACAGTCGTGTGATGTAGGTCACATGCAATCCGGAGGCCCGTTCGATACCGACCGGACCGGACGCGGTCCCGGTGACGCGCTCGAGCAAATTCTTAGCGTGACCCACCGGCTCGATAGCCGGACGTAACTTAAGTGCAAGATCACCATTTACGGACACGCGTTCGGTTTCAACTCCGCAGACCGGACATAACGATCGCATCAACCGATGCGGCAAGATCGCAATTGTTTGGCTACCGTGGACCTCGGCAACTTCGGTAGCCAAACCTTCATCAGGTTGGTGGCCCCGGCCGGTCCCTCATCCCGACCGGGGCACAACCAAATTCTCCGGAGGAACGCCCAGTGCCGTCGCACGACGACATCGCAGAAGCCTGGCTCTCCAGCACCGAGTTCGCCGGTGATCTCGCCGCGGTCGGATTGCTCAGCCGAGCCATCAACCCCGAGGACTACGACATCAAACGGGCCTCGCTACCGGTGTCGGCCGCCGCCGATCCGGCCACCGCCGGGGCCATTCTCGAGCTGCTACAGCGCGGCCAGGTGCCGACGCTGGCGGCCATCGAAACCCTCATCGTGCAGAACGACATGCGCGCCGAGGCCGAGCGCATCGAACGCCTGGGCCGGCGCGCCCAGCGCAGCGTCGACGACTTCGGCCGAGTGCTCGCCAAACTCACCGACGAGTACTGGACCGCGCACGGCACCGGCCCGACGCGGCGCGACATCCTGCTCTCCGAACCGGTGTTCGCGCTCATTCGCGATCGCGTCGGCGATATCGCGCCGACCGCCGTCAAACATCTGTGGCTGATCGAACGGGCGCAGCGCGCGGGCTGGATCGCCTACAGCGCCACGCCCCGATCCCTGTGTGCGGGAAGGCGTTTCCACGCCGCGCGGTACGGCAACCGGGTCTCGCTGCGGCCGGTGAACGCGCTGGGCACGCTGGTCGCGGCGTATCTGCGCGATCAGATCGCCGAGCAGGGCCGCCCGCCGCGCTGGTCCGTATTGGCCTACGAATTGCGGGACGATCGCGGCCGGCGCGTGTTCAACGACACAGCCGATGCCCGGTCGCAGCAGCGCTGGCTCACCACCGCCGAATGGATGGCGCTGGAGGACGACCTCCCGGTGCCCGGACCGCGTGGATTGCGGGCGCTGGCCAAGAAGAGCCGGGATCGTCGCAGCTAGACCTGTTACAGACACGTATCCAAGTCCTCAATTTCGTAACAGCGCCGAAACGTGAGTTTTCGGTAACTTCCGTGCAACGCGAATTCGCGCGAAGGGAGTTACCGATGACACCGACCCTCGACCCGGCCGCCACGGCCTGGCTGCTCGCAGCCACGGCCATGGTGCTGCTCATGACGCCAGGGCTGGCCATCTTCTACGGCGGCATGGTGCGGTCCAGCGGTGTGCTCAACATGCTGATGATGAGCTTCATCTCCATTCCGCTGGTGACGGTGGCGTGGCTGCTGGTGGGGTACAGCCTCGCCTTCGGCGACGACGCCGGCGGCGGGCTCATCGGCGACCTCGGGCATATCGGGCTCTCCGGGATCGATCCGAGTTCGCTGTACCTGATCGGTGAGAACACCGGTATTCCGCAGCTGCTGTATGTCACCTTCCAGCTGACGTTCGCCATCCTGACCGTCGCCCTGGTCAGCGGCGCCATCGCCGATCGCGCGAAGTTCTCGGCGTGGATGGTGTTCGTGCCGCTGTGGGCCATCGCGGTGTACGCCCCGATCGCGCACTGGGTGTGGACCCCGGACGGCTGGCTGGCCAAGTTCGGCGTCATGGATTACGCGGGCGGCCTGGTCGTCGAGATCGCCTCGGGCGCTTCGGCACTGGCGCTGGCGCTGGTCCTGGGCCCGCGCGTGGGTTTCAAGGTCGACGCCATGCGCCCGCACAATCTGCCCTTCGTGCTGTTGGGCGCGGGCCTGCTGTGGTTCGGCTGGTTCGGCTTCAACGCCGGTTCCGCGCTGAACGCCAACGGCACCGCCGCCGCGGTCTTCCTGAACACCCTGGTCGCGGGCTGCCTCGGCATGCTGGGCTGGCTCGCGGTGGAGCAGTTCCGCGACGGCCGCCCGACCACCTTCGGCGCGGCCTCGGGCGTGGTGGCCGGTCTGGTCGCCATCACCCCGTCCTGCGGTTCGGTGACCACGGTCGGCGCGCTCGTGGTGGGTCTGGTCGCGGGCGTGGTGTGCTCGTTCGCGGTGGGCTGGAAGTTCAAGGGCAACTACGACGATTCGCTCGACGTGGTGGGTGTGCACTTCGTGGGCGGCGTGGTCGGCACGATGCTCATCGGGCTGCTCGCCAGCCAGACCATGACCGGCGAGGGCGGCAAGGAGGGGCTGTTCTACGGCGGCGGGCTGACCCAGCTCGGCAAGCAGGCGGTCGGCGTGGTCGCGGTGGCGCTCTTCGCCTTCGGCGTCTCCTTCGCGCTGGGCAAGCTCATCGACAAGACCATCGGCTTCCGGGTGAACCGCGAGGACGAGGTCAACGGGATCGACTTCGCGCTGCACGCGGAGACCGCTTACGCCGAGGGCGTGAACGGGCACGGGCACGGACAGCGACGTCCGGGTGAGGGGCCGTTCGGGCACTGAGTCGGTCCGAACGGTAAAAGGCCGGGGCGGTGAGTGATCCACTCACCGCCCCGGCCTTTTGCCGGGATGGGCACCGGATGTCGCGCCGGGTCAGTTCACCTTGCTCGCGGCCGCGGCGAACGTATTGCACTGTGCCGTGCGGTTCTTGTCGTAGCCGAGTTCGAACCAGCCGCCGCTGTTCTGCGAACTGCCGTGATCGCGCATGTCGCCCGGGGCGTCGCCGCGGTGGTAGATGTCGTTCTTGGCCACGTTGATCTGCGCGGTGGTCAGCGCGCCGCCGCCCTTGGACGCGGCGAGGTACATGCCGTCGAAACAGTTGGCCTGCAACTCGGTTCGGCGCGAGAGTTCGAGTCCGCTGTCCGAGCGGGTGCCCGCCGAACGCCGTTCCTGGTGCACCTTGCCCAGGATGCCGGACTGCGCCTGCACGTGATGGCCGTACTCGTGCGCGAAGACCGACAGGTAGACCACCCAGTTGTCGCCGTACATGTCGGTCTGCAGCTGGCTGATGGGCATGTAGATGGTCTTGTCCGCGGAGCAGTAGAACGCGGCGAAACTGCTGCTGTTGCCGGTGCACAGCGTGGTGATGCCCGAAGTGCCTTCCGAGACCATGACTTTGGGCGGCTCGAAGGCCAGGTTCACCTCGGTGAACAGCGGGCGCCAGGCGTCCTCCAGGCATTTGGCGGCGGTGTCGAAGAAGGTGCGGGCGGTGCTCACCTGCGTGCCCCACGGCGTGTAGTCGCAGTTCGCGGGAACGAGGGTGAGGTTCGTGTCGACCACGAGCGGATTGTCCGAGGTCTTGGCCACGCCGGGGGCGTCCGGCTGGGCCGGGTAGGTGGTGCCGACCCCGTCGCCGGAACCCAGTGTGTCCAAACCGTTCTTGACGGCCGTGCGCAGCAGCAGACCCGTCACCAGCAGGATGAGCACGACCAGCAGGGTGCCCCAGCGCGTGCGGCGCGGCGGCGGGGGCGGCGGCTGGGTGCGCCCGGCCGCGGTGTGCGCGGGCGGCGGCGGCATCGGCGGGCGATAGGCGGGCTGACGGGGTTGCGCGGCGGCGGGCGGGCCGTATCCCGGTGCGCCGCCGTACCCGGGCGGCCGGGACCGCGGGTGTCCCTGGGGCGCCGGGTATCCCGGGCCGGGCGGCTGCGCGGGACCCGCCGGCCGGTAGCCGGGGGGCGGCGGAAAGCCTTGACGCTGCGGATAACCGGGGCGCTGCGGGTAGCCGGGCGGTGGCTGCATCGGTCGCTGTCCGGGTTGCTGCGGGCGCTGCCCGGGTTGTGGCGGCCAGCCACCCGGGGGATTCGGTCCGTGCCCGGACGGTGGGCGAGTCATCCCCCACACCCCCTCGTTCCTCAGTGACTACCGACAGCCGCTGAGGAAGAATAGCAAGCTGGCTAGAGTAGCCATCCATGCAGATTTTTCGGGGGGGCGCCCTCGTCGCGCTGCTGCTCGCGGTAGCGGGCATTTTCGCGCCGATCGCCCACGCGCAGCCGGTCGGGGTGCGCATCACCGCGGATATCAATCTCGGCGACGACGGTCTGCTGCGAGTGAGCCAGACCGTGGAAGTGCCCGAGGGCGAAGAGTTCCGGCAGGTGCTGCCGCTGCGGGTGCAGCTGAGCGAGGGCGTCGAGCGCAGCTTCGAGGTCACCGATGTGCAGACCGTCGGGGACGGCACCGCAGGCGTCGCCGACAATCTCTTCACCATCGAGGTCCGCCCGGGCACGGCCACGGTGACGTACGTGGTGCACAACACCGTGTCCGAGACCCAGGGCGCGCAGGTGTTCCACTGGACCGGGGTGCTCAACACCGATGTGGCCTCGATCAGCGCCACGGTGATCAGCCCCGATTTCCGGATGGGCATCACCAAGTGCACGATCGGCCCGCCCGGAAAACCCGAGAACTGCGCGGACATTCGCGTCGAGCCCGACGGGGTGGCGCACCTGGAGAAGACCGGACTGCGCAAGGGCGACATCGTCGATGTGACGTTGCAGGTGCCGGCGGGCACGGTGCAGGCCAACGCGAATATCGAGGACGACAACGCGCCCGGCCCGTTCTCGCTGACCACGCCGGTGTGGGCGGCCTTCGGCGCGCTGCTGGCCGGGCTGCTGGCCGCGGGCGGGTACGTGTTCTGGGCGCGCCGGGTGCAGCCCAACGGCGCCGCGGTGCTCGATCCGCTGGCGCGCGAGGGCAATCGGGTCACCTTCACCTCGCCGGACGGCGTGCTGCCCGGAACCGCGGGCCTGCTGGCGGACGGCTACGTCGATGCCGCCGACATGGCCGCGACGCTGGTGGATCTGGCCGTGCGCAGCTATGTCTGGGTCGAGGTGGCCGGTGAGTCGGACTGGCGGATCACCCGGGTCAACGCCCCCGACGAGCATCTGACGGGCTACGAGCGCGCGGTGTACGCGGCGCTGATTCCCGACGGCAAGGATTCGGTGCTGCTGTCCCAGCGCCGCGGCCGGGTTCCGGCGAACGATGTGCGCGCCGCCCTGATCGACGACGCCACCGCGCGCGGCACGTTCATCGATCGCACCCGTCGCGGCTTCGAGTTCTGGCTGGGCGTGGGCCTGATCGCCGCCGGCGCGATCACCACCGTGGCCCTGGCCCTGGGCCCCGGCCACGCCCTGATCGGCGTGGCCCTGGCCGCGGCGGGCGTCGCGGCCCTGCTGCTCCCCCGCTATCTCCCCTCGCGCACGGCGCTGGGCCGCGACGTCGCGGCCCGCGTGCAGGCGATGCTCCGCAGCCTCGACGCCGTTGTCCCCCAGCAGCTTCCGCCCCCCGATCAGGAGATGGTCTTCTCCCGCGGCCTCCCCTTCATGGTGGCGGGCCGCCGAACGGACCAGTGGGTCAACAAGTTCCGCGACCTGAACCCCGCCGACGACGGCGAGCTCGGCGTCTACTGGTTCGGCGGCTTCGAGTCCGAACACGACCTCTACCAGTTCGCCGGGCACTTCCCGTACTTCATCACCGCCGTGGAGGGCCTGTTCGCCGACGCGAACGACCGCTGACCACACGAACTCCGGCCTCGATGCCCGCACATTACGACGGCGGCAGGGCATCGCGCCGGCACAGGTCATCGGGGAATGGGAATCCTGGCGGTGATGGTGGTACCGGCACCCGACGGCGACGTGAGTTCGAGGGTGCCGTCGAGTGCTTCCACACGGTCCTGCAAACCGAGCAGACCCGATCCCGCGCCGATGCGCGCCCCGCCGGCACCATCGTCGGAAACCCGCAGTTCCAGGTATCCGTTCGCGGACTCGGCCCGCAGCAGGATCTCTTCGGCGCGTGCGTATTTGGCGGTGTTGGTGAGTGATTCGGCCACCACGTAGTAGGCGGCCACCTCCACCGATTCCGGCAATCGACCCGTCACCGACAGCTCGAGACGAACCGGTACCGACGAGCGGCGAGCGAGCGTCTTCAGCGCCGGCCCGAGACCGCCGCGGGACAGGATGGCCGGATGGATACCCCGGGACAGTTCCTGCAGGTCGGTGTAGAGCTGGGACAGGCTGTCGACATGGTCGGACAGCTGCCCGCGCAGGTCGCCGTGGTCGGGCGGGATCGCGCTCTGGGTCGCGCGTAGCCCGAGACCGAGAGCGACGATGCGTTGCTGGACACCGTCGTGCAGGTCCCGCTCGATGGTGCGCCGGGCCTGGTCGGCCGCCGCGACGATGCGCGCGCGGGAGGCGGTGAGCGCCGCGCGGGTCTCGTGGTTGTAGATCGCGGTGGCGATCAGATCGGCGTAGTCGACGGTGTGGGCCTGATTGTCGAAATTCATGGTCTCGCGGCGGTCGGAGCCGACGACCAGGGCACCCCACACCCGATCGTCGACCGTGATCGGAACACCCATCCCGCTGCGCATACCGACGCGGCGCAGCCGTCGCGCCACGGGAGTGTCGGTGTCGGGATAGGACTCGATACGCGCGGGAAGTCCGGTGCGGTACACCAGGGTCGAAATGTTGTCCCCGCCCAGTTGCAACCGTTCCCCCACGGCGAGCGCGCCGTCCGATGCGGTTCCGTCGTGGGCCGCGACGACCACGCAGTGCTCCGGCTCCTCGTAACGCACCAGCGAGACATGCTCGATGTCGAGGCTGGCCGCGAGTTCGGCGACCGCCACCGGGTACACCTCGTCCGGATCCGGACGCTGGGCCACCAGGGTCGCGACCCGGCGCAACGCGGTCTGCTGCCGGGCCAGCGCGCTGACCCTGGTGTGGCTTCGTTCGAGCTGTTGCTGGGCTTCCCACAGGCGGTTCTGTTCCCGCCGGCGGTCGGTGACATCACGAGCCGTGGCGAACAGGGTGCCCTGGTCGCCGACCATGCTCCACTCCAGCCAGCGCTGCACACCGTCGCTGCGCAGGCAGCGGACCTCGAAGGTGACGGTCGCGTCCCGCGCGAGCACCCGGTCGAGCAGATCCTCGGTGCGGGCCCGGTCCTCGGGGTGGAACAGCTCTCGCAGCGGAGTGCTCCGCAACCGGTCGAGGTCATAGCCGAGCACTTCCTCGAACGCGGGGTTGGTGCGACCGATGCCATCGGCGTCGCCGATACACAGCAGTTCGGTGGTCAGCGCGAAGAAGCGTTCGAGTTCGCGACGGCTCGACCGCAGGGCCGCGTTCAAGCGATCGTGTTCACGCGCGGCGGACAGCAACGCTCGCAACGACGGCAGGATTCGCCGCACCCGTCCGGCTTGTTCGGCGGTGAGCAGGGACGGAACCAGCAGTGTGCCAACCGAATTGGTGCCGTCGTGCAACCCGATCGCCTCGCGGCCGGTGAGATCGGGGCCGGGGTCGTCCGCAACCAGCAGCACGGCCCCCGGGGCGGGCAGGGCGAGCGCCCGGGTTATCCGGTGTCCGGCGGCGGTCAACGCGGCGGGCAGATCGACCGCGCGCAACACCAGCCGGGCGAGATCGGCCGCGAGATCGGCTTCGCGCCGGCGTTCCTCGGCCTCGCGCGCGCGTAACCTCGCCTGGCCGACGAGCACGGTGGTCGCGATGCTGAGCACCAGGAAGACGATGACGGCGGGGACCAGGGCATCGGCGTCGTCGGCACTGTGAAAGTAGACGTAGGCGCACGCACTCGCGAGCGAGGTGGCGAACGCGAGGGGAAAGCCCCACCCCGCCGAGACCATCAGCACGCCGAACAGGAAGAGCGCGCCGAAAGCCATGTCGGGTGCGATGCGGCGAAGTTGCTGGACCAGCACTATCTCACCGGATATCAACGCCACGGCGACCAGCACACCCCACCGGGTCGGCGGCGCGGTGGGACGCAGCACCAGCCCCAATATCCGCTCGTGCAGGGACGACCCATCCCCGTCCGATGGCTCGGACCACGCCGAACCAGCGGGAACATCCTTCTTCGACCCGGTGGTCCACAACGCCATAGCGGCGATGTTAACGGCAGTTCCGCGCGACCGGGCACCACGCGGTCCGGTCGCCGATGCCGTGATACGGACACCTTCCAGCTAGCAGCAATGCCCGCGCTGCCGCGATCTGGGAACCTTGCAGCATGGCCGGTGGAGTTGTGAGCACGTGCGCTGTCTGATCGTCGACGACAGCCCCCCGTTTCGCGCGGCCGCGCGCGCGATGCTCGAACGTGGGGGCTTCACCGTGGTCGCCGACGCATCCACCTGCGCGGACGCGATCCGCGCGGCGCGTGAGCTGCGTCCCGAGGTCGCGCTGGTCGATATCGACCTGGGCGGGCAGAACGGCTTCGATGTCGCCGAACAACTGCATCGCATGCCCGGGGACGCGCCGCTGGTGATCCTCATCTCCACCCACGCCGAACAGGACTTCCAGGACCTGATCGAGTCGAGCTCGGCGGTGGGATTCCTGCCGAAGTTCGTGCTGTCGGCCGAGGCTGTCACGCGGATGATCGACCTGCACGGCCGTTCCGCCGACGGCTCGCCGTTCAGCTGATGGCGTCGAGATACATGATGACCGCGCGCACTCTGCGGTGATCGTCGGCGGTCTCGCTGAGATCGAGTTTGGTCAGAATGCTCCGCACATGCTTTTCCACGGTCCCCTCGGTGATCCACAGCCGCCGGGCGATCCCGACATTGGACAGGCCCTCCGCCATCGCGGTCAGCACCTCGCGTTCGCGGCTGCTGAGCACCGCCAACGGATCGGTACGCCGTCGAGTGGCCACCAGTTCCTCCACCACGGCGGGGTCGATGACCGACGCGCCCTTCGCGACACGCTGCACGGTGTCGACGAATTCGGTGACATCGGTGACCCGGCTCTTGAGCAGATAGCCGGTGCCGCGCCCGCCGTTGAGCAGTTCCAGCGCATGCTCGACCTCGACGTGCGCCGACAGCAGCAGAATCGCGGTGTCCGGCGCTTCGGCGCGAATGACCCGGGCCGCGTCCAGGCCCTCACCGGTATGGGTCGGTGGCATGCGGATGTCGATCACGGCCAGGGCCGGACGCGCCTCGCGTACCACGGCGAGCAACTCGGTGGGATCGCCCGCGCGGCCGACCACGTCGAAGCCCGATGTCTCCAGCAGACTGGCCAGCCCTTCGCGGAGCAGAACGTCGTCGTCGGCCACCACGACCCGCACGGCAGTCATCGTCGCTCGTATCCCTTCCATAACGCCCGTACCGACGATAGGGCACGCCCGTACCATTCCGGTACCGCACGGGCGATAGCAGCTAGCCGGTAGTGCCGCGGGCGGAATTCCCGCCCCCGGGTTGGCTGTCAGCCGTGACGACGCCGGGGCCCCGATTCGAGAGAGTTTTCTCAATGGCTCATCCATCAGCCACCGAACATCGGAGTAACCGTGGCCACGTACTTCCCCGCTCTCGACAGCCCTGTCGGCCAGGCAGGCCACGAGGATGTGGCGTGGCGCGAACAAGGGCTGTGCGCCCAGACCGATCCGGACGCGTTCTTTCCCGAGAAGGGCGCATCCGTGCGGGAGGCCAAGCGGATCTGCGCCGGTTGTGAGGTGCGGCAGCGCTGCCTCGACTACGCGCTGGCCCGAGACGAGCGCTTCGGCATCTGGGGCGGGCTATCCGTCCGGGAACGCGGCCGCATGCGCGTCGCCCGCTGACGCCGGCCGGTTCGCCGAGCGATCGGGCGTCGCGGCGAGGGTCGCGACGGGCCGACGACTTTTCACCACTGCGGCGACCAGCGGCTCAGCGCGCAGTGCAGATTCAAGGAGCACCACAATGCACACCAGCACCGTCACCCTCGAGGGCCGTGACTCCGAGCGCGCGACACTCGACGCGTTCGTGGCCGAGCCATCGGGTCTATCGCTGATCCTGCGGGGGGACAGCGGCATCGGTAAGACCGCCCTGCTCGACTACGCCGTGCGACTGGCCGGACAGCGCGGCGACGCGGTGATCCGGGTGTCCGGCGTAGAAGCCGAGAGCGAACTCGTCTACGCCGGCCTGCATCAGATCCTCTATCCGCTACTCGGCCGGTCGGCCGATCTCGACGACAGCGCCCGCGCGGTATTCGAGACGTTCTTCGAACAGCGCGCGCACGGCAGTCCCTCGGTGATGACTCTCGGAATCGCGGTGCTGCACCTGCTGGAGACCGCCGCCGGCGACGACAGGCTGCTGCTCGTCGTCGACGACGCGCACTGGTTCGACGCCGCGAGTGCCGAGGTGTGCGGCTTCGTGGCCCGGCGACTGCGCGCCGGAGCGGTGAAGATGCTGTTGGCGGTTCGCACCGATGTCGAATCGCGGTGGGACGCGGCGGCCGTTCCCGAGCTCGGGATCGGCGCGCTGTCCGACGCCGCGGCGGCGCGACTGCTCGATCGACGCTATCCCGGACTCGCCTCCCGGACGCGGCGGATCACCCTCGACAACGCCGTGGGCAATCCACTCGCGCTGGTGGAACTGCCCACCCACATACCCGCCGATCCCGATGACGCCGACGAACTGTTCGATGACCGGGCCGTGCCGGTTCCGCACCGCCTCCAGCAGCTGTACCGGGCGCGCATCACGGCCCTCGACGAGCGGGTGCGAACGGAATTGCTGCGCGCGGCGCTGGACACGACCATCACCGGTTCCGATAGCGGCTACCGCTTGCGCGGCGTCGAGCAAGCGGCGACCGCGGGCCTGCTCGACATCGACCCCGCCGATGGCCGCTACCGATTCCGTCATCCGCTGGTGCGGGCGGCGGTGATTCACACCGCGACCCTGTCCCAGCGCCGGGCGGCCCACCTCGAGCTGGCCGCCGCGTCCGACGACGATCTCGAACGCCGGGCCACGCATCTGGCCGCCGTCGCCGAGGGCCCCGACGACAGCGTGGCGGCAGCCTTGGAGACCGCGGCCGGCATCGCCACCCGGCGCGGCGGTGCGGGCACCGCGGTGGCGCTGCTGACCAAGGCCGCACAGTTGAGCGAGCGTTCCGAAGACCGCTCGCGCCGTCTCGCCGACGCCGCGTTCGTCGCCGGGCACGCGGCTCGGCTGGACCTCGCCCAGCGGCTCGCGCGCACGCCCCTCGCCGAGGTGGCCGAATCCCCGGCCATGGTCCTGGCCGCGGCGTATTCCTCGTTCTATGGCGACGGCGACATCCGTTCCACCACCCGGCGGGTGCGAGGGGCGATCGAGCAGCTGCGCGCGGTGAGCAGCGAACCGAACGAAACCCTCACCCGGCTGGTCGATCTGCTGCTCGCGATGAGCCAGTATTCCGGCGACGCGCGGATGTGGGCGGATACCCGGGCACTGGTGACCGCGGTGCGTGATCTGCTCCCGCCCGCCTCGCTGCTGTACAGCGATACCTGGAGCGATGTCGTGCGCCACGGTTCCGGTGCCGCGCAACGGGTCACGACGGCGGGCGCGGGTACCGCCGAGCCGACGCCGTGGGATATCACCAGGTTGGCGGTGTCGGCCTACCACCTCGATATCACCGGTGAATTCCGTACGCATCTGCACCGCATGGTCGACCGTGAACTCGACACGGGCGCGGTGAGCAGCGGCATCGTGATGTCGCACGTCATCATGCTCGACCAGCTCGCGACCGGGGAGTGGGAGGCAGCCGAGCGCACCGGTCAGCGGGCGCTGCGGCGAGCCACCGAACTCGGATTCGAGTTGTTCGTCCAGCAGAGCCGGGTGTATCTCGCCCAGCTGGCGGCGTTGCGCGGCCGGGTCGAGCAGGCCCGGCGGTGGCAGGCGGAGGTCGAATCCTGGGCCGGCCCACGCGGTCTCGGGTTCCTGACCCAGCTCGCGAACGCCACCGGTGCCCTCGCCGCACTCGGCGAAGGAGATTTCGATACCGCCTATCGGCACGCGGTGGCGATCACCGCGCCGGGTGAGTTCACCGCGTATGCCCATCAGGCATCGCGCGGCCTGCTCGATCTGGTGGAAGCGGCGGTGTACTCCGGTCGAATGGAGGAGGCACGCGACCACGTCGACAGCGCACGTCGTGCGGGTTTCGTGGCGATCTCGCCCCGGCTGGCGATCGTCACCCACGGTGCGGGCGCGCTGACCGCCGCTACCGGCGAGGAGGCCGCCGCCTCGATGGCTCACGCCGAAAATCACCCGGCGGCAGCACATTTCCCCTTCGAACTGGCCCGCATCCGGCTGGCGTACGGGATCCGGCTGCGCCATGCCAACAGCCGCACCGCCGCTCGGCCCCACCTGGTCGCGGCGGCCGAGTGCTTCGATCGTCTCGGCGCCTCGCTCTGGGCGAAACGCGCGCACGCCGAATTGCGTGCCCTGGGTGTGAGTCTTCGTATTCCCGAGCCGGATTCGGTGGACCTGACCTGGCAGGAGCGGCGTATCGCCGAACTCGCGGCCGCCGGGCTGACCAACAAGGAGATCGGCAAGCAGCTCTATCTGTCGCCACGCACCATCAGTTCACATCTGTACCGGGTCTTTCCCAAGCTCGGGATCACCACCCGCGTGGCGCTGCGGGACGCGCTGGCTCGACAGCCGCAAACGGTCTGAGGGCCCGGCTCGACCGTGCCGTATGCCGTTACGGCCGAGCCGATCTCACATCCGGTCGATGTCGATGCACGCCCGGCGAAAGCATCGGTACCGGCTGCCCGCCGCACCCGGACTCGTGTTCACGCGGGAGTCTCAGCCGGCATGCACCGCCAGGGCGCGGCGGGCGTAGGCGCGGACGTCGGCGTCGGTGTCTTCCAAGGCCGACTCCAGGGACTCGCGGGCCGCGTCGGACTCGGGCCAGGTGCTCAGGGTCAGGACCGCGGCCTTGCGGATGTCGGGGTGGATGTCGGTCAGGGCCAGGCGGAGGGGGTCGGCGGCCAGGTCGGGGCCGGCGGCGGGGAGGCCGCGGGCCGCGCCCTCGCGGACCTGCCAGGCCGAATCCTTCAGGGCTGCGGCCAGGACCGGGGTGTCCTCGGGGGTGCCCAGGCGGGCCAGAGCCGTGAGGGCGGCAGCGCGGACCAGGGGGTCGCGGTCGTCCAGGAGGGCGCGGACCGACTCCAGGCCGCCGCGGCCGATCGTGGCCAGGCCGCGGGCGGCGGCTATGCGAACCTCGCGGTTGCCGTCCCGGGTCGCGGCGGACAGCGCGGTCCAATCGTCCAGGGAGACAAGGCCGCTCACCGCCTCGATGCGCACGCGGTGGTCGGGGTCCGCCGCCGCGCGGGTAAACAGTTCCGGGGAGCCCGCGCGCAGGGCCCGCAGCAGGTCCACGACCACCGCGCGGACGGCCGGGTCGGGGGAGTCCGCGTGCGCGGCCAAACCGTCGGCGGCGGGCAGGATCTCGACCAGCTCGCGGAGACCGGCGATGGCCTCGGCGCGGACGGGCGCGTCGGAATCGGCGAGGGCGGCGATCAGCGGCTCGCCCCAGCCGTCGGGGGTGCCCTCGGTCAGGACCGAGATCGCGGTGGCGCGAACCTGGGCATCCGAATCGTCCAGGAACGAGCCGAGTTCGGCGACGGTGGGCGCGTCCAGCGACAGCAGCAGCGCGATGCGCGGGGAGACAACGGCCGTGGCCACGGGTCCGGTGGCTGATACCGCGGCCGAATCCGGCAGCGCCGCAGCCACGTTCGGCGGGCTGCCCACCAGTTCCGGCTGGGCCACGGGGATGACGGTATCGTCGGCGGAGGGCAGATCGTCCAGCCCGGGTACCGGGACGAAGTACGGGGCGACCGGGCGCTTCAGGAACTCCATCTCGCCGCCGTCGGTCTTGCGCAGGTTGAGGTGGTAGCGCCAGTCGACGTCGTCGCGCTCGGGGAGGTCGGCGCGTTCGTGGTAGAGGCCCCAGCGGGATTCGGTGCGGGTCAGCGACGAGCGGGCCGCCATCTCGGCGCAGTCGCGGATGAAGGTCACCTCGGCGCAGCGCATCAGCTCGTGCGGGGTCTGCGCGCCCATGGCCGCGATGTCGTCGAGCATGCGGTCGAAGGTCTCGATGGCGAGCGAGAGCTTGGTGGCCGTCTTCGGCGGCGCCACATAGTCGTTCACGAAGCGGCGCAGTTTGTACTCCACCTGCTGCTGTGGCGGGCCCTCGGGATTGCGCAGCGGGCGGTACACCAGCTCGTGCGCGGCGGCCAGCTGATCGGCGGGCAGTTCGGCGGGCGCGGGCAGGTCCGCGAGGGTGGACGCGGCGTGCGCGCCGGCCAGGTCGCCGTAGACGAACGCGCCGATCATGTAGTTGTGCGGTACGCAGGCCAGGTCACCGGCGGCGTAGAGGCCGGGCACGGTGGTGCGGGCGTTCTCGTCCACCCAGACCCCCGACGCGGAATGCCCACTGCACAGGCCGATCTCGGAGATGTGCATCTCGATGTCGTGGGTGCGGTAGTCGTGCCCGCGATTGGCGTGGAAGGTGCCGCGGGTGGGGCGTTCGGTGGTGTGCAGGATCCCCTCGAGAGTGTCCAGGGTCTCGGTCGGCAGGTGCGAGACCTTGAGATAGATGGGCCCGCGCGCGGATTCGATCTCCTGCTTGACCTCGGACATCATCGCACCGGACCAGTAGTCCGAGTCCACGAAGCGCTCACCCAGGGCGTTGACCTGGTAGCCGCCGAAGGGATTGGCGACGTACGCGCAGGCGGGACCGTTGTAATCCTTGATGAGCGGGTTGATCTGGAAGCATTCGATGCCCGAGAGTTCCGCGCCCGCGTGGTACGCCATCGCGTACCCGTCGCCGGCGTTGGTCGGGTTCTCGTAGGTGCCGTAGAGATATCCGGAGGCGGGCAGGCCGAGGCGGCCGCAGGGTCCGGTCGCGAGGATCACGGCCTTGGCCCCCACCGCCACGAATTCCCCGGTGCGCGTGTTCAGCGCGGCCGCGCCGACCGCGCGCCCGTTCTCGGTCAGCACCCGAACGGGCATGAGCCGGTTCTCGATCCGGATGCGCTCGCGCATCTTGCGCTGGCGCAGCACGCGATACAGCGCCTTCTTCACGTCCTTGCCCTCGGGCATGGGCAGCACGTAAGATCCGGAGCGGTGCACCCGGCGCACCGCGTACTCCCCGTAGGCGTCCTTCTCGAACTTCACCCCGTAGCGCTCCAGCCGCTGCACCATGGCGAAGCCGCGGGTGGCGGTCTGATAGATG
This sequence comes from Nocardia sp. NPDC055321, assembly GCF_053645575.1. Classification (NCBI taxonomy): domain Bacteria; kingdom Bacillati; phylum Actinomycetota; class Actinomycetes; order Mycobacteriales; family Nocardiaceae; genus Nocardia; species Nocardia sp. NPDC055321. The sequence goes on from NZ_JBSHMS010000040.1 coordinate 18,078, forward strand.
GTGCGCTGGTTGACGATTCCGTCGTTGGCGCGGGTGATCTCGGCGACGTAGTCCTCGGGCTCGGCCTTGCCGGGGATGACGGCGTTGTTCACCCCGTCCATGCCCATGGCCAGCGCCCCGGAGTGCCGCACGTGCGCCTTCTCCAGCAGCAGCACGTTCGCGCCCTGTTCGGCGGCGGTGAGCGCGGCCATGGTGCCCGCGGTGCCGCCGCCGACGACCAGTACGTCGCAGTCCAGCCGGGTCAGCTCGGACAGATCAGGAATCTCCATGGGATACACCAGCATTCGAAGTCGGGGACGGCGCGTCCGATACGGCCCGCCCGGCGGCGTCGAGCCGGGCGGACGGGGAACGGCGCTACAGGGTGGCGAGATCGCCGGAATGATCCAGCGCGGTGATGATTTCGGCGCGCAGCGCCGAGTGGTTGACGCCCAGGGTGCGCGGCCGGGGGACCTCCAGCAGCGCCCGCAGCGGTTCGCCCGCCCGGCCCAGCACCGCGACGCGGTCGCCGAGCAGCAGCGCCTCGTCCACGTCGTGGGTGACGAAGACGACGGTGGTCGGATGCGTCCGCCAGGTGTCGATGAGCAGGCGTTGCATGGTGGCCCGGGTCTGGGTGTCGAGCGCGCCGAAGGGTTCGTCCATGAGGACCGCGCGCGGCGCCCCGGCCAGTCCGCGCGCGAGCTGCACGCGCTGGCGCATCCCGCCGGACAGGCTCTTGGGCAGGTAGTCCGCGAAGCCGGTGAGGCCGATCTCCCGGATCCAGCGCTCGGCCAGTTCCCGGCGGCCCGCCCGGGGTTCGCCCCGGAGCTTGAGCGCCAGTTCGATGTTCGAGCGCACGGTGCGCCACGGCAGCAGCGCGTTGTCCTGGAAGACCACGGCGCGATCCCGGTTGGTTCCGGTCACCGGCACGCCGTCGGCGAGCACCCGCCCGGCGTCCGGGCGCAGCAGGCCGGCGAGTGCGCGCAGCACGGTGGACTTGCCGCAGCCGGAGGGTCCGGTGAGGATCAGGATCTCCCCCGGCAGCACCTCCAGGTCCAGGCCCCGGATGACCGGTGCGCCGGTGTAGGACAGGTCGATGCCCTCGGCCCGCAGATTCATTCCGGCGCCCGTCATTTCGCCACCTCCTGTACGCGCGGCAGCCAGTGCGTCACGCGCCGCCCGATGAGTTCGACCGCCGCCGAGGTGCCGTACCCCAGCACGCCGATGGTGATGATGCCGACGAACACGCCCGGGTAGTCGACGATGGTGTACGCCTGCCAGGTGCGGTAGCCGACACCCAGTCGCCCGGAGATCATCTCGGCCGACACCACGCAGATCCAGGCCACGCCGATGCCCACGGACAGGCCGCTGAAGACGCCGGGCAGGCTGCCCGGCAGCACGACGCGCAGCAGGACGTCCCACCGGCTGCCGCCGAGCGTGCGCACCGAGTCCTCCCACAGCGTGGGCAGGGCGCGCACCGCGTGCCGGGTGGACACCATGACCGGGAAGAACGCGGCGAAGAAGGTGATGAACACGATTCCGGCCTCGTCCTCGGGGAAGAGCAGGATCGCCACCGGCACCACCGCGATGGCCGGAATCGGCCGCGCCAGTTCGGTGATGGGCCCGATGGTGTCCGCCGCCCACCGCGACCGCCCCAGCGCCACCCCGGTGAGCACGCCCAGCGCCGCCGCCAGCCCGAAGCCGGTGAGGATGCGGATGAGCGACTGCCCGAGGTCGAGGTAGAACACCTCGGTCCCCAGCTGATGCCGGAAGGCCCGCACGATCTCGGTCACGGTCGGCAGCGTGTCGAACCGGACCCAGAGCCGAATGTCGTTGGCGGTCAGGAACTGCCAGGCTCCGATCGCGATCAGCACGGAGGCCAGGCGAACAGCCCGGGACCGCCACGGGGTCGCACCGGACCCGGGCCGAGCGGTCACGACGGCCGGTTCGGCCGCGGGTGCGGCGGATACCGTTCCGGCCGCGGAGATCTCGGTCGAGGCGGTCACGACCGGACCTCGGTGACGGCTTGGTCGTAGGCGATCGTCGTCGCCGCGGGGTGGGTGCTCAGGTAGCGCTGGGCGGCCGCCGCGGTCGTGAAGGGCAGGTAGGTCTCCCCATCACGGACCCACAGGGCCTTGTCGGCGAACCAGCGGGTGCCGAGCTCGGCGTCGGGGATGTAGGCGGCGCGGATCGTCTTGCCCTGGGCGCGAGCCTGTTTGACGGCGCGCAGCAGGCCGGTGGGGTCCGAGACCGGCTGGGTCGCGCTCTGGCCGGTGAACCAGATCTCGCCGGCGAGCGCGGGATTCTCGGCGGGCTTGTTGCTCACCGGATCCGTGCCCTTCACCGGCGCGGGGTTGGCGTTGTTCGCCAGTTCGGCGTCGTAGTTCCGGCCCGCGTCGGCGAAAGCCTTGCGCAGCGGGTCCTGGTCGACGAAGGCGTCGATGTCCAGGTCCGCGAAGTCGCCGATCGACTTGAGGTATTTGACGTCGTCCTTGAACGCGGCCAGCAGGCTCGGCTTCAGCGTGGTGTCGAAGGAGGTTCCGCCCGGCCCGTTGTAGAGGTACACGACCTCCTGTGCCAGTCCGGAGTTCTCGGCGACGAGGCGCGCCGCTTCCAGGGGCTCGGTGTGGATGAAGTCGGTCGCGTCCAGTTGTGCGCGCAGGAAGGCATCGAGTACCTCGGGATGGTTCTTGGCGTAGTCACGACGGGCCACCACACCGTGGAAGGTGGGCACGTTCAGTTCGGCGCCGTCGTAGAGGAGTTTGGCCTTGTCCTGGAAGACGAGCAGCCCGGGCCAGGCCACGAACTGCGACAGCGCCGCCACCTGACCCGATTCCAGCGCCGAGGCGCCGACCTGCGGCTGCTGGTTGAGCACCTCGACCCCGGTCTTGGGGTCGATGCCGGCCCGGGTCAGGGCCTGCACCAGGGTGCCGTGCCCGGCCGAGCCGACGCTGGCCGAGACCTTCTGCCCGGCCAGGTCGTTGATGGTGCGGGCCGGGGAATTCGGTGCGACCACCACCATGTTCAGCGCGCCCTTGGGGTTGTAGCCGGTGATGGACACCAGCTCGGTGCGCGATCGCTCGTTGGCCTGCGTCCGCGAGCCGTTGATCAGCAGCGGGTAGTCGCCCATCGAGCCGATGTCGATCTTCTCGGCCACCATCTGCGCGGTGATCGGCGCACCGGTGTCGTAGTCCTGCCACTCCACCTGGTACTTCGGCCCACCCTTGGCGGTGAGATCGTTCAGCCGCTGCTCCAGAAAACCTTTGGCCTTCAACAGGGTTCCGGCGGTGACGGTGTTGATGGTCTTGGACTGGTAGCCGACGACGAGTTTGACGGTGTCACCGCTCGCGGATTCCTCGAGCGAGCAACCGGTGACGGTGAGCGACAGCGCCGCGGCGAGCGCGAGGGCGGCGAGGCGGGCGGGGCGGAACTTCACGGTGAATCCTTCAGCGGAGCAGGTAGGGCATGTTGACGGTGACGGCGCCGGTGGGACACCGTGCGGCACAAGGGCCGCAGTACCAGCACTCGTCCACGTGCATGAACGCCTTGCCGTTCTCGGGATTGATCGCCAGCGAATCGAGCGGGCAGATCTCGACGCAGAGCGTGCAACCCTGAATGCACAGGGATTCGTCGATGGTCACCGGGACATCCGCCCGCTGGTTGACCAGGGCCATTCAGATCAGCCTCCAATCGGTGCGCTCCGGCGGCCGGATGAGGCTGCCGCGCATGGTGATCCGGTCGCCGCGCATCCGGATGTATTCCAGGTCGACCGGGCGGCCGTCCTCGAGTTTCGTGAGCCGCTCCAGCAGCAGCAGCGCGCCGCCTTCGGGCAGTTGCAGGGTCGCGGCCGAATGGGCGTCCGCGCTGATGGCTTCCAGGGCGAGGTCTGCCGAGCCGAGCGGGCCGCCGCTGATCTGCTCGATGAGCGCGAAGACGTCGTTCGTCTCCAGATCGCGGGTCAGGACCTGCTCGCCGATATCGGGGACCAGGTAGGTCAGGTCCAGGCTGAGCGGCAGATCGCCGAACCAGCGGAGGCGTTCGATATAGACGGCCTGCTGCCCGGGCTCGAGGCGCAGGCGCCGGGCCACCGCCGGCGGCGGGGTCACGAGGTGCGCGGCACGCACCTCGTTGTGCACCTCGCCCTGCCCGCGCAGGGTTTCCTTCAACCCGAGCAGGGCGTCGAGGCCGTGATCGTATTTGCGGCGCGCCACATGGGTGCCGATCTTGGGCGCCCGCTCGATGAGGCCCTCGTCCTTGAGCAGGGCGAGCGCGTCGCGCACCGTGTTGCGGGACACCGTGAACTCGGTGGCGAGGTCCTGTTCGGTGGGCAGCGAGTTCTCGAAGGCGTCCGCGTGAATCTGCTGCCGGAGGATATCCGCCACCTGGCGGGCGCGATCGGCCCGGCGGATCGGGGTGCGCAAGGGTGTCGGTTCTGCTGGCATTTCGTGCTCCTTTCCGCCATTGACCTGCGGTTTCGAACTGTAGCGGCGCACCGGCCCCGCACCTGCGGACCAAGATCGGACACGGTCGCGCGGCGGCGGCAATGCGCCGGTTCCGGCCCGCGGCGCCACCCGTACGGCCTGCCGATTCCCGGACCGCGCGGGGTATTGCGCCACCGCGGCCCGCGCCGGTGCGGCTTGCAATCACGGTGATCCGAATGCGTGTGCGCCCGCGCGGGGCGGAGTGAGGTGGACTACGGGCCCTGTCTCGAGATGTGGGAGCGCTGTCCGAGTTCACAGTGGCGTCGGTCACGCCGGGGCGGTATTCCGCCACCCCGATCTCGATTCGGCAAACAGCAAGGGCCGCAAAATATTCGGTGCGGAGGCAGCCGTATCGGAGGGTTTGAGGCGCGGGCGGGACGCCACGCTCGGGTACCCCGGCAGCCGTTCGTTATCTTCCGTTCGGCTCGAGCGGAGTGTTAACTTGAATCCATGTCCGCCACCCATCCCCTCGCCGCACGGGTCACCTACGTGACCGTCGCGCTGGGTGTGCGCCTGCCGCTCCAGCGGGAACTGTGTTGTCCCCGCTCCAGCGCAGCCGAGATCTAGTCTCTCCGATTCGTTCGAATTCGGGTTTGTTCGCTGCACCGCTGACTATCTCCATCTAGGCATTCGTCCCCCCTGTGATCAGGCCGGGACCGCAGCAAGGACCGATCCATATGTCCAGCCCCACGCTCGAACGCACCCTTTCCACCAAGACCACCGCGGCTACCGCGCGGCTCGCCCCGGCTCGTCCCGCGGTACCGCCGGAACTGCGCATCACCGACAACCCGGCCGCCGCCGTCCTGCGGGCCGCGGCGCGCGGGCCCATCTTCCGCGATATCGCCGCGCAGGCAACGGGTCTCAGCATCGCGACCGTGAATCGCCAAGTCTCGGCGCTGCTCACGGCCGGACTGCTGCGCGAGCGGGCGGACCTCACCGCCTCCGGCGCGGTGGGCCGTCCCCGAGTGCCCTTCGAGGTCGACACCGATTCGTACGTGACGGTCGGCGTGCACATCGGCGCCAGCGTCACCCGCATCGTGGCTGCGGACCTGTCCGGCCGCATCCTCGGCGGACTCGAGATCGCCACTCCGCAAACGGGTCAGGACGCCGCGCTGACCATAGTGGCCCGCAGCGCCAAGGCGTTCCTCGATCGCCTGCCGCGCCGCCGCCCGCTGTGGACCGGCGTCGCGCTCGCGGGGCGGGTCGATCCCGCCGCGGGTGTGGTCGATCACCCACGCCTCGGCTGGCAGGCCGCACCCGTGGCCGCGGTCTTCAGCAGCGTGCTGGATCTGCCGGTGTCGGTGTCCGCGCACGTGGAGGCCATGGCCGCCTCGGAGCTGTTGCTGGCCAACCGCGAACCGGGCGAGGGCCCGCGCCCCGGCAGCAGCCTGTACATCTACGCCCGGGAGACCGCGGGCATCGCGGTGACCCTGCACGATCGCGTGCACACCCCCGCCAACGGCCCCGGCTCCATCGCGCACCTGCCGACCGGCTCGGACGCCGATTGCACCTGCGGCCGGCGCGGTTGCTTGGAGGCGACCATCGGTGAGCGCTTCTTCCTGGAGCGCGCGGTGCGCCGCGGCGTGCTGCCCAAGCCGGAGGCCACCCGCCGCCCGGCGATCACCGATCTGTATCGCGCCGCGGACGCGGGCAACACCGCCGCTCGCGACCTGCTGCTCGAGCGCGCCGACATCCTCGGCCGCACCGCGGCGCTGGTGCGCGACATGTTCAACCCCGATCGCGTCGTGCTGGGCGGGCAGGCCTTCACCGGCTACCGGCCCGGAATGGAGCGGGTGGCACAGGCTTTCGCCGAGAGCACCACGCTGCCCGCGGCGGATCTGCGGGTGAGCCGCTTCGGCGGGCGGGTGCAGGAGTTCGCGGCCGCGGTCACCTCGCTGAGCGTGTTCTACGCCGATCCGGTCTCGGCCATGCGGCGCGCCACACGCACCGCGCGCTGACCGGAAGGGCTCGGCCGGAACGGATCTCCGGCCGAGCACGGCACACACCGGGCCGTCGATGATCTCGGAGGCACACGCCGTACGAGCGCGCGGCAGATCAAGCGCCCGCTCCACGTGCTGACCGAGATCTACATCGCTGAGTCCGAAGACACACCGCGCGACTGGTCGGCCTCGCGACTTCCACGAGGCCGAAGGGTCGTCGACCACGGCTACAGCGTTCGCGGACATCGACTTTCGGCGCCGCGATACTCCGGGCTGCACCCGCCTGGATGTTCCGGCGCTGCGGCGCTGCGATGGTCCCGGGCGCTGCGAATTCCGGGACTTCGGTGTGCCGCGCCGGGGCTTCGACCTTCGGCCGCGTCGCCCCGGGGCAGGGCCGGCGACGGCACCGAAGCCGGGCCCGGACGGTCCACGGTCCGGGCCCGGCCCCGGGCTCGGCTGCGCTCGGCCCTGTCGCGCAGCCGTTCTCACCTCGCTCGCGCTGGAGTCCCCTTCCCCGAGAGCGAGGTGAGAGCTCAGGCCGCCTTGACGTGGGTCAGCCCCCACTCGCGCGCCAGCAGGCGGTGCGAGGTGAGCCGATCCTCGTGGCGGTGGGTGACGCTGGTGACGACGAGTTCGTCCGCACCGGTGAACTCGCGCAACGCGTGCAGGCGCGCGGCGACGGTGCCGGGAGCGCCGACGAACTGGGTGGCGACCCGGTCGCCGACCAGCCTGCGCTGATGGTCGGACAGCGGCGGGGCGGTGTCGGGGTCGAGGTACTCGGCCGCGCCCTCTCCGCTGCGAATGCTGTAGACCCAGTGTGGGTAGGTGGAGGCCAGGTGCCGGGCGGTGGCGTCGTCCTCGGCGACCACCACGTCGGCCGAAACCACCAGGTACGGACGGGGATAGCGCTCCGAGGGCCGGAAGGCGTCGCGGTACGCCTGCACCGTCTCCACGATCGTGCCGGGTGAGACGTGGTAGTTGGCGGCGAACGGCAGCCCCAATTCCCCCGCCAGCTGCGCGCTTTCGCCGCCGCTGCTGCCGAACAGCCACGGCTGCACGTCCGCGCCCTCACCGGGGACCGCGCGCAGGTGCACGCCGTCGGTGCCGGTGTAGTGGCCGGTCAGCAGATCGCGGATCTGCTGCACCTGTTCGCTGTAGGGCAGCGGCCGCGACCCCGGCAGGTGCAGCGCCTCGAGGCCAGCGGCGATCCGGCTGGTGTCCAGCAGCTGGCCCGGGATGAAGGGCGGCGGGATCACCACGCCGTCCCGGACCTCGGTGCGCCGCTCCGGATTCGGCACCGGTCGCACACCCGCCGAGCGCAATTGCTCACCGCGATGACCCGATCGGCCCAGGCCCAGATCCAGGCGGCCGGGATGCAGGGCGTCCACCGTGCCGAACGCCTCCACCACCGCCGCGCTGGTGTGATGCCCCAGCAGCACCGCCGCCGTCCCGACCCGGATGGACTCGGTGGCCGCGGCGATCAGCGCGACGAGGGTCGTGGGCGCCGAGCTCGCCACCGCGACGAAATGATGCTCGGCGATCCAGTACCGGCGGTAGCCCCAGCGTTCGGCGTTGCGCGCCAGGTCGATGGTGTTGCGCAGCGCCTGGCGGGCATCGGATCCCGCGCTGATCGGCGACAGGTCCAGGACCGACAGCGGGATGGTCATGCCGCTGTCGCTTTCCCCGGATCCCGCTCGCCCGCTTCGAGTTCCAGCGGCAGGCGATTCTGCGCGGGGGCGATGGGGCAGGTCGCGTAGTCGGTGAAGGCGCAGGGCAGATTGACGGTCCGGTTGAAGTCCAGGGTCAGGGTGCCGTCGGGGGCGGGGCGGGGAATGTCGAGCCGGCGGGCGCCGCCGTAGGTGGTGACGCCGCTGGTGCCGTCGGTGAACAGCAGGTGCAGGCCGAAGGTCTGGTTGCCGAAGACGATGAGCCGGTGCTCGAGTCCGCCGAGTTCGAAGGTGACGGTGCCGGTGGCGACGTGGTGGTGTTCGAGCCCGTCGACGACGGCGCCGGTGGTGACCACCCGCGCCACCTCGAACGGCTCGAAGCGGCCGAGCACCGTCCAGCGCGGATCGACCGGGTAGACCGGGATCTCGGTGAACGCGGCCAGGGCGGGGGCCGCCGGATCGTGTACGCGCAGCGCGTACTGCTTGGTGCGGCGGATGATCTCGATGACGCGGTCGCCCGCGCGCACCTCGAGCCCCGGCTTGCCCTCGCCCGGCGTGAACTCCACCTCGCCGTCCAATTCGGCTCCGTCGAACCGCAATTCGTCGCCCGCGCCGGCCCGCACATAGACGTGCTCGCCCTCGGCGCGCCAGCGCCCGGGCAGGCCGTCGATCACTTCCTCGGTGGCGCCGAGCCAGTGCAGCCCCGTGAGGCTGAGCCAGCCCAGCGGCTGCCGGGCCCACTCCTGTCGCTCCGCGCGCCAGGTGACCCACTGCTGTTCGAATTCGGTGACGGTTGCGGTCATGACGCACGTGCTCCTTCGGTGCCGAGAATGGGGGCGCAACCGAGGTGGTCGCGCGCGGGGTGTACTCGGTGCGGAGTTCCGGCGACCCCCGCGGTCCGGAATCGGCGGGCGGTGCGCCGGGGACGACGGATGGTTCGGCACCGGGACTCCGGTGATAGCGACAGCTTCGACGCTACGAAGGCGGGCGGCCGGTGTCGCGGGTCCCGCTCATCGTGAATTATTTCGCCGCACGGTGTTTCGCCCCCGATCGCACCGCGGCGGTCAGGACGCGCGCACCCCTTCGGCGTCGAGGTGGGGGTGGCGCAGGCCGAGGTGGTCGCGCAGGGTCGTGCCGGTGTACTCGGTGCGGAAGGTGCCGAGTTCCTGGAGCTCGGGGACCACCTTGTCCACGAACTCGTCCAGGCCGCCGGGGGTCAGATGGGGAACCAGGACGAAGCCGTCGGCGGCGTCGGATTGCACGTGGTTGTCGATCGACAGCGCGACCTCGCGGGGGGTGCCCACGAACTGCTGGCGCGCGGTCGTCGCGATGATCAGCTCGCGGATGCTGAGGTTCTCGGCCTCGGCCTTGGCGCGCCACGCCTGCGCGACCGCCAGCGGATCGCGGGCGTGCCGCACCCGGCCGCGGGTGATGTTCACGTTGTCGACCGGATCGATGTCCGGGAGCGGGCCGTCCGGGTCGTAGGCGGACAGGTCCCGGCCCCACACCTGTTCCAGGAAGGCGATCGCGGTCTGCGGGGTCACCTGGCCGCGGCGGATCACGCGGGCGTTCTCGGCCGCGTCGGCGGCGGTGTCGCCGAGCACGAAGCCCGCGGCGGGCATGATCTTCAGATCCTCGCGCCGGCGACCGTACTTGGCGAGCCGGTCCTTGACGTCCCGGTAGAAGCGCTGTCCGTCCTCGAGTTCACCGTGCGCGCTGAAGATGACATCGGCCTTGGCGGCGGCGAATTCGCGGCCCTCGTCCGAATCGCCCGCCTGGATCTGCACCGGGTACCCCTGCGGACTGCGCGGGAGCGCGAACTCGGCCTCGATGTCGAACTGGTCGCTGCGCAGGCGCACCGTGGCCGGGGGCGGCGCGAAGACGCCGCGCGCACGGTCGACCACCGGTCCGGCGGCGGGCGGGCTGTCCCACAGCGCCCGGGTCGCATCGATCACCTCGGCGGCGCGGGTGTAGCGCTTGGCGTGCTCCAGATAGCCGCCGCGCCGGAAGTTCTCGCCGGTGAAGGCGTCGGACGAGGTGACCGCGTTCCAGGCCGCGCGCCCGCCGGAGAGATGGTCGAGCGAGGCGAATTGCCGTGCCAGCTCGAAGGGTTCGTTGTAGGTGGTGTTGATGGTGCCCGCCAGGCCGAGGTGCGTGGTGACCGCGGCGAGGGCGTTGAGCACGGTGAAGGTGTCCGGCCGGCCCACCACGTCCAGATCGTGGATCCGGTCCAGGTGCTCGCGCAGTCGCAGGCCCTCGGCGAGGAAGAAGAAGTCGAACCTGCCGCGTTCGGCGGTGCGCGCCAGATGCACGAAGTTCTCGAAGTCGATCTGGCTGCCCGAGCGCGGGTCGGTCCAGACGGTGTTGTGATTGACGCCCGGGAAGTGCGCGGCGAGGTGGATCCGCTTGCGTATCGGCTGTTCCGGCATGACTCTCCTCAGGCGGTGGCGTAGCGATTGACGGGGCGCGGCAGGCCGAGCCGGGAGCGCAGGGTGCGGGCGCCGTCCGCGCCGGACTCCGCGGGGCCGGGCGTCGGCGGCGCGATCAGCGGCAGGTACTCGAGCACGGCGGGCAGCGCGAGCGGTCGCAGCACCACACCGTCGGCGGCACAGTCGATTTCGACCTGTCGCAGCAGCTCGTTGAGTTCGGCGGCCGTGCCGATGTGGAACACGGTGGCGGGCGCGGGGGTGGCGAACCAGTCCTCGAGTTCGGCGACGCCCGCGGCCGCCGCGTCGGCGGTCGCGGCGAGGTGGACGTCGATGTCCAGCAGCACCCGCAGCCGCTGGGGGTCACGGCCCGCGGCGGCGGCCGCGGTGCGGACTTCGGTGCGCACGGCCGCCGCGGTGGCCAGATCCGCCGCGGCGATGCGCACGATGTCCGCGCGGTGCACCGCCACGCGGGCGCTGGGCGTGTCGGCGGCCCGCACGGTCACCAGGGGCAGGCCCTGCGGCGGGCGCGGGGTGATGGACGGGCCCTTCACCGAGAAGTTGTCGCCGGTGAAGTCGATGTAGTGCAGCTTGTCCCGGTCGATGAAGCGGCCGGTCGGGGCGTCGCGGATCTCGGCGTCGTCCTCCCAGCTGTCCCAGAGCGCGGTCACCACCTCGATCGCCTCGTCGGCTTCGTGCCAGCGGGAGCGGGCATCCTGTTCCGCCTTGCGCCCGAACAGCCGCGCCTCGCCGTCGGCGGCGACGGTGACCTCCCAGCCCGCCCGGCCGAGGCTCGCGAAGTCCAGGCTCGCAACGGCTTTGGAGAGATGGAACGGCTCGGTGTGGGTGACGGGCGCCTGCGGCACCAGGCCGATGCGCTCGGTCACCGCGGCCGCCCGGGCGGCGATGGCGACGGCGTCGAGACTGCCGAGCACCCCCGCGCCGGGCTGACCGGTCGCGCCCGCGCCGGGCCGGCCGGTCGAGGCCGCGTACGAATCCGGGATGAAGGCGAGGTCGATGCCCGCGGCGTCGGCGGCGCGCAGGGCGTCCACCCAGTAGCCGGGGGTGAAGAGTTCCTCCGCGCGCGAGTCCGCGCGCCGCCAGGAAGCCGGGTGCGTGCCGGTGCCGGGCAGTTCCAGTCCGAGCAGCAGCGGGGTGAAGCGCGGCATCACGCCGTCCTTTCGACGAGGGGGACGAGCTCGGGCGCGGCGTCCGGGCGCGCGGGCGCGACGGCGCTCCGGGCGCGGGGTACCGCCGCGAGCAGCTCGCGGGTGTATTCGTGCCGCGGATCGCCGAAAAGTTCGGCGGTGTCGGCGGTTTCGACGATGGTTCCGTCGCGCATGACCGCGACCCGGTGCGCGAGCCTGCGCACGACGGCCAGATCGTGCGAGATGAACAGGTAGGCCAGGCCCAGCTCGGAGCGCAGGCCCTCCAGCAATTCCAGGATCTGGGCCTGCACCGAGACGTCGAGCGCGGACACCGGTTCGTCCAGCACCAGCAGTTCCGGTCGCAGCGCCAGGGCCCGCGCGATGGCGACCCGCTGGCGCTGGCCGCCGGAGAGTTCGGCCGGTCGGCGCGCGGCGTACGCCGCGGGCAACGCGACCTGCCCCAGCAGGGCGGCGACGTCCTCCCGCCGCGACCGCCGGTCACCGATTCCGAAGGCCTGCAGCGGTTCCGCGATGATGCGGCCCACTGTCAGCTTCGGATTCAGGGACACGTACGGGTTCTGGTAGACGACCTGGATGCGGCGGCGCAGCGCGCGCAGCGCCGTCCCGCGCAGCCCGCCGATGTCCTGCCCGTCGAAGGTGACGGTGCCCGCGTCGGGCGTCTCCAGCCGGGCGATCAGGCGCGCGGTGGTCGACTTGCCGGACCCGGATTCGCCCACCACGGCCAGGGTTTCGCCCCGCCCGATGGTGAGCGAGACGTCCGCGACGGCCGCGAGCGATACCCCGCGCGCGATGTCGAAGGACTTGCGCAGGCCGGTGGCGGTGAGCAGCGGCGACGCCGAGGGTCCGGCACCACGGCTCACCCCCGCGGTGGTCCGCGATGACGCGGGCGACTTCGCCACCGCCCCGGCCGCCGAAACCCCTGCGGGCTCAGCCGCCTTCGATCCCGCATCGCGCGGGCCGGTCTCGCCGCCGTATCCGTCGAGTTCCAGTCCCGGCGCGGCCGCGATGAGCCGCCGGGTGTACTCGTGCCGGGGATCGCGCAACACCGTTGCGGTGTCGCCGATCTCGACGATCCGGCCCTGTCGCATGACCGCGATGCGGTCGGCGCGTTCGGCGGCGACGCCCAGATCGTGGGTGATGAGCAGCACCGACGTGCCCGACTCCGCGGTGCGCGCGGCCAGGTGGTCCAGAATGCGGCGCTGCACGGTCACATCCAGCGCGCTGGTCGGCTCGTCGGCGATCACCAATTCCGGGCCGCAGGCCAGCGCGATCCCGATGAGCACCCGCTGGCGCTGCCCGCCGGAGAGGTCCTGGGGATACTGCCGGGCGCGCACCTCGGGGCGATCGAGCCCGGCCTGCTCCAGGATGCGCACGGCCTCGGCGGCGGCCGTGCGCCGGTCCGCGCGACCGTGGATGCGCAGCACCTCGGCGATCTGATCGCCGATGCGCAGCACCGGATTCAGCGACGTGCCCGGATCCTGCGGCACCAGCCCGATGCGCGCGCCGCGAATGCGCTGCAGCGCCCGCCGCGGCGCCCGGTCGAGCCGTTCGCCCGCGAATTCCACTTCGCCGCCGGTGATCTCGCCGCCGGTGAGCAGCCCGATCACCGCGTGCGCCAGGGTCGACTTGCCGGAGCCCGACTCCCCCACCAGGGCCAGGGTTTCCCCGCGTTCGACCCGGAGCGCGACGTCGTGCACCGCGACCGTGGTCCCGGTGCTGCCGCGATATTCCACGCGCAGGCCCTCGACGCGCAGCAGTGCCGCGCTCATCGGACGTTGTCCCCGCTGATCGCGCGGGAGATCCGCTGGGTGGACAGCACCAGGACGATGATCACCAGACCGGGCAGGGTGGTGAGCCACCAGGCCGTGGCCAGGAAGTTACGGCTCTCGGCGATGAGCGAACCCCATTCCGGGGTGGGCGGCACCGCGCCGTAGCCGAGGAAGCTGAGCGAGGCGATCGCGAGCACCGCCACCCCGAACTCGATCGCCGCCAGCGCGGCCACCGGCCCGTAGGCGTTGCGCAGGACATGCCTGAACAGCACGGTGGGCCACCGCACCCCCGCGGCGAAGGCGGCCTCCACGTAGGGCGCGCGGCGCACCCGCAGTACCTCCGCGCGCATGACCCGGGCGAAGCGGGCGACCAGGGCGATCCCGACGGCGATGGCCACGTTCGTGGTGCCCGCGCCGAGCACGGTCACCGCGGCCAGCGAGAGCAGCAGCTCCGGAATCGACAGCAGCACATCGATCGCCCGGGACAGCACGGTGTCCACCACGCCGCCCGCGGCCCCCGCCACCAGCCCGACGAGCGCGCCGACGACCAGTCCGATGAGCACCGCGAAGACCGTGGCGCTGAGCGAGAGCGCGGCCGCGTGCACGACCCGGGTGTAGAGGTCGCGGCCCAGATTGTCGGTGCCGAACCAGTGTTCGGCGCCCGGCGGCTGGAACTTCTGCGCCGGTAGGCCGGTCAGCGGATCGCCCGAGGCGAACAGCCCCGGCGCCACCGCCCAGCCGAGCACCAGCAGCAGGACTCCCGCGGCGGCCAGCAGACCCAGGTTCCCGCGCGGCGACCACGACGCGAAGCGCGAATCACGCTCGGCCGTACGACTTTCCGCGACGCCGGTCGCTTCGTATCCGGCGAGGGCGTCAGTCATCGACGATCGCCCAATCGGTGTACCAGTACCCCATACCGGTGTCGACCAAGGCGTGCGACAGGAGCAGAACGCGGCGGCGCGAACGGAAGCCGATGTCGCCGCTGTCGCTCGTTCCACGCCGGCGGGAACGCAGCCGGGTCACCGCCGCGCGCAGCGGACGCGCTCCGGGCAGGGCGGGGACGACGAAGGTGGAGAATCCTGGGTCAGACACGGGCGCGCTCCTTGCTCGAACGGTGCTGGACCACACGGGGATCCAGTAGCGGGAGAATGAGGTCGATCAGCAGGTTCACGCTCACGAAGACCAGTGCGGCCAGGGTGACGATCCCCAGCACCACCGGAATGTCCTGCATGAGCACCGCTTCCTGGGTGAGCCGGCCGATGCCGTTGCGCGCGAACACCGTCTCGACCACGACCGAACCGGCCAGCACGGTGCCCACCCACAGGCCCGAGACCGTCAGCGCCGGTCCGGCGGCGGGCCGCAGTACATGGCGCAGCTGCACCCACCAGCGCGACGCGCCCTTGGCGAAGGCGACCTCCACGAAGGGCTGCCGCCAGGTGGTGACCAGGCCGGCGTACAGCACCTGGGCGATGACCGCGCCCACCGGGATGGCCAGGGTGAGCGCCGGGAGCACCGTCCCGGCGAACCCGGTGCCGCCGAACGCGGGGACCAGCCGCAGCTGGAACGAGAACACCTGCAGCAGAATCAATCCCACCCAGAAGGTGGGCATGGACGCGCCCAGCGGCGGCAGGGAGGTCAGCAGTCCGCGCAGCCATCCCCGCTCGGTGTAGGAGGCGGCCAGCGCCAGGGCGACACCGCCGATCACCGCGAACAGCAGGGCGGTGCTCGCCAGGGCCAGCGTGGAGGGCAGCGCGTCGGCGAGTGCGCCGGTGACCGACTGCCCCGTGCCGACGGAGTGGCCGAGATCGCCGCGCACCGCGTGCGAGATCGCCGTCCAGTACTGGACCCAGATCGGTTGATCCAGGCCGTATCTCGCGCGCAGTTCGTCCAGCGCCGCCGCGTCGATCGGCGTACCCGGGGTGGCATTGGCGACCAGCTCCACCGGATCCGAGGGCAACAGGTACAGCACCACGAAGGACAGGCTGAACGCCGCCCAGAGTACCCCCGCCGCCTGCAAAACTCGGCCGATCACGTAGCGGCGCACGGCGTTACCGCTGGATCCAGGTGTCGTGCAACTGCAGCCGGGCCGAGGCCTCGAACTTCAGGTCCGCGACATTGCCGCCGACCCCGATGGCCTGGGACAGCTCCACCGTGGGAATCCACAGGCCCTCGTCGAGCACCGCGCCCTGTGCCTCGTTCAGCAAGCGATTGCGCTCGGCCGGATCGGTGGCCGAGAGCTGACCGCTCAGCAGCGCGTCGAGCTTCGCGTTCGGGCCCCGGCCGTTGAGGTTGCGCTGGTCGATCCCGAACGTGGTGCGCAGGATGTCACCGTCGGCGCGGGTGGTGTTGTAGTAGTTCAGGTCGAAGTTCTTGGTGTTCTGCCTGGCGGTCGACTCCGCCACCGACACCTGCTCCAGCTTCAGGTCGAAGCCGATGCCGCGCAGCTGCTGCTGGGTCAGCTCCAGAATCGCCTGATTGCCCGCGAACGCCGGGGCGAAGGTCACCGCGGCGGACAGGCGCTGCCCGTCCTTGACGCGGACGCCATCGGCTCCCGGCACCCAGCCGGCTTTCTCGAGGATCTGCTTCGCGGCGTCCTGATCGAACCGCAGCCGCGCCGACAGATCGGTGTACCCCGGTGTGCGCGAGGCCAATACGCTGCTCGCGGTCTTGAACTGCGGGCCGAGCACGGTGTCCACCAGTTCCTGGCGGTTGATGGCGGTCAGCAGGGCCGCGCGCACGGCCGGATCGGTGAACGGGCCGCGGGTCACGTTGGGCTGCAGGCCGAACGGCAGTCCGGGGTTGGAGGTGAACTGCACCCGGGCGCCCGCGGACTCGAGCTGCGGAACATCCTGCGGCAGCGCGTCACTGATGGCGTCGAGCTGGCCCGAGGCCAGGCTGCCGGTGCGCACCCCCGACTCCGGAACCACCGTGAAAACGATCTTGTCCAGGTACGCCTCGCCCGGGGTGGCGAAAACGGCGGAGCCCCAGTTGTATCCGATCCGCTTGGCCAGGGTCGCCGAGGCGCCCTGCTTCCACTCCGCGTAGGTGAACGGACCGCTGCCGACATTGCCGCCCAGGCAGCGGTCGTCGGCCGACTTGGCGAGGGTGGCCTCGCCCTGGATGCCCAGCTGCGGCGTCGAGGTCGCCTGCAGGAACTGCGAATTGGGCGTGTTGAAATCGACCTGCACGGTACGCGCGTCGACCGCCTTGCTACCGGCGTATCCGGAGAGATAGCTCGCCGCCAGCGGCGCCTTGGCGCCACCCAGCGCGACGATCGAGTCGAAGTTCTTCGCCACCGAATCCGCGGTGAGCGGGGACCCGTCGCTGAAGGTGACGCCCTCGCGCAGCTGGAAGCGGAACGTCTTGGCGTCCTGGCTCACGAACCAGGACGACGCCAGCCACGGCGTGATCTTGCCGGTCTCGGGATCCTGATCGGTCAGCGAATCGACGATCTGCCGGGTGACGTAGATCGTCTGGTTCGTCGCCGACTGCGCGGGATCCGAGCACGTCGGAGCCGTCGACAGACCGTAGCGCAGGGTGCCGCCGGGCTGTGGCGGTCCCGACGGCTCCCCGCTGCCGCTGTCCGCCCCTCCGCACGCGGCGAGGGACAGGGCGGCGGCTACGGTGCCGGCGAGGGCGAGGGAACGTTTCACTGAGGGTCTCCGGAGGGGTAACGATCGGCGCCGAGCGGACGGCTCGGAATGTGATGGCGCAGTACGGGCGCCACCTCCGCCTGGAACAGTTCGAGGCTTTCGCGATGCTGTTTGTCGGTGCGGCCGTCGCCGTCGGCGCCGAGGTGAACCACCTCGTGCCCGAGCGCCTCGTGATAGCGGTGCAGCTTGTCCAGCACCTGCGCCGGACTGCCGATCAGCGCCGAGGAACGCTCGACGAAATCCTCGATGGTGTCGAAAACGATGGGGGCGCCGAACTTTCGCGCCGCGGCCTGCCGGGCGGCGAACAGCGGGCGGTAGGCCTCGACGGCCTCCTGCGAGTCGCGGGCCACCAGGAAGCCCGCGGTGCCCGCGCCGACCAGGGCCGCCGCCGGGTCGTGCCCGTACGCGGCCCAGCGCTCGCGATAGTGCGCGACCAACTCGGCGTACGGCTCGACCGGATTGGTGACGTTCGCCGAGAACAGCGGATCACCGTGGCGCGCGGCGTAGTCCGCGGACTCGTGACTGGTCGCGCTGCCGTGCCAGATCCGCAGGCGCGGCTGGAACGGGCGCGGCAGCGCCTTGGCCGCGGTCAGTGACGGGCGGAATTTGCCGGCCCAGGTGACGCTGTCGTTTTCCCAGAGCCGCCGGAAGAGTTCGTAGCCTTCCCGATTGCGCTCCCACTGATCCTCGACGGTGACGTGGAACAGCTGGGCCTGGGCCGCGCCGTTGCCCTTGCCGATGATCAGTTCGAGGCGGCCGTCGGAGAGATTGTCCAGCGTGGAGTAATCCTCGAAGGCACGCACCGGATCCAGCAGGCTCAGCGTGGTGACGCCCGTGAACAGCGCGATGCGGGAGGTGACGGCCGCGATATGGCTCAGCACCACCGGCGGCGCGGCCGAGATGAAGGGATCCTCGTGCCGCTCGCCCACCGCGAAGCCGTCGTAGCCGAGATCCTCGGCCAGGCGCGCGCTGTCGACGACGCGGCGCAGACGCTGACGCGCGGTCTCGGTGACGCCGGTGACGGGATCGGGGGTGTGCGTGATCAGTGTCAGCAGCAGGAACTTCATCGAACGGTCCTCCATCGGTCCTGACCGAAGCACCCGCGCCCGGGAGCCCGGGGGGTCGCTGCGACTTCTGCGAGCCAGGTCTCTCGGTCGCTCTGGATGGTGCCGATGACGTTACGAAGCCGCGCGGCCGGTGTCGCCGGTCCGGATCACCGTGAGTTCAACCCGGACCGGCGGTGGATCAGGGCTGGAAATTGTGGAACAGCAGGACCGAAAGTCCCAGGCCCACCGCCAGATTCACCAGCGTCGCGGCGCCGAAGACCACGATGGGCCGCGGGC
Organism: Nocardia sp. NPDC055321; assembly: GCF_053645575.1. Classification (NCBI taxonomy): domain Bacteria; kingdom Bacillati; phylum Actinomycetota; class Actinomycetes; order Mycobacteriales; family Nocardiaceae; genus Nocardia; species Nocardia sp. NPDC055321. Next base: position 36,502 of record NZ_JBSHMS010000040.1, read on the forward strand.
CCGCCTCACGAATTCCCCTGGCGGAGAACGCGAGACCGATCGAGACGAAAGCGAAGATCAGGAACCAGGTCCGCAGATCGTTCACCGTGGCGAGCGCCGGCTTGGGCTTGTCCGCGTACTGGGAGTACAGCGTGCCGATCACCGAGGCGGCGATGAAGCCGAGCACGAATTTCGGGAAACGCGCCCAGAATTCGCCGATGGTCGGGCGCTGCGCGGTGCCGGTGCGATCCACCCGCAGCGCGAAGTAGGCGGTCAGCGCGATGGCGACCAGGCCGATCAGCGCGTTCTGCGTGGTCTTGACGATGGTGGCGATCTGCAGCGACTCCTCGCCCGCCAGCGCGCCCGCCGCCGCGACGGCCGCGGTGGTGTCGATGTTGCCGCCGATCCAGGCGCCCGCCACCGCGTCCGACAGTCCGAAAACGTCGGCCAGCCACGGCAGCAGGAAGATGGAGGGCAGCGCGAAGATGACCACCATGGACGCCGCGTAGGCGAGCTGCTCGCGCTTGGCCTGCACCGCGCCCGCCGCGGCGATGGCCGCGCTCACCCCGCAGATGGAGACCGCCGAGGCCAGCAGCGCGCGCAGGCGATCGTCGATGCCGAGCACGCCGCCGAACCACCAGGTGAAGCCGAAGACCGCGGTGATGAGTAGGAGCGCCTGCAGAATCGCGGGACCGGCGGCCGTGGCCAGAATCTTCAGATTGATGGACGCGCCGAGCAGGACCACCCCGGTCTTGATGAAGAACTCGGTGCGGAAGCCGGCCGACAGGCGTTCGCGCAGGCCGAGTTTCCAGAGCAGGGCGTTGCCGAGCAGGCCGAGAATGATGGCGTAGATGGGGTATTCGACGCTCTTGGCGATCTTCTCGAACGGGGTGTCGACCGCCCACTTCGGCGCGTTGACCTCCAGGTAGCGGGTGATCGCGCCCAGCACCACGACCACGGCGATACCCGCCACGGCCAGGGCGACGCGATTGCCCTGCGGCGGATCATCGGTGGTGGCGGTCGCGGCGGTCGCGGGCGGCGCCGCGGCGGCCTTCGCGAGCGATTCCTGCTGCGGCTGTGCCGGATCGGCGGTCTTCTCGCTCATCAGGGCACCAGCCCGTCCGGCAGGATGCCGGTCAGCACCAGGGCCAGCAGGGTGAGTCCGGCGAATACCGCCAGCCAGTCCTCACTGATCCATGACCATCGTCCGGTCGCCGCCGCGACCTGTTCTCCGGCGGTTTCGTCCTGTGACATGACCGGGTACCCACTTTCGCCTGGCTGCTACCGAGTCCGGGCGAAGCCTGCCGCCCGGCGATGTCAGTGCAGCACCGGCGGTTTCACGAGAACAGGTTTCAGCTCAGGCGGATCGCAACGAGCGGAATCCGCTCTGGTGGAACACCAGTGGCTCGGTGGCCGGATGGGTGCTCAACCGATGCACGCGCAACAGCACCACGGCGTGATCGCCGGCCGGAACCTGTTCGTGCACCGAGGTTTCCAGCCAGATCGTGGCCCCGCCGATGAACGCGGCATTGCCGTGGCCGGTGTGCAGATCCACGCTCCGGAACCGGTCACCGGTGCGCGAACTCAGTTCCTTGGCGACCTTATCCTGGCCGGTCCCCAGCAGGCTCAGGCCCAGCCGGCTCGCCTTCTCCAGGCGTGGCCAGGTCTCGGAGGTGTACTGCACGCAGATGGCCACCAGCGGCGGGTCCAGCGACACCGGCACGAAGGTGCTCACCACCAGCCCGTGCGGTTGCCCGCCGATCCGCGCGCACACCGCCACGATCCCACTGGGGAAGTGCGCGAAGGTCTTTCGCAGCTCGACCCCCTCCACCGAGGTGAGTGCGGCCGCGGCCCCGTCCGGAAAGACATCCGCGTCGCCGCGAATCGAAGTCAGCTCGCCCATCTACCCACTCCACCATCCGGTTTCGCCGGGGAACAGGTTTCAGCTCACCCCGATTCGAGCCCCGGGAACGCGAAACCCGCCCGGTCCGAAGGACCGAGCGGGTTCCGGGGTCCCGCGCACCGGACGTTGCAGGACCGGCAACGCGCCCCGGCTACTTGGCCGGAGCCACGAAGGGCTGGTTGATGGTGGTGAAGTAGTTGAACGCGGCGATGATCGCCACCGGGGCGGTGATGAAGATCTGGCCCGCGAGGGTGCCCAGGAAGCCGACCGTGGTGATGCCGGTGAGGCAGCCGAGCACGGTGCCGCCCAGCGCGCCGAACATGGCGGTCAGCGCGGCACTGGCGGCCAGGCCGACGGCGCCGCCGACGAGGCAGCCGACGGCCGCGCCACCGAGGCCACCGGCCAGGGTCGCGACGGTGCCGCCCATCGAGATGGTGTCGATCATGCGCTTCCAGGCGGCCTGCTCACGGTCGTACTCGGACTTGAACGGGGCCTGGTTCTCGAAGGGCAGGTTGACCGGCTTGTAGACGGCCTTGTCGATGTTGTACTCGGGGGTCAGCGTCGCGGTGTTGTCCGAGATGTTCGCGGCGATCGGGAACTCGAAATCGTCGACGCGGAACTTGAGCTCGGTGCCGGCGACGGTGGTCCCGTTCGCGGCCTTGATCTTGAAGACGCCGTCCTCGACGACCATCGCGCCCGCATCGGTGCGGATGATGGTGCTGGTGTCGGTGGTGGTGGCGGCGTAGTTGATCACGCCCTGGTCGGCGGGGGCTTCGGGAGCCGCGCCCGCGGTACCGGCGGTAATCCCCATGGCGGCGATCAGCAACGCCGCGGTGGCGGCGAATTTCTTCGAAAGCATGTTGTCGTTTTCCTCATCAGGCAGATCCGCAGGGGGAACGGAGGAATACAAACGTTGGCTCACGAACGGAATATGACTCGAGGGTGCCGCCACGATGAACTCTCGTGGCGACACCCTCGGGGAGTGCTACCGGACTACTTGGCCGGAGCGGCGAAAGGCTGGTTGATCGTGGTGAAGTACTGCGCGGCAGCCAGAATGGCGACCGGAGCGGTGACGAAGACCTGTCCGATAAGCGTTCCGAGGAAGCCGACGGTCGAGGCGCCGATGAGGCAGCCGGCGAGCGGGCCGGCACCGAACAGGGTGGCCAGGGGCGCGGTCGCGGTTGCGAACACGACACCACCGAGCGCGCAGCCGAGGGCAGCGCCGCTGATGCCGCCGACCAGGGTGCCGACAGTGGCGCCCAGGGCGATAGTGGTGGTCAGACGGGTCCAGGCCGCGACCTCACGCTCGTACTCGGTCTTCCACGGCGCGACGTTCTCGTAGGGCAGCGCGACCGGCTTGTAGACCGCGTGATCCACAGTGAACTGCGGAGTCAGGGTTGCGGTGTTACCCGAGATGTTCGCGGCGATCGGGAACTCGAAATCGTCGACCCGGAAGTTCAATTCGGTGCCGGCGACCACGGTGCCGTTGGCGGCCTTCACCTTGAAGATTCCGTCTTCGACCACCAGGGAGCCCGCGTCAGTCGTGATGATCGACTGGGTCTCGGTGGTGGTCTGGGTGTAATTGATTACGCCCTCGTCAGCCTTGACCGGGGACGCACCGGCGGTCCCGGAGGCCAGGCCCAGCGCCGTAACTACCAGCGCCGCAACTCCGGCGAACTTCCTCATCTTCATTGGTACTGCTTCCTCGCCACTGCCGAAAACGAACTTGATAGCGGCAAGCATCAGGCAAACGGCGCAGAACGAGGAGGTTAAAAACCAGCTTGATTCGATCGAGATAGGGGCTTGACTACTTGGCCTTGGCGGCCGCCTTGGCCTGCTTCTTGAATTCCCGCACCTGCCCCAGGGATTCGGCGTCGGTGACGTCGGCGACCGAGCGGCGGGAGTTCTGTTCGCCGTATGCGCCGGCGGCCTCGCGCCAGCCGCGGGCTTGCAGTCCGTCCTGTTTACCCAACAGCGCCAAGAAGATTCGGGCCTTCTGGTCACCGAAACCCGGAAGGGCTTTGAGGCGTTTCAGGACTTCTTTGCCGTCGGGATCGCCCTCGGTCCACAGACCTGCGGTTTTGCCGTCGTAGTTCTCGACGATGAAGCGGGCCAGCTCCTGTACCCGGCGGGCCATGGAACGGCCGTACCTATGAATTGCCGGGGGCGTCGCGGCCAGTTCCTCGAATTCGGCCGGATCGGCGTCGGCGATTGTGCGGATGTCGAACCCGCCCATTCGCTCGGCGATCTTCTGCGGGCCCCGGAACGCGTGTTCCATCGGGAACTGCTGATCCAACGTCATTCCGACCAAAAGCGCGAAATCATCGGATGAAAGCAGGGCATCGGCTTCCGGTTCCTGAGCGATACACAGCGCGCGGCTCACCATGGGTCGATCATCCCATCCGGCCCGCGGACCGGTGACAGGGGTCACGCGAACACGCCACCTGGGCGCCGGCGTGGGCCGGTTGACCGGCCCGGTGGGATCTGGGAGTTTGTCGAACCATGAAGTACCTACTGCTCATCTACGGCAACCAGGAGAAATGGGATTCGATCCCGCCCGCGGAGTGGCCGCGCGTGGTGGCCGAGCAGGAGGCGTGGAACGCGCGCTATCGCGCCACCGGGGAACTGCTGGGCGCCTACGGTCTCGGCGACGCGGACACCGCGGAACTCGTGCTGCGCCGGGACGGCGGGCCGGTGGTGACCGACGGGCCCTACCTCGAGACCAAGGAGTACCTGGCCAGCCTCTACCTGCTGAACGTCGCGACCGCCGAGCGGGCGCGCGAGATCGCCGCCGACATTCCCATGGCCGATCGATCGCCGGTGGAAGTGTGGCCGGTGCTGCACGAGTCGCCGAAACAGTGACCGGCTCGGGCGTCGAATCGGTTCTGCGCGAGCTCGCGCCCGGCGTGCTGGCCACCCTGGTCCGGCGGTACGGAGACTTCGCCGCCTGCGAGGACGCCACCCAGGAGGCGCTGCTCGCCGCGACCACGCAGTGGCCCGAGTCGGGTATGCCCGACAACCCCCGCGGCTGGCTGGTGACCGTCGCGCAGCGGCGGCTCATCGACGAGATGCGCGGCGAATCGGCGCGCCGCCGGCGCGAGGAACGCGACGCGGCCGCCACCGTCGAGCCCGGCGACGCGCCCGCACACGACGATTCGCTCGCACTGCTGTTCCTGTGCTGCCATCCCGCGCTGACGCCCCCGAGCCAGATCGCGCTGACGCTGCGCGCGGTCGGCGGCCTGAGCACCGCGCAACTCGCGGCCGCCTTCCTGGTGCCGGAAGCGACGATGGCACAGCGGATCTCCCGCGCCAAGCAGACCGTGGACGCCGCGGGGCGCGTCTTCGCCATGCCCGCGCCCGCAGAGCGAGCCGGCCGGCTGGCCGCGGTCCTGCACGTGCTGTACTTGATCTTCAACGAGGGCTACACCGCCACCGCCGGAACGGATCTCGTGGCGCCCGACCTCAGTGACGAGGGAATTCGACTCGCGCGCATGCTCTTCCGGCTGCTGCCCGAGGATGCCGAAGTGGCCGGGCTGCTGGCCCTGATGCTGCTCACCGACGCGCGCCGGGCCGCGCGCGTGGACGCCGCCGGGGACCTGGTGCCGCTCGACGAGCAGGATCGCGGACTGTGGGATCACGGGCGCGTCGCCGAGGGCGTCGAGCTGATCACCGCGACCCTGGCGCGCGGGGACGTCGGCCCGTACCAGCTGCAGGCCGCGATAGCCGCCGTGCACGACGAGGCCGACACCGTCGAAACCACGGACTGGCCGCAGATCCTCGCGCTCTACGACCTGCTCGAGCGCGTCGCGCCCAATCCCGTCACCACGCTCAATCGCGCGGTCGCGGTGGCCATGGTCCTCGGACCCGCGGCCGGGCTGGCCGTCATCGCCGAGCTGGAGTCGGACCGGCGGATGGCCCGCCACCACCGGCTGCTCGCCACCCGCGCGCATCTGCGCGAACTCGCGGGCGACCGCGCGGGCGCGGCCCGGGACTACCGCGCGGCCGCCGACCGGGCCGACAATGCCCCTGAGCAGCGCTATCTCGCCGGGAAAGTTTTTTCGCTGACGATGTAGAGATCGCGGCGACCGCTCCGACCACCTCGCGTAAGGCACCGAAAAGCCAACCCGAGGAGTCACCGTGAACACCACCCGCGAACCCATCGTCCGCGCCGACATGAGCATCTCCCTGGACGGATTCGTCTGCGGCCTGGGAGCGCTCCAGCCGCCGTACCTGGACGAAGGCTTCCATCGCGTCACCGAGTGGGCCGTCAAACACTTCGTCTGGCAGGAGCAGCACGGACTCACGGGCGAGACGTCCGCGACCGCCGTCACCGATCCCGAGGCCGAGGTGATCGCCGAACGCGTCGAGCGGACCGGAGCGTACGTCCTGGGCAGGCGCATGTTCGATTCGGCGGGCACGGAATGGGACGTCGAGTCGCCGTATCACGTGCCGGTCTTCGTGGTCACCCAGCGCGCGGAGGAATCGCGAATCCTGGCCGACGGCACCATCTTCCACTTCTGCACCGACGGCGTGACCGCGGCGATCGAGCAGGCTATCCGGGTGTGCCGCGCGGCGGGTGCGGGCCGGGACGTGCACGTCTCCGGTGGCGCGTCCATCGTGCAGCAGGCCCTGGCCGCCGGCCTCGTCGACGAACTGCACATCCATATCGCGCCCGTCCTGCTCGGCCGCGGCGTCCGGCTCTTCGACAACCTGCCCGCCGGGATCGTGGAACTCGAGCGCTACCGGGTTCTCGACTCCGCCGACGCCACCCACCTCGCCTTCCGCATCCCGCGGCGGGACGCCGGCGGGGACGAGTCCGGCGCGCCCGCGGGCCCGAACACCCGCGAGGTCGTCTCGCGCGACGGCACGGTGCTGGCCGTCGACGCCATCGGCTCCGGGGACCCGGTGATCCTGCTCGGCGGCGCGTTCAACGATCGATCCACGGTCGCGGCCCTGGCCGCGGCGCTCGCGCCCGACTTCACCGCGATCACCTACGACCGCCGCGCCCGCGGCGGCAGCGACGACCGCGCCGCGGACTACGCGCTGCGGTCCGAGATCGAGGACCTCGCCGCGGTCATCGCCGAGTTCGGCGGGCGGGCAAGCGTTTTCGGCCACTCCTCGGGCGGCATACTCGCGCTGGAGGGGCTCATGCACGACCTCCCGATCGACCGGGTCGCGGTCTACGAGACCCCGTACCTGGCCGACGACTCGCGGCCCGCCCCCGCCCCGGGCACTCGCGCACGCCTCGCGGAGCTGGTGCGCGCGGGCGAGCACGACGCCGCGGTGACGCTGTTCCTGGAGGAGAACGTCGGCGTGCCCGCCGAGATGGTGGCGGGGATGCGCGCCGCCGACGACTGGCCCTTCCTGGTCGCCAACGCCGGCGGCCTGCCCTACGACGCCCTCGCCTGCGGCGACGACCTCGCCCCGCCGACCGCCCGCCTCGCCGCCCTGACCCGCCCGGTCCTGGCGGTCCACGGCGATCAGACCTGGCCCTGGCTCGCCGCGGGCACCCGCGCGGTGGCGTCGGCCGCCCCCGGCGCCCGCACGGTCGAGCTCCCCGGCGCCGACCACGGCGTCCTGGCGACCCCCGACCAGCTCGCCCCCACCCTGCGCGAGTTCTTCACCGCCCCCGCCCACCCCTGATCACCGACGGCGGTGGCCGTTCACCGGGGTTGGCGGCATCGTCCCTTCTGCCCGCGTTGCGGTGACGCGCGTCACGACTAGGCTCGGCGACATGCCCGACACCATGGCTGTATCCACAGCGGGAGCCGCGCCGCACGACGGCGGCGGGTCCGGACTGCGACCGGACCGATTCGACCGAGAAGGCCAGGACCAACTGGTCGACGTACACGATCTACAGGCCGCGCTACCCGGCATCCGGCGGCTGCGGAACTGGGCGCACGACGCGCTCGCCGCGCGCGCCGGGGAGAGCGCGGTAGACATCGGATCCGGGACCGGGTCCGAGGTCATCCGGTTCGCCGAAGCGGTCGGGGCCACCGGCACCGCGGTGGGGGTCGAACCGGACCCGCAACTGCTGACCGCCGCCGAACGCCGGGCCGCCCAGTCCGGATCGACCGCCACCTTCGTCTCCGGCGACGCCTACGGCCTGCCGTTCGGCTCGGACAGCTTCGACGTGGCCCTGTGCGAACGCGTCTTCCAGCACCTGACGTCCCCGGCGCGCGCGGTCGGCGAAATCGCCCGCGTGCTAAAACCGGGCGGCCGGGTCGTGGTCATGGACAGCGACTGGGGCACCGCCATCGTGCATCCGGGCGACCGGCAGGTGGTCGGCAAGGTCATCGAGACCATGATCGCCGGAACCACCAACCCCTTCGCCGGGCGCAGGCTCGCCGGGCAGCTCAGTGCGGCCGGCCTGGTGGTCGACGACATCGGCTCGCACGCCCTGATCCAGGACGGCGGGATCGGCGCGGGCGCGCTGGTGGCCCGCATCGCCGACATGTCCGTGGCACGCGGGTCCATCACCCAGGAGCAGCGCGATCAACTCATCGCCGACCTGGAAGCGGGCGCGAAGAGCGGCGACATCCACCTGTCGGTGACCATCTTCGCGGTGCTCGCCCACAAGGCCTAGCCGCCGCCTCGTCTCCACGTAAAAGCAAGGCGCGCACCGCATCCGGTGCGCGCCTTCGATTCCGGTAGCGACTACCGGCGCGGCCTATTCCCCGGCCGCGGCCAGCAGTTTCTCGGTGGCGGCCAGCAGCACGCACGTCGCGACGCCGTCCATCGCCTTCTCCAGATCGGCCAGCGAGGGGAAGCTCGGGGCGAGACGAATGTTCTTGTCCTCCAGGTCCTTTCCGTACGGGAAGGACGAACCGGCGGGGGTCAGCGCGATGCCGGCCTGCCGGGCCAGCCCCACCACCCGGCTGGCCGTGCCCTCGAGCACGTCGAGGCTGATGAAGTAGCCGCCCTTGGGCTCGGTCCAGGACGCCACCTTCGACGCGCCCAGGCGATCCTCCAGAATGCGCAGCACCAGTTGGAATTTCGGCTCCAGGATGGCGCGGTGCTTCTGCATGTGCGCCCGCACGCCCTCGGCGTCACCGAAGAAGCGCAGGTGCCGCAGCTGGTTGACCTTGTCCGGGCCGATGCTCTTCTTGCCCGCGTGCTTCAGGAACCAGTCCAGGTTCGCGGTGGACGCGCCGAGGAAACTCACGCCCGAGCCCGCGAAGGTGATCTTCGAGGTGGACGCGAAAACGTAGGGGCGGTTGGGGTTTCCGGCCGTGGCGGCCAGCCCGAGCACATCGATCACCGGATCGGCGATGTCGGTGAGCGGGTGCACCGCGTAGGCGTTGTCCCAGAAGAGCCGGAAATCGGGCGCGGCGGTGGGCATGGCGACCAGCTCGTGCGCCACGGCCTCGGAGAAGGTGACGCCGGTGGGGTTGGAGTAGTTCGGCACCGCCCACAGGCCCTTGATGCTCGCGTCGTCGCGGACGAGCTCGGCGATCGCGCGCACGTCCGGCCCGTCGTGACCCATCGGAATCGGGATCATCTCGATGCCGAGCGATTCGGTGATGGCGAAGTGCCGGTCGTAACCCGGTGCGGGACACAGGAACTTGAGCACCGGCTCGTCGGCCCAGCGCCGCTCGGAGTCGGCGTTGCCGTGCAACATCGAGTACACGATCACGTCGTGCATGTACTCCAGGCTGGCGTTGTTGCCCGCGATGAGGTTCTCGACCCGGATGCCCAGCAGCTCGCCGAAGATGGCGCGCAGCTCCGGCAGGCCGTGCAGGCCACCGTAATTGCGCACATCGGTGCCGGTGGCGTCGCGGTAGTCCTCGATGCCCGGCAGCGAGAGCAGGTCCAGCGACAGGTCCAACTGCTCGGGCGCGGGCTTACCGCGCGTGATGTCCAGCGTCAGCTTCTCGGTCTGGAGCGTCGCGTAGTTCGCGGTCTGCGTCTCGTGTTCGGTTACGAGTTCCGCATGGCTCATCAAACCAATTTGCGTCTGCCGGGGCATGGTGCAGCCTTTCCAGGGGCTAGGGGTGTTTTGTCCTGTCTGCGCCACAGCGCCGACCCGGATCACGTTACTTGGTAGCCACTGCCGACGGGGAGGTATCTCCACCGTCGCAAGCGTGCGAACACCCCGGAAATTAAAGGGGACCCAGCGCACCCGGCAGAGCCCGTTGACCCTTGCTGCCTTCCGGCCCTGGGGGAGTTCACAGGATGCGCGCCGCGCTGGATCCGTCGGCCAGTGTAGCGGCTCACCGAGACTCGCGCCGCCCCGGGTCGATACGATCGGTCGGACAGGCGGGGGGACCCGCTCAGCACCGGAGGGGAAAACCTGTAGTGACTAGCTCCAACCCCGGATCGGGCGACCCGCAGGACCCGGCTCGGCACCAGGAAACCGCGCAGTGGTGGGATATGCCGCCGGCCACCCAGGACGCGGGCGCGCCGGTCACCGGCCCGGACCCCACGATGCTCAACTACGGGGGCGGAGCGGCGTACGCCCCTCCCCCGCAGCCCTTTACGCCGCAGCCGTTCACGGGTCAGCAGTCCGCACCCCAGCCGTTCCCGGGTCAGCAGTCCGCGCCGCAGCCCTTCCCCGGGCAGCAGTCCGCGCCCCAGCCGTTCGCGGGTCAGCAGTTCGCATCGCAGCCCCAGCCGTTCTCCGGCGGGTACGCCCAGCAGCCGCCGCCGCAACCCCCGATGGGCGGCGGCTACGGCGGCTACACGCCCCCGCCGTCCGGCGGCGGATCCAAGACCGGCTGGATCATCGGCGGCGTGGTGGGCCTGGTGGCGATCGTCGGCATCGGCGTCGTGGCCATCGGCTTGTCCGGCAAAGAAGACAATCCGCTCAGCCCGCTCGATGACGGGAAGGCCGCCATGGACGGCAACTACTCCATGGACAACGTCACCAACGCCTGCAACCTCATCGACCCCTCGTCGATAACCCGCTGGTCCTCGACCTCCAGCGGAACCCCCGAGCACACCGAGACCAAGCCGACCGATTACTCCGGCGGGCGACTGACCTGCACGGCGGGCTACGAAAGCCAGTCCAGCACCAGCAAGTACCACACGAACGAGGCGGACATCACCCTCGACGTCTCCTTCAACGGCGCCTACGGCAAGCCCGACTACGAGTCCTGGAAGTCCTACGACACCGGCACCACCGGCAGCGGCCGCTCCTCCGGCGACGTCAGCGGCATCGGGTCGCAGGGCTACTGGCACGCCGAGACCCGCGACTACTCCTCGTTCAGTGTGCTCGATTACACAGTCGCGGTGCAGGACAGCAACGTCTCGGTCAAGGTCAAGATCAGCGTCGACCGCGGCGAAGGCGAGACCGTCAGCAAGGAGGACGTGGCCCGCGTCGCCAAGGACCAGGTCCAGCAGGCCCTGAACGGCCTGAAGAAGAAGTAGCCCGCGCACCGGCCGATCCCCGCGAGAAAGCGTCCCCGACCACCGAATTTCTTGTTACCGCCCTCTACCCGGTATATTCCTCCACGGAGGATTCGCCTAGTGGCCTATGGCGCTCGCCTGGAACGCGGGTTGGGTTAACGCCCTCAGGGGTTCAAATCCCCTATCCTCCGCTCACGAAAGCCTCGGCTGGACACCGTCCGCCGAGGCTTTCGTCGTTTCCGGCCAAGCGTTTCCGGTCAGTCGTCGACGCGGGCGTGGCGGCCGGTCGGGGGCGGGACCGAGACGGCGGGTAGGTCCGGGACGGGGACCGGGGAGAGGGCGCGCTCCCATAGGGGAGCGGTCGTCTCCACGAACCTGGGGAGTTCTTCGGTGGGGTAGTCGAGTTCTCGGCGGGCCTGCGCGAGGAAGAGGTCCATGGTGCCGTAGGCGGTGAGGATCTCCGTGAGGAGGCGCAGGGCACTGGGGTGGGTTGTCTGCGTCACGTTCGTCATGGTCCTCCACTGGGGCGCGAACCCGGGTGCGCCACGCACCGGGACGGCCGCGGACTCGGAACACCGGCCGGCGGATGGGGTTGGGTTGGGTATACCCGCCGGCCGGTGTCGTGCTGCCGTGTACAGCGATCGGCCCCGTTTGCAGGCCGGGGCCCGAGTCGTCAGGGCGGGACGACCCAGGGCATCCGAGCGCGGGCGGCTGCCAGCCTGTAACTGCGCGTGGCCGGGAGTCCCCACGCAGGATCCCGCGCTCGGAATGCCCGAGGCCAAAGCTAGGCAGTACCACCAGGTCGCCGCGACACGACGCGCACGATGGCATGGAATGTCAGCGCATTCAGCACGACAGGTCACAGGTGACTAGAAAATAGCCTCTTTGCCCGTCAGGTGGCCTGGCAAATCATCGGAAAGCATCCGCCGGCGCCGGATCGCCCGCGGCGCGCAGGGTCGCGACGACCTCGTCCAGGGCGGAGTCCAGCAGTGCCGCGTAGTCGTCGAGCCGGGTCATGACCGCCGGGTCGGCATGCACGGACACCGTGACCGTGTCGCCGAGGCCGTGCACGCCGTGGGTCAGGTGCATGACCGAGCCCAGCCCGGGAAACCCCGCGGTGAACAGGACGCGGCCGCCGTCGAACGCGAGATCCGCCGGACCCCGGTGCACGCTGGAGATCACGGTGTGGCCCGAGACCGACTGCGGCAGTACATCTATCGGGTAGGACGCGATGTCGCGGTACAGGATCGGCGCGGGAATCGCGGCGGTCGCCCGGGTGCGCGCGGCCTGCAGCGGATGCGCGGCTCGGGTGCGGCGCTCGGCCAGACCGGCGGCGATGCCGGCGGCGCGCTCCGCCGTATCCGGCTCTCCCGCACACAGATCCACCGACAGATCGTGATAGCTGTTGCGGGTGCGGCCGTCACCGGGCACCGCCATGGGAATCTGCGCGAACAGCGGGCCGGCGGGCTCGCCCGGCTCCGCCGAATACCGCTCCAGCGCAAGGGATACGGCGGTGGCGACCACCACCGTCACGGTCCGGCCGGGTACCCGCAGCCGGTCGGCGTCCCGCACCAGCATGCGCACCGCGTGGGCGGCGGGCGGGATACCGTCGCCGTTGAACAGGGTGGGCCCGACGGGCGACGCCGGCGGCGGGATCGCACCGGACGCGGTCAGCTCGGCCAGTTCGCGTTCGGCACGATACGCCGCGATGCCGCGAAACACCGTGCGCGCCATATCGATCGGAATCACCGGCAGGGCGAGCGCGGCGGCCGCCCACGGCCGCGGAAGCACCGCGGACAGCAGGTCCGCCGCCGCGTCGTGAGCACGGGCGATCAGGCGTCCCGGCAATCCGGCGGGTGCCGCGCCGGATCCGAAGCCGTCCCGAGCCTCAGCAGTTCGAGACCCCGCCTCGGCAGCGTCCCCGAACTCCGCTTCGGCGAACAGCGCCCGCGCCAGCTCCGCCGCGCGCCGGCCGTCCGCGAGCGCGTGCGAGAGCTGCAGCACGGCGATCAGCGCGGATTCGCCCGGCTCGGCACCGGGCGCGCCCGTGACGCCGCGGAACAGGTGCAGTCGCCAGGGGCGCCGATCGGCGCGCAGCCCGGTGCCCAGCACTTCGCCCAGCGCCGCCGGAATCGCGTCCCAGCTCACACCCCCGGGCGAGTGCTCGGCCACCTGGTCATCGGTGAATCCACAAGGCTCCCAAATGGGATACGCAATGTTTGCAGGAGTATCCAGCACGCGCGCCAGCAAATCCGGAACGCGGGCGACCCGATTCGCGAGGATTTCCCGTAGACGCTCGACCGACTGACCGGTATCGACAAAGGCGTACAGCAGGAACAGATCGTTGCGGGTTCGCGCCGACAGCCAGTACATGGTGGCGTCCCGGGGCGCCAGGGATTTCACCCGACGACCCTATCGAAAGGCCCTACGGTCCAGGCACTCTGGGTGCTACCGTGTGTAGTAGAAGGCTTGCAATACTCTCTTCTCGGGGCCGGGTGACCGCTATGGCAACTCGAAATCGACTCGCGGAACAGGCCGATGGGGCGGATCAGCGCTATCGGGCCGCGGCATTCCTCAAAAGATCCATCAATAAGATATTTCCGACGCATTGGTCGTTCCTGCTCGGCGAAATCGCGCTCTACACCTTCGTCATTCTGCTGCTGTCCGGTATATACCTGACGCTGTTCTTCGACCCCTCCATGAGCGAGGTCGTCTACGAGGGCTCCTACCAGCCGTTACGCGGCGTCACCATGTCCCGCGCCTACGCCACCACGCTGGAGATCTCCTTCGACGTGCGCGGCGGGCTCTTCGTGCGCCAGGTCCACCACTGGGCCGCCCTGCTGTTCTCCGCCTCGATGATCATCCATCTGTGCCGGGTGTTCTTCACCGGCGCGTTCCGCAGGCCACGCGAGGCGAACTGGGTGATCGGCGCACTCCTGCTGATCATCGCCATGTTCGAGGGCTTCTTCGGCTACTCGCTGCCCGACGACCTGCTCTCGGGCACCGGGCTGCGCGCAGCCTTCGCCGGCATCACGATGAGCGCCCCCGTCATCGGCACCTGGCTGCACTGGCTGCTGTTCGGCGGTGACTTCCCCGGAAACCTCATCGTGCCCAGGCTCTACGTGACGCACGTGCTGCTGTTCCCGGGAATCATGCTGGCGCTCATAGCCGTTCACGTCGCGCTGGTCTGGTATCAGAAGCACACCCAGTTCCCCGGGCCCGCGCGCACCGAGAAGAACGTCGTCGGCACCCGCATCGTGCCGGTGTTCTCGCTGGACCAGGGCGCGTTCTTCGCCTTCACCCTGGGCGTGCTCGCGCTCATGGGCGGCCTGCTGCAGATCAATCCGGTGTGGAACCTGGGGCCCTACAACCCTTCCCAGGTCTCCGCCGGCACCCAGCCCGACTTCTACCTGATGTGGACCGACGGCTTCCTGCGCCTGTTCCCGGCCTGGGAGCTGTACATCTTCGGGCACACCGTGCCCGGCGCCTTCTCGGTGGCGCTGGCCATGCCGGTGATCTTCGGGCTGCTCATCGTCTATCCGTGGATCGAGAAACGCCTGACCGGCGACCGTGCCCACCACAACCTGCTGCAACGTCCCCGGGACGTGCCGGTGCGCACGGCCATCGGCGCCATGGCCCTCACCTTCTACCTGGTGCTCACCCTGGCCTGCGTCAACGACATCATCGCCCTGCAGTTCCACATCTCGCTCAACGCGACGACCTGGATCTTCCGCATCGCGCTGCTGCTCGGCCCGCCCCTGGCGTACTACGCGGCGTACCGGCTCTGCCTGGGCCTGCAGCGCCGCGACCGCGCGGTGCTCGAACACGGCGTGGAAACCGGTGTGGTGCGCAGACTTCCGCACGGTGAGTACATCGAGATCCACCAGCCGCTGGGCCCGGTGGACGCGCACGGCCACCCGATTTCGCTGGAATACCAGGGCGCGCCCGTGCCGTACAAGATGAACAAGCTCGGCAGCGCGGGCCGTCCGG
Source organism: Nocardia sp. NPDC055321 (assembly GCF_053645575.1). Taxonomy (NCBI): domain Bacteria; kingdom Bacillati; phylum Actinomycetota; class Actinomycetes; order Mycobacteriales; family Nocardiaceae; genus Nocardia; species Nocardia sp. NPDC055321. The sequence goes on from NZ_JBSHMS010000040.1 coordinate 51,722, forward strand.
GCACCGGCAGCTTCTGGCGCGCCGACCCGCCGGACGAACGCGACCAGCACGCCGCCGCCGAACTCGCCGCGGAGCACGCGCAGCTCGCCGTGCTGCGGCGCGCGCAGCGGAACGACCGTCCGGTGGACGGGGACCACCCCGCCGAGTAGCGCTCGCACCCCGGAATACGGAGAACCCCGAGTCTGGCATCGACTCGGGGTTCTCTGTTGTCGCTCGGCCGGCGGTCAGGCGCGGGTGAACTCGCCGTCGGAGACGCCCGCCACGAACGCGTCCCACTCGCCCGGGGTGAAAGCCAGAATCGGGCCGTGGCCGTGATCCTTGGTGTCACGGACACCCACGGTGCCGTTCACGAGAAAGGCGACCTCCACACAGTTGCCGTTGGGGCCGCTGTGTTTGCTCTTGCGCCATACGGCGCCTGTGAAATCCACATTCACGGTACTAGCTCCTTTGCTGCGTCAAGCTCGAGATCTTGCTGGCATCGATCTGGGTGACGCCGGAATCCACGACGCTGCACGATTCCCGCGTACGCCGGGAGTTGCACGCAAACACTCCGTACAACCAACTTTCCGCACTTCACGATGGGAATGCACCCCCGATGGCCCTTCCCGCGCTAAAGACTAGCAGGGTTCGACATAAGGAGATCGCATTCTTTCGTTTTCAACCAGCAAATTTGCAGCAAGGTTAGCCAGCTAATTATTTGCCTAATATTTGCCAAGATCGGCGCACACGAATTTTGAAGCCCGCAATTAAGTTGTCGGTCAATTTGCCCACTTCCTGGCTAACTCGACGGAAGGCGCCCGCGAGCGCATCCGGGATCATGGACTGCATGGCCGAGCACACCCCGGACGATCCCGCCCCGGAGCCCGACGACACCCTCCGCGATCGCGACGAAACGGGCCGCGCGCGCAACGCCCGTCCGCGCGATCGTTTCGGCCGCCCACTGCCTTTCGGCAGCCCGGGCGTTCCGCGCATCCCCGATGACCTGCTGCTCTCCCCCGCCGAGACCCTCGACTACGCCCAGCGCCTGCTCGATGACGGTCTCGCCTTCAACGCGCACGAGGTGCTCGAGGCCGCCTGGAAGAACGGTCCGTTCGCCGAGCGGATGCTGTGGCAGGGTCTGGCCCAGTACGCCGTTGGCCTGACCCACATTCAGCGCGGAAATCCCAAGGGCGCCCGCACCCTCCTGGAACGCGCGACGCATCGGCTGACCGCGTGCGAGCCCGTGCCGTACGACATCGACGCACCCGGCCTCATCGCACACGCGACCGCCCTCCTGACCGCACTGGACGAGGAAAAACCGCTGGTGGAAGCGGATTTACGAGTGCAGTTGCGACTTCGCTGAATTCGCATCGCGGCTGTCGGCACGCACCGGGTGTGCGCCCGTGCGTGACTCGACCGCCACGCCGCCGCGAAGGATGCGAATGCACCCGTCACCTACTATGGGCCGCTGTGTCCACCACCGGTTTCGGACGATTCGCGCCCAGCCCCTCGGGTGATCTGCATCTGGGAAATCTGCGCACGGCACTGCTCGCCTGGCTGTTCGCCCGCTCGACCGGCCGCGGCTTCCTGCTGCGGGTCGAGGATCTGGATCGGGTGCGCGCCGGATCGCAGGAACGCCAGCTCGCGGATCTCGAAGCCCTCGGCCTCGACTGGGATCCGCCCGTCGTCCGGCAGTCCGAGCGGCTGCCCCTGTACGAACGAGCCATCGCGCGGTTGACCGCCGCGGAACGCACGTATGAATGCTTCTGTACGCGCCGGGAAATTCAACAGGCGGTCACCGCGCCGCACGGGCCCATGGGCGCCTATCCGGGGACATGCCGCGACCTCACGGAAAGTGATCGTGCGCAAAAGCGCGCGGCCGGACGACCCGCCGCACTGCGATTGCGTTCCGACGTCACCGATTTCGAAATCACCGATCAGCTTCTCGGCAGCTATCGCGGCGCGGTCGACGATCTGGTGCTGCGGCGCGGCGACGGGATCCCGGCCTACAACCTCGCGGTCGTGGTCGACGACGCCGACCAGCACATCGACCAGGTCGTCCGGGGCGACGACCTCCTGCCTTCCACCCCACGTCAGGCCTACCTGGCCACCCTGCTGGGACTGCCGATACCGGCGTACGCCCACGTGCCGCTGGTCCTCAACACCGACGGCCAACGGCTGGCCAAGCGCGACGGCGCGGTCACCCTGCGCGATCGGATCGAGCTCGGCGAGACCCCGCAGCGGGTGTTCGCCGCACTCGCAGCCTCTCTCGGCTACCACGAGGCAACCACGACGTCCCAGTTACTGGCGCAATTCCGGCCGGAAAACCTTCCACACCAACCATGGACACTCGATCCGAACGGCTTGTTGCAACCCAGTACGTATCCGTAACGTACGGACTCGACCAGATCCCGAACGAATTCGACGAGGACGGCGAAAACAAATGACAAGCGGTGGGTACGACCCCAACCAGTATCCGCAGGGCGGGCAGCCGTACGGCCAGCAGCCGTACCCGCCTCAGGGCCAGCAGCCGTACGGACAGCAGCCTTACGGCCAGCAGCCCGACCCCTACGGCAAGCAGCCCGATCCCTACGGCCAGCAGCCGCAGCAGCCGTCCTACGGGCAGCAGTCCGACCCTTACGGCCAGCAGCCCTACGGCCAGCAGCAGCCTTACGGGCAGCAGCAGCCCTACGGCCAGCCCGACCCCTACGCCCAGCAGCAGCCGTTCCCCGGCGGCCAGCCCGGCTACGGCGCGCCCGGCTTCGGCGGCGGCGCGGTGCCCGCCGACCTGTGGACCCGCTTCGGCGCCCGCGTGATCGACACGCTGATCGCCGGTATCCCGGCCGCCATCGTCGGCGCGATCCTGGCCTCGGTCATCGGCGGCATCGCGGGCAGCATCATCCAGTCGCTGTTCATCGGCGTGGTCATCACCGCCTACTTCGTCGGCATGGAGACCTCGCAGAACACCACCCTCGGCAAGAAGATGCTCGGCCTGCGCATCATCCCGCCGAACGGCGCGGCCAAGATCGATCCGAAGCAGTCGCTGATGCGCAACCTGTACGCCGCGTGCAACGCCGTGTACTGCCTGGGCGGACTGGTCGGCTTCGGTCTGGCGATCTACATCGCCGTCACCATCGAGCAGGACCCGAACAAGCAGGGCTGGCACGACAAGCTCGCCGGCGGCACCCAGGTCGTCAAGGGCTGATAGTTCCACGTCCCGCGTCGAGCCGGGGCGACAGCACGAAACGGGGCGCATCCGATGATCGGATGCGCCCCGTTGTCGTTCCCGGCCGGGATCGAGCCCCGGTTATCGTTCGCCGCACGGCATTTCGCGGGCCGCCGGTCAGTAGCTGCTGGTACCCAGGAAGGCCGCGCCGATGATCACCCACAGCAGGATGCCCAGCGCCAGCCCGCCCGCGCCGACCCAGATGCCGCCGAGCGCGAGCCCGCGGCCCTCCTGGCCGCTCTGCTTGATCTGGTTCAGCGCGATCACGCCCAGGATCAGCCCGACCAGCGAACCGATCGGCAGGAAGCAGAAGAACAGCGTGGTCAGGCCGAGAATCGAAGTGATGAGCGCGCCGATGGCCATGCCGTTGGTGCCCATGCCCTGCGGCCCGTACCCGTAGGGCTGGTAGCCGCCGGGCTGCCCGTATCCGGGCTGCTGGTAGCCGTAGCCCGGGGCCGCCGGTCCCGGCTGCGGGAACCCGCCCGACGCGGGCTGACCGTAACCGCCCGGCGTGGGCTGCGCGAAGCCGCCGGAACCGGGCTGCGCGTACCCGCCCGAGTTCGGATACGGGGTACCCGGATTCGGCTGCGGCGGAGGATAATTCGGATACTGCGGCGCGCCGGACTGCGCGTCCTGCGGCTTGCTCAGGTTCGGTGCGGAGGAATAGCCTGCCGGTGGCGGCGTCACCGGATTCGCCCCCGCGCCCGATGGCGCGGAATCCGGCGAGACCCCTTCACCGCCGTACTGTTTCCACCACTCGTCGGAACCGCCGGCATTCGTCATCAGCCCAGCCTATTCCACCCGAACGCGACACGGGTATCCTGTCTTGTTCGTGAGTGATGCACTATTACCGGCGGACACCGCCGGATCTGGACGCCCCGCTACCGAACACGCGGCTTTCGCGAAGGCGGCGGGGGGTTATTACACACCGGTCGTGGCTTTGTTCACGGCAGTACTGATCATCTCGAACATCTGCGCCACCAAGGGCGTTCAATTCTTCACCGATCAGTCCCTGAAGCTCGGGCCGATCGAGATTCTGCCGATAACCACCGACGGCGCCTGGTTCCTGTTCCCCTTCGCCTACATCCTCGGCGACGTGCTGAGCGAGGTGTACGGCTTCAAGGCCGCGCGCCGCGCGATCTACCTGGGTTTCGGCACGCTGCTGGTCGCGGTGCTCGCCTTCGAGATCGCCATCGCCCTGCCCGCCATGGATCCCGCCTACCAGGAATCCTTCGCCGGGGTCATGGGCCACACCCCGCGCATGGTGGCCGCCGGGCTCCTCGGCTTCTTCGTCGGCGAGATGCTGAACTCGGCCACCCTGGTGGCCATCAAGGAGCGCACCAAGGAGAAGCACCTGTGGGCGCGGCTCATCGGGTCGACCGTCGTCGGCGAGTTCGGTGACACGCTCATCTTCTGCTCCATCGCGGCCGGTGTCATCGGCATCTCCTCGTGGGGGCAGTTCATCAACTACGTGATCGTCGGCTTCGTCTGGAAGACGCTCGCCGAGATCATCGTGCTGCCCATCACCTACCGGGTGATCGCGTTCCTGAAGAAGAAGGAGCCCAGCTACCGGCCCCTGGACAAGCCCGCTCTGGAGAGCTGACTCCGCCGGTTCGCGGTCCGCACCCCACCGGGCGGACCGCGAACCGATGCCCGCGCTCAGCCCAGCGGCATCTCCGCCAGCAGGGCCGCGGGGTCGTATCGGATGAGCACCACATCCAGTTCCAGGTCGACGCGGTCCTCGATCAACCGGATCGCGAGCACGGGCACCTTCGGCGCGGTGATGCCGAAGTCGGCGAGCGAGACGGTGGTGCCGGCCGAGAAGGCGATGTGCTCCTCGTCGTCGGCGAACGGATCCGGGGCGCTGCCCAGCCAGGAGACCGTCAGGATGACCGTGCGGGTCACCCCGTGCACCGTCAGCTGCCCGGACAGGGTGCCGTGCCCGTCCGCGTCCAGGATCAGGCCCGCGCCCTCGAAGACCAGTTCCGGGTAGGTCTCGACATCGAGCAGCTCGGCCGAGCCCAGGTGGCGGTCGCGCACGGCCAGCCCGGTGTGCACGCTCCCGGCGTCGATGGACACCGTCGCGGTGCTGTGCACCAGACTGGTGGCCACCTCGAAGGTGCCGCGCACGCGGGTGAACCGGCCCCGCACCCGGCCCGCGCCCCGATGCACGGCCACGAACTGCGCGTTCGTGTGGAACGGATCGATGTGCCAGGTGCCCGGACTCGGCAGGCGGCCGGGCAGATTCACGAGACTCCCCACTCGTCCGCGGCCGGTACGACGGTCGTGACGACCCCGGCGCCGGCGACGTTGTCCAGGTAAACGCCCAGGATTCGGGTGGCCGCGTTGGCGATCACCTCGACGATCTCCGCGTCGGTGAGCCCGCTCAGGCGGGCCAGATCGAGCTGGGCGTCGGTGATCGCGCCGTTGGTGCGCAGCAGCGCCGCGGCCAGGCCCTGCACCGCGGCGGCGCGCAGGTCGATGTCCGCCGCCTCCGGCGATCGTTGTGCGGCAACCGGATCCGGCTCGATACGAAAGCGCAGGTGGACGGTGGCCCGCAACTCGGTCGCCCGCGATTCGGCGGCGGCACCGCGCGCTCGTCTCGGCCGGCGCGGTGATTCCAGCGCCCGTGACGGCGGCTCCCACAGCGGAATTCCCAAGGCCCCGTCTCCCTTCCAGCGTGCTCGACGGCTCCTCGATCCTCGCGGGCGCGGCGCGCGCCCGGCAATGACGATTCGCTGATGCATCGATTAGCCCGGCTTATCGACCGAGGTGACCGGCGGCGAGTCCAGTACGATGTCCGCGGCCGGTGCGACGGCCGTCGATCGACCCGGAGGCTGATGATCATGGAACGGCACGAGATCGAGGCGTTCCTGACCCTGGCCGAGGAATTGCATTTCGGCCGTAGCGCGCAACGCCTCGGGCTCTCCCAGGGGCGGATGAGCCAGACCATCGCCAAACTCGAACGTCGCATCGGCGCACCGCTTTTCGAGCGAACGAGCCGCCAGGTCCGGCTGACGCCGATCGGCGAACAGCTCCGCGAGGATCTCGAACCCGGCTTCCGGCAGATCCAGCGGGCCGTGGCCCGCGCGGTGGCCGCGGGCCGCGACGTGTCCGGGGTGCTGCGCGTGGGCTACCAGGGCGCGGGCACCACGCCGATCCTGCGGGCGGTCGTGGATCTGTTCCGCGCCGCGTACCCCGCGTGCGAGGTGCAGGTGCGCGAATCCCAGCTCTCGGAATGGATCGGCGGGCTGCGCGCGAACACCGTCGACATCCTGTGCACGCTGGGCCCGATCAACGAACCGGACATGCGCACCGGGCCGATCCTGCGACGCGATCCGCGCGTGCTCGCCATCGCCTCGAATCACCCGCTGGCGCAGCAGGATTCGATCTCGATGGAGGAGATCGGCGAGCTGCCGCTACTCGGCATCGACGGGGTGCCCGAGTACTGGATGCGCGCGCAGATCCCGGCCCGCACCCCGCAGGGCAAGCCACTGAACTCGGGCCTGCGCGCGGCCACCCACACCGAACTGCTCGCACTCACCGCGGAGGGCCACGGGGCCTGCCTCGGTACCGATCTGATGGCCGAGCACTACCGCCATCCCCAGGTCAGCTGGATTCCGGTGCCGGACGGCCCGCGGATCGCCTGGGGACTGTTCTGGCGCGCCGCCGACGAGGACGCCCGCATTCGCGCCTTCGCGAGCATCGCCGGCGAATTCGCGCGCGGCCTGCCCCGGCCGGTCGAACCGGCGGCGAGCTAGTCCTCCGGCGACTTCACGCGCCCGCGCCACTGCCCCAGGAACTCGGTCTTGTAGTCCTGGAAGTAGCCGCCGTCGATGCTCTCGCGCACGCGGTCCACCAGGCGCACGGTGAAGCGCTCGTTGTGGATGGTGCACAGCGTGGAGGCCAGCATCTCCTTGGCCTTGAACAGGTGGTGGATGTAGGCGCGGGTGTAGTTCGCGCAGGTGTAGCAGTCGCAGGTCTCGTCGATGGGCGTGAAATCTCGTTTGAAACGAGCGGTATTGATGTTGAACCGGCCCTTGTCCACGTACATGGCGGCGTTGCGGGCCACCCGGGAGGGATTCACGCAGTCGAAGGTGTCCGCGCCGTTCTCGACCGCGACGAAGATGTCCTCGGGTTCGCTGATGCCGAGCATGTGGCGCGGTTTGTGTTCGGGCAGTTCGTCACAGCACCACCCGACGATGGTGCCGAGATTGTGCTTCTCCAGCGCGCCGCCGATGCCGTAGCCGTCGAATTCCGTTCCCTCCGAACCGCGCAGCGCTTCGAGATCGCGAGCCGCCTTGCGCCGCAGGTCTTCGTACTGCGCGCCCTGCAGCACGCCGAACAGCGCCTGGTACGGGCGGTGCGAGCGCGCGGCGGTGAGCCGCTCGTGCTCGTCCAGGCAGCGCTGGGCCCACCGGCGGGTGCGTTCGAGCGACTCCTCCTGGTAGCCACGGGTATTCATGAGGGTGGTGAGTTCGTCGAAGGCGAACATGATGTCCGCGCCCAGCTGATGCTGGATGCCCATCGACACCTCGGGGGTGAAGCGGTGCCTGGAGCCGTCCAGGTGCGAGCGGAAGGTGACGCCGTCGTCGTCGACGTGCGCCAGGCGTTCCTTGCCCGCGGCGATCACGTCGTCGTTCTGCACGCCGACCGATTCCATGGCCAGCACCTTCTTGAAGCCCACGCCCAGCGACATGACCTGGAAGCCGCCGCTGTCGGTGAAGGTCGGCCCCGGCCAGTTCATGAACTTCGACAGGCCCCCGGCCTCGTCCACGATGTCCGGTCCCGGCTGCAGGTACAGGTGGTAGGCGTTGGACAGCAGCGCCTGCGACCCGAGGTCCTTCATGGTCTCGGGCAGCACCGCTTTCACGGTGGCCTTGGTGCCGACCGGAATGAACGCCGGGGTCGCGATGTCCCCGTGCGGAGTGCTGATCAGACCGGATCGGCCGTGCCGACCCTCGAGCCGGGTACCGACTTTGAACGAGAACTCCGTAGCTGCCACTGTGCTTATTTTGCCCTCCGCTTCGCTCCGGGCGGTTCGCGGCCCCCGAAGCCCGGTTCTTCCCTCCCTCCGCTCCTCCGCTTCGCTCCCCCGCTCCACTCAGTCCAGAACCGGGCGGGCCGCGA
>NZ_JBSHMS010000041.1:0-58295 GCF_053645575.1 Nocardia sp. NPDC055321
GGAGAAATTGGGGCCCTGCTGTGTCGAGAGGGGGACTTGAACCCCCACGTCCCTAAGGACACTAGCACCTCAAGCTAGCGCGTCTGCCATTCCGCCACCCCGACCGGTGGTGCTCGACTACAGTAGCCGAGCTGTCGCCCGGATGAGAAATCGGCTGGTCAGAGGCTACTTGTTCATGAAAATGCCTGCGATGTCAGCGTTTTTGATGGGGGTCTCGCTGTTGGCCTGGACCTGGCACAGGGCCTGCACGGTGCTCATCGTGAAATCGACTGAGGTGCCGGTGGGTTCGTTGTCGTTGCCGGTCTGCTGCTTGATGAACTTGGTGACGGTGATCCGCTGGGAGTCCGGCTGCTGGGACAGGTACTCGCTGCACTTGGTGTCCCCGCCCTGATTGAGCGCGCGCTCGACTTCGGTACAGCCGGACAGCATCGTCACGGCGAAGAGGGCGGCGGCCGCGCCGGCCGTCCATCGCAGGGTCTTCATGGTCGATCCTCTTTTCGAATACCGCTGGTCGCGCGCGGCGGATTCGGACCGCCGCGATCGCCGATCAGCGTAGAGCGGCGCGATCGATCGGCAATCCGGACTCGACCCTGAGATTTGTCCGATTCGATGTGATTTGCGTCACACACGTGCGCATGTTTCGGGGGGTACGTAGGGCATGGTGGTGGGATGCCCACTCCCGCCACGGACATCATTCGGGTGCTCGGCGCCCGCGAGCACAACCTGCGCAACATCTCGGTCGAGATCCCCAAGAACAAGATCACCGTATTCACCGGCGTCTCCGGCTCCGGCAAGTCCTCCATCGTGTTCGACACCATCGCCGTGGAATCCCAGCGCCAGCTGTACGCCACCTTCCCGGCCTTCATCCTGAACTTCCTGCCGCGCTACGAACGACCGCACGCCGAGGCCATCGAGAACCTCACCGCGCCGGTCATCATCGATCAGAAGGCCGTCGGCGGCGGTCCGCGCTCCACGGTCGGCACCATGACCGACATCTACGCGCTCATCCGAGCCCTGTTCGCGCGCTTCGGCGCGCCCTCGACCGGGCTCGTCTACGACTACTCCTTCAACACCCCGCAGGGCATGTGCACCGAATGCGACGGGCTCGGCATGAGCGTCACCGTCGACCCGGACAAGCTCGTCGATCGCAGCAAATCGCTGAACGAGGGCGCGATCCTGCTGACAGGTTACGCGGTGGGCAGCGGGGATTGGCAGCTCTACGGCAACTCCGGGCGCTTCGACCTGGACAAGAAGCTCGCCGACTACACCGACGACGAATGGCACGACCTGCTGCACGGCACCGGCGGCAAGGTGGAACTGACCTTCAACAAGGGCACGTGGAAGGCGAATTACGAAGGGCTGGCGGACAAGTTCACGCGCTCGCGGGTCAAGCGCGACACCTCCGGACTGTCGGAGAAGACCCGCGAGCAGATCCAGAAGTACCTCACCGAGGGCGTGTGCCCGGCGTGTAACGGCGCGCGGCTCAACGAGAAAGCGCTCGCCACGAAGATCAACGGCCGCAACATCGCCGAGTGGACGCGCCTGCAGATCACCGATCTGCTCGAGGTGCTCGGCGAGGTCACCGATCCCGCGGCGCAGGGGCTGATCGACGCCACCCGCGTCGCGCTGGGCCGGGTCGCCGACATCGGCCTGGGCTACCTGAGCCTGGATCGCCCGACCGCGACCCTGTCCGGCGGCGAGGGCCAGCGCCTGAAGATGATCAAGCACCTGGGCAGCACGCTGGTGGGGATGACCTACATCTTCGACGAACCCAGCGTGGGCCTGCATCCGCGCGACGTGGGGCGGCTCAACCACATGCTCGAAGCGCTGCGGGACAAGGGCAACACCGTGCTGGTCGTCGAACACGACCCCGATGTCATCCAGATCGCGGACCACATCGTCGACGTCGGGCCGCGCGCGGGCGCGCACGGCGGCGAGATCATGTTCACCGGCAGCTTCGAGGACCTGCGCCGGGCGGAGACCCTCACCGGGCAGGCACTGCGCCGGGCGTTCGCGGTCAAGGAGATCTTCCGGGCCGCGACGGGGGAACTGCTCGTGGAGAACGCGACCTCGCACAACCTCAAGAACGTGTCCGCGCGGATTCCGACCGGCATCCTGACCGCCGTCACCGGCGTGGCCGGATCGGGCAAGAGCAGCCTGATCCGCGCCGAGTTCATGAAGCGCTATCCCGATTCGGTGTTCGTCGATCAGTCCGCGATCGCGGCGTCCTCGCGCTCCACGCCCGCGACCTACCTCGGGCTCATGGACCCCATCCGCAAGCTGTTCGCCAAGGCCACCGGCGAGCCCGCGAGCCTGTTCAGCTTCAACTCCGACGGCGCGTGCAAGGAGTGCGAGGGGCGCGGGGTCATCATCACCGAGGTCGCCTACATGGACCCGGTGACCACGCACTGCGAATCCTGTGACGGGCGGCGCTTTTCCGACCGGGTGCTCGCACTCACCCTGCGCGGCAAGTCGATTGCCGACGTACTGGAGATGTCGGCCGAGACCGCCGTCGAGTTCTTCCCGGAGAAGGCGCTGAATGCCAAGTTGCGCACCATGATCGAGGTCGGGCTCGACTATCTGAGCCTGGGGCAGGCCATGAGCACGCTGTCCGGCGGCGAGCGTCAGCGCATCAAACTGGCCACGCAGCTGCAGAACAGCGGCAGCGTGTACGTGCTGGACGAACCGACCACCGGCCTGCACATGTCCGATGTGGACACCCTGCTGCGACTGATGGACGGACTGGTCGAGCGCGGCAACACCGTGATCGTCATCGAGCACAATCTCGACGTGGTCGCGCACGCGGACTGGGTGATCGATCTCGGGCCGGACGGGGGCAAGAACGGCGGCGAGATCGTGTTCACGGGTACGCCCGCCGAGCTGCTGCGGGACCCGGATTCGCTGACCGGGCAGTACCTGCGGCTGTACAAGGACGGGTCGGCGGTTCGGGGCGCGTGAGGTGACGGTGCGCGGTGGCACAGGGTGCACGCTGTGCCGCCGCGCACCGGGGATCGCCCGGTCGGGCCGCCGTCGAGGATGAGCCGACACGGTCGTGACCGCCCGCCCGCCGAGTTCGGCGCGGGCGGTCACGCACGGTCTAGATCCACCCGGGACGTGCCGCGCTGTTCGGCACGTGCCGGTTCCCGCGGCTCAGTGCGAGTGTTCGGTCGCCAGCGCGGCACGCCAGATTCTGGCCTCGGCGAGGTTGCCGCGACGTTCGAGCACCTCGGCGAGACCGGCCACCGCGCGGGTGTCGCCGTGGTCGGCGGCGGTCCGCCACCAGCGTTCGGCCTCGGCGAGATCGCCCTGCCGCAGCAGCACCACCGCCAGGTCGTAGGCCGCGCCCGCGTGGCCGGAATCGGCTGCCTGCCGCCACAATTCGTGGGCCTGGTGGACTTCGCCGCGGCCGTGCATAGCCACGCCGAGGTCGTAGAGCGCGCGTCCGTAGCGGCCGGCGTCGGCGGGCGGAATCGGGTCGGGCGGGGTCGGCGCGGTGCGCAGTTCCACGACCAGTTCGGTGAAGTCCGCGGGGCCGACGCCGGTGCTGCAGTGCAGGACCGCGCAGGTGGGCTCGCGGGTGACGAGCATGCCGTAATTGCCGGTCCAGGAGATGATCTCGCCGAACTCGTCCACCCACACCGGGGTCAGGGCGATGCTCGCCGCGGCGGAGGCCGGGCAGATCCGCAGATCGATGCCCTCGGCCATGGCATCGGTCCACACGTCAACCCCCCGCAACTGTCTGCCGTTCAGGAGTACGTGACCGTCCTCGACGCCGAGCCCGATGCCCAGCCCGTGCACCCCGCGCCGGGGCCCGGCGGCGCGCAGCGTGAGGGTGATCGTGGTGGGGGAGACGCCGAGCGCGACCGTGTGGACCGGGTAGACGCTGGCTCCGTTCCAGGTCAGGGGCTCGGCGCCGGCGTATAGGGCCGCCAGCGGTAGGTCCGGTGCGAGGTCGAATCGGTCGGTCACGGTCGAGGAGGCATACGAGAGCGACGTGTTCACTTGCCCCGCCTTTCACCGGTGCTCGGGTGAGTTTCGGGCCCACCGTAGTACTGATTCGCCCCGATGAACCCCGTATTTGCCAGGTGTCTTCGACACACACCGGCTGGACGCTTGACCTGGGATGTTGGACAGTTTTCAGCAGGTCGCTCGACGTGTTGCACCGAAACACGCGGTGTGTCGTACCTGCGACAGCGCAAGCGTCATGTTTACTCGACGCCGACGTACCAGCGAACGAGTGAAAGGTAAGGACATATGGCTCTGCCCACAATGACCCCCGAACAACGCTCCGAGGCGCTGGCCAAAGCCGCCGCGGTTCGCAAGGCCCGCTCGGAATTGATCGCGCAGGTCAAAAAGGGATCGGTCAGTCTGGCGGAGGTGCTCAAGCGCGCAGACAAGGAAGACCTGGTCAAGAAGACGAAGGTGGCGGCCGTGATCAAGGCGCTCCCGGGAATCGGCCCCGTCAAGGCCGCGAAGCTGATGGATGAGGCGGAAATCCCCGCCGACCGCCGTATCGGTGGTCTGGGCTCTCGCCAGCGCGCCGCGCTGCTGGAGGCGTTGACCAACTGAGTTGATGGGGGTCGCCGACCGGGCTCGATCCGAGCCCGGCGGCAACCGCCCACACCACCGCGGACCACCCGAAATAGGCCGATTTTGTTTCGGACGGTCCCATCCGATAATCTTGCGGAGCACACCGGTCGGGGTGGCGGAATGGCAGACGCGCTAGCTTGAGGTGCTAGTGTCCTTAGGGACGTGGGGGTTCAAGTCCCCCTCTCGACACAGATACTCGCCGGATTCTTTGCAGGACAAAGAATCCGGCGAGTTTTTTGTTTCCGGGGTGCTCGCGACTTACGTCGCGACGGACAGGAATTTCATCGGTCCCTTGTCCGCGAACTTGTCACTGACATTGCCCGCGATACCGCCCTGCACGGCCAGATCGCCGATGAGATCCAGTTTCGTCTGCGGGCTGCCCGCACTGAAGTCCAGGTCCGCGAGATCGACCCAGACCACGTTGGGGCGGGTCGTGGACTCGTAGACGTACCGGCGGTTGGTCAGATCCAGCACCACCTGCCAGAGGGTCTGCGAGGCGTCGGGTTTGCCCGGGTCCGGGATGCGGAAGGGCTGTGCGGCGTTGCGCATCACCGAGAACATCGCGGCGATCGCCGCGACCTGGTTCTCCGGGTGCGGTAGGCGGCCGGAGTAGTAGGAGGCGCGGGCGAACCGGTCGGCGGGCAGCGTCGACCCGGGCAGTGGATCGCCGCCACCGAGTCCCTCGAACCGCTTCACCAGCTCGAGCTGCTGGTCGAAGGTCGGTGAGTTCGTCATCACCCGGTAGTCCGGGGAGTGATAAACCTTCGGCTGCCCGTCGATGTATTCGATGATCGCCGAGTCACCGGTGGCGTCGTCCAGGGCCAGGTGCAGGCCGGGGCGCACACCGCCGGTGGGGTCGTCCATCTGCACGACCTGCACGTCGGTGTCGGCGATCCAGGCGACGGCCTCGGCGACGGTGGCGAAGTTGTCCAGGAAGTACTGCAACCAGACGGCTTGGCTGAGCTGGGTGCGCGCGGGGTCGGGGTCGCCGTAGGTGGATTCGGCCAGCCACAGGATGTGACCGGCCAGCCCGCGCTCGTTCATGCCGTCGACGGTGGTCATGTCGAAGGCCGCGGCGATGACACTGCCGTATTCCGAGGTCCAGGTGAGCGATCCGGACACCCCGTCGTCGCGCTCGACCCCACGCGGGTGCTTCCACAGGTTGGTCATCAGATCACGCGCGAAGTCCATGTTCCGGCCCACCAGGACCGCCCCGCCCGCGTCGGGCCACAGCACTCGGGTACACATACGACAGGTCCGCCTTCCCACCTCGATGTTGGGGGCCGTTCTCGTCCTGTCGAACAGATTAGTGCTGGTCAGCAGCTATTCGCGGGTAGGCCCAGTGGGGCCGGTGGTTCGCGGGCCGGGTCGCGTCCGTCCCAGCGGTCGCGGTGCGGGTGCGCCTGTCGGCGGCGGCTCCCCACTCGAGCTCGGACAGTAGAGATTTCGCGATCACCCGGGCGCTACTACCTCGAATCGTTTGGCACCGAGGGGCTTTCGGGCCCACGAGGTGCGCGAAGGCCCGCGGCATCCTGCCGCGGGCCTTCGTGTGTGGATCGGTCCGGTGCTGCGAGGGCAGCGGCCGGGTCAGTGCTTCTTCTTGCCGAAGGGCTGGAACTGGACCACCAGGACCACGATCGTGCCGACGACGAAGCCGATGATCGCCGAGACGGTCGTGTTGGCGAGCCAAGCCAGGACGCCGCCGACGCCGCCTACCGCGTCGCGGATCGCTTCCTCGGCGTCGTGGACCCAGCCGTAGGGGGTGTGCCAGCCGAGGGTGTCGGTGCCGGTCAGCAGGATGTGGCCGCCGACCCAGAGCATCGCGACGGTGCCGACGGTCGACAGGACCGACAGGAGTTTGGGCATCGCCGAGACCAGGCCGCGGCCGACGGTCTGGGCGAACGACGAGGAACGCTGGGCCAGGGCCAGGCCGGCGTCGTCCATCTTCACGATGATGCCGACCACGCCGTAGACCGCGGCGGTGATGACCAGGGCGACCGCGATCAGGATGATCAGGCGCGGAACGAAGGGCTGGTCGGCGACCTCGTTGAGGGCGATGACCATGATCTCGGCGGAGAGGATGAAGTCGGTGCGGATCGCGCCGGCGGTCATCGCCTTCTCGTCGGCGGGGCCCTTGTCCGCGGCCGCGTGATCGTCGTGGTGCAGGAATCGGCCGAGGACCTTCTCCGCGCCCTCGAAGCACAGGTAGGTCGCGCCGATCATCAGGATCGGGGTCAGCGCCCAGGGTGCGAACTGACTCAGGATCAGTGCCGCGGGCAGGATGAACAGCAGCTTGTTGCGCAGCGAGCCCAGGGCGATCCGCTTGATCATCGGAATCTCGCGGTCGGCGGTGATGCCGTGCACGTATTGCGGTGTCACCGCGGTGTCGTCGATCACGACGCCCGCGGCCTTGGCGGTCGCCTTACCGGTCGCCGCGCCGATGTCGTCGATGGACGCTGCCGCGAGTCGGGCCAGAGCCGCAACATCGTCGAGAAGTCCGAACAGGCCTGCACTCATGAAAGGGAAGGTTACCGGCTGGTCCGGGCCCGGTCGGCGTGCCGGTCGATCGGGTCGCGCCCGCGCGGGACCGTGATCTCGCGCGCGGGCGATGCGCGTGTCTGCCCGGCCCCGAAGTACCGGGGGATTCACGCTCGCGCCGCCCGGCCGGGCGTGTTCGCGCGATAGGTGACCGAGATCCTGATTGCCGGGTTTGTTTCGGGTTACATGCCAGACTGTGGGCGTGAAAGACGACGTGACCGAAACCGAGAAGGACGAGCGGCCCGACCGCGGCACCGTCATCGGGCGTGGGGTGCTGTGGCTGGCGAAGTGGTCGCTGGCGATCGTGGCCATCGCCGCGGGCGCGTGGGTGCTCGGATTCCTGATCGACAAGTTCTGGGTGGCGCTGCTGCCGGTGGCGCTGGCGATCGTGGTGTCCACCGTGCTGTGGCCGCCGACCCGCTGGCTGACCGAGCACGGCTTGAAACCCGCGCTGGCCGCGTCGATCACCGTGCTCGGGTTCATCGCCATTCTGTCCGGGGTCATCGGATTGATCGTGCCGTCGGTGGTGGATCAGTCCCCGGAACTGGCCGACCGCGCGACCGAGGGCGTCAACCGGGTGCGCGACTGGTTGCAGGGACCGCCGCTGAATGTGGGCGAGGAGCAACTCAATTCGGGTGTCTCGGCGATCGTGGACAAGTTGCAGTCCAGCGCCGAGCGCATCGCGGGCGGGGTGTTCACCGGGGTCAGCACCGCCACCTCGGCGATCGTGACGCTGTTCCTGGTGCTGGTGCTGACGTTCTTCTTCGTCAAGGACGGGCCCCGGCTGCTGCCGTGGCTGCACTCGATCATCGGCAGCAAGGGCGGCACGCACATCGAGGAAGTGCTCAGCCGGGTGTGGGTCACCCTGGGCGGATTCATCCGCACGCAGGCGCTGGTGAGTTTGATCGACGCGGTGCTGATCGGCGGCGGTCTGCTGATCCTGCACGTGCCGCTGGCCGCGGTGCTGACCGTGCTGACGTTCCTGGGCGGATTCGTGCCGATCGTGGGCGCGTTCGTCGCCGGTGCGCTCGCGGTGCTGGTGGCCCTGGTCGCCAACGGCGTGACGACCGCGTTGATCGTGCTGGCGATCATCGTGGTGGTGCAGCAGCTGGAAGGCAATGTGCTGCAGCCGGTTCTGCAGAGCCGCAGCATGCAGTTGCACGCGGTGGTGGTGCTGCTGGCGGTGACCGTCGGCGGCTCGCTGTACGGGATCGTCGGGGCGTTCCTGGCGGTACCGGTGGTGGCGGTGGTCGCGGTGATCATGCGGTACGTGGGCGAGCAGATCGATCTGCTGACCGAGCCGGTGCCCGAACCCGTTGTGGAAGCGGCGGATTCGGGCGACGCCAAGGCTTGACGGGCTCGCCTGTCCGATCTCGGAGGCCCTCGAACATGGTGTTCGGGGGCCTTCGCCGTTATTTGTCGACGGGGATCAGGCGGCCGTCGAGGGTGCGCAGGTGGATGCGGGGTTGTTCGCGGGTGGGGGTGCGGACCAGGGCGAAGGCCAGGCCCGAGGGGGTGACCGAGGTCGTGTGGGTGTCGATGCTCGAGTCCAGGGTGAGGGTCGCGGCGTCGGCGGCGGCGGTGCCCAGGACCGCGAACCAGCTGGTGGCCGCGGGCGCGCCGCCACCGTTGGTGGGGGTGAAGCGTTTTCGGCTCATCCGCAGCAGCGGGCGGTGTTCGAGGGTGCGGATGCCGCGGGCGGGCGCGGGGCGGCGCGGGGTGCCGGTGATCATGGCGGGGGCCACCCAGCCCGCGGCGCGGTGTTCGACGATGACCACGACGCGAAAGTCCCTGCTCTCCAGCAGGATCGCCACGGCGGCGTCACCGCGTTCGACCAGGGCGAGGGGGTGGAATTCGTCGTCGAGAGTGGCGAGCACGCCCAGGGCGGCGGCGACGGCGGGGTGTGACGGTACCGAATCCATTGGGGCTGTCCCCTTCTCGCAGAGATGGCCGCAAAGATGAATTCTAGGTACCGGGCGGTGTGCGTGCCACCGGTACGGCGAGAGTGAAACCGGAACGCAGTACGGCGGATCGGCTAGGGGTGGGTGGCGGATTCGCCGGCGAGGGCGGTGGCGAACTCGGTGGCGGCCAGGTTCAGCAGGGACTCGGCGAGATCGCGGGCGGCGGGGGCGTCGGCGTCCAGGACCGCCTCGGCCAGGGCGCGGTACAGGTCGGCGCGGCCCACCTCGGCCGCCATCAGGACCGCGAGGGCGGCCAGGGCGGGCTCGTAGACCGCGCGCAGATCGTTGTAGAGCAGGCGGAAGACCAGGGAGTCCGCGGCGTCGACCAGCAGGTCCCAGAAGTTCAGGGCGTGCAGCTGGCGGGCGATCGGATCCTGGGTCGCGGCAAGGGCTTCCACGATCTCGGTCAGGGGTGCGGCGAGGTCGGCGCCGGCGCGTTCGGCGGCCAGGCCCGCGGCTTCGCGGCCGATGAGGCGGCGGGTCTCCAGGATCGAGCGCATGACCGCGGGATCGAGTTGTCCCTTGCGCAGCAGCAGGCGCGGGAGCATGTCCATGCCGGCGTGGCGGCGGTAGTCGCGGACCGTGGTCGAACCGCCCTGGCGGACCTCCACCAATCCGGTGTGCGCCAGGCGCTGCAGGGCCTCGCGCACGGTCGGGCGGGAGACGCCGAGGGTCTCGGCGAGCTGGCGTTCGGCGGGCAGGGCCGAGCCGGGTGGCAATTCGCCGTCGAGGACCTCGTCCACGAGCTGTTCGAAGACGGTATCGGGCACCGTCCGGCGGTCGATCCGCTTGATTGCCATGATCGGAACGCTAGGGGCGGGTCAGCAAGAGGTCAAGCGGCCAGACCAGTGCGTCGGGGTTGGCCGGTTCTTCGGGGGGAGTTCACCGGGTGTTCGTCGCCGGGGTGCCGCCGGTCACCCGGGGCCCTGCACGATCAGCCGGGTGCGCATCGTTCAGTTGGCCAACTTCTACGGTCCGCGCTCCGGGGGACTTCGCACCGCACTGCATCATCTGGGCGCGGGATACGTCGCGGCGGGGCACGAGGTGGTGCTGATCGTGCCGGGGGCGCGGCGCTCGGAGGAGATCCTGGACTCCGGCGTCCTGCGCGTCACGGTGCCCGCGCCGCGCATCCCGGGCACCGGCGGATATCGGGCGGCGGATCCGCGACGGGTGGCCGATGTGCTGCGCGGGATGCGACCCGAGGCCCTGGAGGTGTCGGATCGCTTGACGCTCAGGGGTTTCGGCCGCTGGGCCCGGCGGCGTGACGTGGCCGGGGTGATGATCTCGCACGAGCGCCTCGACCGGCTGCTGAGTCAGGCGCTGCCGGGCCCGGCCGCGCGCGCCGCGGCGGACCTGGCCAATCGGCGCACCGCCCGCGAGTACGACATCGTCATCTGCACGACCGAGTTCGCGCGCCAGGAGTTCGAGCGGATCGACGCGCCGAACGTGTCGCTGGTGCCGCTGGGGGTGGATCTGGACATGTTCAGCCCGCACCGCCACGACCACCGGTTGCGCGCGGACCTGGGCGCGGAGCGGTATCCGCTGCTGGTGCATTGCGGGCGGCTCTCGGTGGAGAAGCGGGTCGATCGCAGTATCGAAACCGTTGCGGCCCTGCGCCGTGAGGGCGTACCGGCGCGGTTGGTGGTGGCCGGGGACGGGCCGCGCCGCGAGGCGCTCGAGCGCCGGGCGCGCACGGTGCCCGCGCTGGCGGACGGGCGGCCCGCGGTGCGGTTCACCGGTTTCATCAACGACCGCACCGCGCTGGCGACCCTGCTCGCAAGCGCCGATGTCTCCCTGGCCCCGGGCCCGCACGAGACCTTCGGTCTGGCCGCGCTCGAGGCCCTGGCCGCGGGCACCCCGGTGGTGGCGAGTCGCTCCTCGGCCCTGGCCGACATCGTGACCGCCGACTGCGGCGCGGTCGCCGCCGACCACCCCGCCGCCTTCGCCCACGCGGTGACCGGCGTCCTGGCCCTGCCCCCGACCCAGCGCCGCCACGCCGCCCGCACCCGCGCCGAACAGTTCACCTGGCCCGCCGCGGTCGCGGGGATGCTGGAGCTGCTGGCCTCGGCCTGACCCCGCGCGCCCGCGATCGTCGCGACCACGTGCCGCCGATTCGCCTCCGGTTCGCCTGGTGCACAGCAACTTCCGCTCGCTTGCCTCCACACACTCGCGGGCGCACGAGTCCGCCGCCGGTTAGCCGATAGCCACCCGGCTGCGAGGCGGTCGTGCGCGATGCCAATTCCAGCCGGGAGGGTGATCGCACTCGCGATCCGCCCACTCACGCCAGCGGTTCAACCGGCCGGATCCCGGTGAGACGGGGCCGGTTGATGCCCCTCGCGGGTGGGCGATTGCCGTGCCGGCTGAAGGCAAGGACTCACCGCACTGTTGACGCGCGGAGGCAGATCGCTATATTGGTCTGACCACTTGGCCACTTGGCCACGGTTCGATGTCGACAGGAGATGGCGATGACGCCCCTCGAGCAGATGCGGGGTGCTACGGGCACCGAGGGCACCGCAGCCGCCGGTGACACCTCGGGTACCGGAGACACCCCGGGCAGTGACGTCGTGTCCGTCGCTGCCGAAGGCGCCGACACCGACGCTCGGGCCGTGGCGTTGCTCGAGCGGGCGCGGGCCGCGCAGGGCGCGTGGGGGGCGCTCGAGGTCGGGGAGCGGGTGCGGGTCCTGGCGGGGCTGCCGGGGATTCTGCTGGGCAATATCGACCGGATCGCGGGGGCGATCGTGGCGGAGAACGGCAAGCCGCGGGCCGAAGCGCTTGCGCACGAGGTGGTTCCGGCCATCGCGCTCGCGCGGCACCATCTCGATCACGCGGTGGCCACCCTGGGGCCCGGGCGGATCGGGTCGGCGACCGCGCCCTATCGCAGCGCCGTGCGCACGCACCGGCCGTACGGGACCGTCGTGGCCATCGCGCCGTGGAACCTGCCGTTCCTGATCCCCTTCAGCCAGGTGCTGCCCGCGCTCATCGCGGGAAACGCGGTGGTGCTCAAGCCGTCCGAGCTCACGCCGCGGATGGGGGAGCTGCTGGTGGAGTTGATCGCCTCCTGCGGGCTGCCCGCCGATCTGCTGCAGTGCGCCACCGGCGACGGCGCGCTCGGGGCCGCGCTGGTGCGGGCCCGCCCGGACAAGGTGCTGTTCACCGGGTCGGTGGCCACGGGGCAGCGGGTCATGGCGGCCGCGGCCCGGTTCCCGATTCCGGTGGGTCTCGAGCTGGGCGGTGTCGACGCGGCCGTCGTGCTGGCCGACGCGGACCTGGAGTTCACAACCTCGGCGGTGGCGTGGGGCGCGACTTTCAATGGGGGACAGGCCTGTTGCTCGATCGAACGGGTGCTGGTGCACGCGGATCTGTTCGAGGCGTTCCGGGTCCGGCTCGAGGACAAACTGCGACGCGTGGACACCCGCGCCGATCTCGCGCCCGCCATCGACGACCGCCAGCGCGAGATCTGGCGGCAGCACGTGCGGGCCGCGCGCGAGTGCGGGCTGGACGTGCGCGGCGGCGCGGACCTGCCCGGCCGCAAGATCACCCCGGCGCTGGTCAGCGGCCCCGGGGTCACCGGCGCCGCGGTGTGGTCGCAGGAGACGTTCGGGCCGGTGGTCGCGCTGGCCCCGTTCGAGACCGACGAGCAGGCCGTGGCCCTGCACAACGACACCGACTACGGGCTGACCGCGAGCGTGTTCTCCGCCGACGTGGACCGGGCGAGCGCCCTGGCGGGGCGCTTGAACGCCGGGTCGGTGGCGATCAACGACGTTGCCGCGACCATGTATTCGACGCCGGAGTATCCGTGGGGCGGTGTCGCGCGCTCGGGCTTCGGTCGGTCGCACGGCACCGACGCGCTGCTGGACGCGGCCTGGGTGCAGGTCATCGACGCCCCGCGCGGTCCGGCCTTCGGTCCCAAACGCCCCTGGTGGTACCCCTACGCCCCCGACCTAGAGGACGCGATGCGCGCGCTGGCCGGCGCGATCGCCGAACCCCGGCTCGGCTCGCGCCTGCGCGGGTACGGCCGCGCCGGCCACCACCTGCTCACCCTGCTCGGCCGCACCCCCACTCTCTGAGGATCCATCATGATCGCCATCGACCAGAACGCCCCGCGCCTGCGCCCGGGCACCGACCACGTCGAATCGTGGTTCGTCCGCGCCAACGACCCGCGCTCCCCGCGCGCGCTGTGGATCAAGGCCACCATCCTCACCGGCCGCGACGGCACCGCCCTCGCGCAGGCCTGGTGCAGCATGTTCGACGGCAAGCGCACCCGGGCCTGGTGCCGCGACATCGCTTTGCCCGCGGCGTGTTTCGAGCAGAACGCGCTCGGGCAGGAGATCGCGGTGGGCCCGCTGGCGATGAGCCTGCACGGGCGCGGCGGCGATTCGCGGGGCGCGCTGTCGGACGAGAACTCCACGGTGCGATGGGATCTGGCGTTCACCCGGTCCGCGGTGGCGGGCGCGCCGTTGTCGATGCTGCCGTCGGATCGGCTGCTGGACGCGAAGCTCCCGCGCAACAAGCTGGTGACCCCGTTCCCGGTGGCCACGATGTCCGGGTTCGTGGAGTGGGACGGCGAACGCTGGGATCTGGACGGCTGGCACGGCATGCAGGGCCACAACTGGGGCGCCGAGCACAGCCCCGAATATGCGTGGGGGCATTGCGTTTTCACCGAGACCGGCAGCGCGGAGCCGTTCGCGGTCATGGAGGGCGCTTCCGGGCGCACCCGGATCGGGGGCCGGGTGTCCCCGCTGCTGTCGATGCTGGTCGTGCGCCGGGGTGAGCGCGAGTTCCGGTTCGACCGCGTCGTCGACCTGTGGCGTCAGCGCCCGGAACTGGATTTCCCGCACTGGACCCTGCGCATGCGCGGGCGCGACGGCAGCGCCGAGGTGCGAATGAGCGCGGATCCGGCGCAGATGGTGTGCCTGGCCTATCGCAATCCCGCGCGCGCGACGAGCTACTGCCTCAATTCCAAGACCGCGGCGGTGTCGGTGCACGTCGCGCCGGTCAACGCCAACGCCTTCACCCTGCGCAGCGAACACGGTGGCGCGCTGGAATTCCTGGCGCCCGAGCCCCGTGCCGACGTGCAGCCGATCGTCTGAGTGGAGCACCCCCGATGCCTGCGACCTTCTTCGAGACCATGCGCGGCGAACTCTTCGACGCCGACGGGCACGCCCATCACGTGGCCATGGACCTGCGCTGTGAATCCGGGCGGGCGCGCGGATTCATCACCAACGGCCGCGCCCGCATCACCGGCACCATCCGCGCGGCCCCGTGGGTGGACGGTGCCGCGGTGACCGGCACCCTCATCGCGCTGCCGGTGACCAAACGGCTGATGAGCTACGAGATCGACTTCCGGGACGAGGCGGGCCGGGCGTGGCACCTGAGCGGGCGCAAGGATGTGCGCTGGGTGCGGCGCGCGCACGCGAGCCTGACCACCCTGGCCACCACGCTGTCCCGCGAGGATCGCGAGATCGCCTCGGGCACCATGCAATTCTTCGCCAACGACTATCCGAGTTTCCTGCGGTCGTTCCAGCCGTGGACCTCGCTGCGCGCGGATCTGCCCGACGGGTCGCATCCGGCGGGGATGCTGGGCGAATCCCAGCGGGCCACGCTCGGCGCGCTGGCCGGGGCGCTGATCGAACCGGGCGGGGCGGTGCCGCCGGTGGAGTCGGGGACCCTGGATCGATTCGACGAGTACGTGGGCAACATGACCCCGCTCATGCAGTCCGGGGTGCGCCTGGCCCTGCGCGGGCTCGACGCCGCGGCGCGCACCCGGCACGGGCGCGGGCTCGCGGCGCTGGACGAGTCCGCGCGCGTCGCGGTGGTGACGGCCGCGCGGGCGAACCCCGCCCTGCAGCACGCGGTCGCCGCGATCGAAACACCTTTGCGAATAGCGCATTTCAGTGACCGGCGCTATCTGGACGCGATCGGCATGCCGCGCTACGACGAGCCGGTGCTCGAGCGCAGGCCCGGGTGGATGGCCAACGTCAGCACCCCGGACGAGGTGCCGGCGGTCGATCGGATCGAGTGCGACGCGGTGGTGATCGGCACCGGGGCCGGCGGCGCGGCGGTGGCGGCGCGCCTGACCGAGCGGGGCCTGGGCGTGGTCATGGTCGAGGAGGGCCACTACGCCGGGCGCGCGGAGTTCACCGGCGAACCGCACGATCGGACCCAGAAGTATTGGCGCGACGGCGGATACAACCTCGCGGTCGGCAACTCGGTGCTGGGGGTGAGCACCGGCCGGCTGGTCGGGGGCACGACCGCGATCAACTCCGGCACCGCGTTCCGCACCCCGGACGCGGTCCTGCGCGAATGGCTCGACCTGGGTTTTCCCGCCGATTTCGCGCCCGGGGCGTTCGCCGGGCACCTCGATGAGGTGTCAGCCGAACTCGGTATCGCCTACGCCGAGCCGAAGTATCTGGGCCGGGTCGCGGAGATCATCGGGCGGGGCGCGGACGCGCTCGGGGCCGGGCACGGGCCGCTGCCGCGCAACGCCGCGGGCTGTGACGGGCGGGGCCAGTGCGTGTACGGGTGTCCCACCGACGCCAAGCGCAGCAGCAATGTCAGCTGGGTGCCGCGCGCGCTCGAGGCCGGGGCGCAGCTGTACACCGGGCTCAGCGTCACCCGGATCCTGATGGACGACCGGCGGGCAGTGGGGGTGCTGGCCGAGGGGCAGGACACGCACGGGGCGCCGCGCGCGCTGGAGATCCGGGCGCGGGCGGTGGTGGTCGCGACCGGCACACTCATGACGCCACTGCTGTTGCGCCGCAACGGTATCGACCTGCCCGCGCTGGGCCGCAACCTGTCGGTGCACCCGTCGCTGGGCGCGGTGGCGATGATGCCCGAGCCCGGGACGCCGTGGGAGGCGATACCGCAGGGTTATCACGTGCACGGGCTGGGTGATGAGCTGTGCACCTTCGAAGGGGTGTCCATTCCGCCGCAGTTCGCGGCCGGGGTGCTGCCGTTCCACGGCGCGCGCCTGACCGAGTGGATGAACCGCTGGGCGCACACCGAGCAGTTCGGGGCCATGGTCCGCGACACCGGGGTGGGCAGCGTGGGTATCGGCCCGGGCGGGCGCACCCTGATCCGCTACAGCGTGACCCCGCGCATGCTGGCCGCGCTCCAGCACGCGTGCGCGGGGCTGGCGGAGCTGTTCCTGCACGGCGGCGCGCAGGCGGTGGCCCTGCCGATCGCGGGTATGCCGCCGATCCGCACCCTCGAGCAGGCGCGGGCGGTGGCCGAGACCTCGCTCGGGGCGCGGCGATTCCGGATGATGGGCCCGCATCCGCTGGGTACCGCGCGCATGGGGGCCGACGCGCGCACGGCGGTGGTGGACTTCGAGCACCGGGTCTTCGGGACCAGCGGGCTGTACATCGCCGATGGTTCGGTGGTGCCGACCTCGCTGGGGGTCAACCCCCAGGTCACCATCATGGCCATGGCGTTGCGGGCGGCCGAGGCGATCGCGGCCGATCTGCGGTGAGCGACAATCGATTCCGGGGCTGGCGCCGATACCCCCGATCTTGGTACACCTGGGGGGAGACAACGGGGTGATCCGACTCGGTTCGCCAGACAGGGGCCCATCGTGAATTCCAGAGCCGAACTCGAGCGTGAACTGGGCGGGCCCGTGGCCGCCCTGGACGGACTCACCGAGGCCGAGACCGCGGATCTGCTCGAGATCTTCCGCCGGGCCCAGCGCACCGAGGCCGCGGACATGGTGGAGGCGGTGGACAAGACCGTGGGCGCGCTGCCGTGGCCGTTGAGCACCGCGGCCAAGAAGATCATGTTCGGGAACAAGCTCGGATGAGCGACCTGCTCACCCGGGCGCAGCTCACCCTGCTCTCGCGGACCCTGCACGTTCCGGTCGAACGGCTCGAGCATCTCGGGAAACTGGGGGCGGCGCGGCTGCACGAACTCCAGGAGAGCACCGCCCGGGTCATGTTCGACCGGCACGCCGCGGTGTTCTCGCGCCTGACGCTGCTGGTGCCGATCGTGCCGCTGAGCATCTCGATTCCGCTGGTGCAGCGGGTGGTTCCGCCGGTGATGGCCGGGCGCGCGGCCGGTGCGCTCGGGGTCGAGCACCCGCGCAAGGCCGTCGAGGCGACCACGCTGCTCGAGCCCGGCTACGCCGCGCAGGCCGCGCCGTTCATGGATCCGCACGCGGTGGGCAGGCTCGCCGAGATCGCACCGGCCGCGCCGGTGGTGGCGATCGTGAACGAGATCCTGCGCCGCGGGGACTACGTGACGGCCGGGCCGTTCCTGGCCTATGCCACACCGGAATTGATCCGCGCGGTGGAACTGGGCGTGCACGATGACGAGGGGTTGATCCGCTCTGCGTCGTACGCCTATTCCGGGGAGAGCATCTCGCTGATCGTGCGCCAACTGCTGGCCGGCACCGAGCGGCGCATTCCGCGACTGCTGGGCGCGGTGGTGCACGGCTCGCCGGAATTGCGGCTCGCGGCGCTGTCGGTGTTCGCGCGCTGCGACGCCGACGTGGCCGCGGGGATCGGGGACGCGCTGGTCGAGGTGGCCTCGGCCGCGGAGATCGAGGCCCTGTTCCGGACGTTCCTGGACGCGGGCGCGGCGCCCGAGACACTGCGGTCCGTCGGAAATTTCTGTGCGGGAGCGGCGGATTCGATCGCGGGCAACGCGGTGTTCGCCGATCCGGCGGTGTTCGAGACGCTGACCGCCGAGCTCTCGGACGGCGCCGAGGCGGGCGCGTGGCGCGGGCTGTTCACGCTGGCCGGGCGGGTGGACGGGGCGGCCCGGCGCGTGGGCGGGACGATCTCCCATTTCGCTCCGGCGACGCTGACCGGGGTGGCCGCGACGCTCACCACCGCGGGGTTGTGGCCGGAGCTGGTGCGGGTGCTGGCCGCGGCCGAACCCGACGCCCAGTCCCGGATCGGGGAGGTCTTCTCGGCCCTGCCCGGTGCCGACCGCGCGGACCTCGAGCGGAGTCTGGCCGCCGCCGGCTCGGATGAGGCGCTGACCGCGTTCACCGCCACCCTGCGCCTGCCCCGATGAGAACCACCCGGGCGGAAGTGGGGAAAGCCGAGGTCGGAAAGTGCTCCGGGCAAGCGTGATTCGGCTCGACCGGTTCATATGTGTCCGAGCGCGGAGCCGCCAGGGCGGGTTCCCTGAGCCGGGCACGCATCCTCCGGTCACGACCGGTTCGCGCGCGGTGTCCGGGGAGCGCACCGCTGTCGAGGATCGCCATGCCTGGTTCCGGATTCCACCGCATCCTGGGCCGAATGGTCGTGGTGGTCAGGCCAATTCCTCGACGACGCGTTCGAAGGCCGAGGCGCCGTTGCCCGCGGCGATCTGCTTGTCTACCAGGGCGGTCAGGGGTGCGATCAGGGTGGCGTCGACGCCGGCGTCGGTCGCCGAGCGGGTGATGGCATCGAGGGCGGACTTCTGGAAGGCCAGGTGCTGGACCTCGGCGGTGTAGTCGCCGGAGTCGATCACGCGGGCGAACTCGGGCAGGCTCTGGGTCATGGCGGTGACCCACGGGACGGCGCGGGCGGCGAAGTCGGTGGCGGTGAAACCGGCGGTGCGGGCCATCGCGGTGCCCTGGAAGAAGCCCGCGAACATCAGGTACATGCCGGCCAGCAGGGCGAAATCGAGTTGGGCGGCGGTGCCGGGGTCGGTGTCGAAGTACTCGGCGGATCCGAAGAGTTCGAGCAGGGGGCGGTGGGTGTCGAACACCGTGCGCGAACCGCTGTAGAACAGCGCCGAGGCGGGGGTGCCGATCATGGGCGGGACGGCCATGATGCCGCCGTCGAGGAAGTCGATGCCGTGGGCGGCGGCCCAGCGCGCGAGCTCGCGGGACTCCTCGGGCGAGGTGCTGGTGAGGTTGACCCACCGGCGGCCGGACAGGGTGTGCGCGATGGGGTCCAGGGTGTCGTGGATCGAGGCGTGATCGAGCAGCACGGTGATCAGCAGTCCGTCGCGCCGCACCGCCTCGGCCGGGGTGCTCGCGCCGTGCGCGCCCGCGGCCACGAGGTCGGTGTCGCGGCCGGGGGTGCGGTTCCAGACCGTGGTCGCGACACCGGCTTTCACCAGGGTCTGGGCCAGGGCCCGGCCCATCGCGCCGAGGCCCAGGACGGTGGCGGGTCCGAGCGGGGTGTTCGTCATGGCGGGAGCGCTCCTTCGCGGGTCGCCGCCGTCGGGAGCGGCGGGCTGGAATCGAGCGTGCCGGTGTGCGCGTTGGGCGACAAGTACGCACTATGTTCGGGGGATACGCACCGAAAGGTGAGTATCGAGCCAGTGAGGGTGAGCGATGGGCGAGAAGAGATACGGGCCATATTTCTGCGGGATCGACGCGGCCATGGATGTGCTGGGCGGGAAGTGGAAGTCGCTCATTCTCTGGGAGCTCGACGCGCACGGGTCGCGGCGGTTCGGGCAGTTGCGGCGCGCGCTGCCCGGGGTGTCGGAGAAGATGCTGACCCAGCATCTGCGCGAGCTCGAGCAGGACGGTGTGGTGCATCGCGAGATCTACGCCGAAGTTCCTCCGCGCGTGGAGTATTCGCTGACCGAGGAGGGCGCGGCGCTCAACGCGGCGCTGGCCCCGCTGGGTGCGTGGGGCAAGCGCCGCATCGAGCGCATCGGTGCCGAGCGGGTGCACGCGCCGGTGTGAGCCGGACACCTAGTCCGGGCGCGGGTCGGCGGGTGCGCCTACCGCGATGGCGTGGACCGCGGGCTCGGATCAGGAGTTGGCGGCGGCGTGCTGTCCGGCGACGCGGCCGAACGCCAGGGCGTCGGCGATGTGGAAGCCGCCGTCCTTGCAGCGGGAGTAGGTGGAGCTGACGTTGCCCGCGGCGTAGAGCCCGGGAATGGGGGCGCCGAAAGGGTCCAGGACGCGGGCGTTTTCGTCGCGGCGGGGTCCGCCGTTGCTCCAGCCGAGCAGGGGTGCGGAGGCGAAAGCGTAGTAGGGGGCCTGGGTCAGGGGGATCAGGGTGCGGGGGTGGCGGCCGAACTCGGGATCGTGACCCGCGGCGCAGGCGGCGTTGTAGCGCTCGACGGTGTCGGTCAGGGCCGCGGGGTCCAGGCCGATCAGGGTCGCGAGTTCGGCGAGAGTGTCCGCGCGCTGGATCCAGCCCTTGTCGATCTCGGCGGTGTTGTCCGCGCTCCAGTCGTAGCCTTCGATCTGCTGGGCCCAGCTCACCGCGAGCACGTCGCGGCCGGGGACGATCGGGCCCGCGCGGCGGGTGTTCTCGTCGAACAAGATGTGCATGGGTTCGACGGGGAACAGCTGGTAGCTGCCGTGCACGCGGGCGTGGCCGTGGCCGAGTGCGACGGTTTCGTTGCAGCAGCGGCGGCCGTCGCGGCCGAGGTAGAGGTAGCCGCGCGCGTGCGGGAACGCGGTGTAGAAGCCCGCGGTGTAGCCGGGGGCGCGCAGTCCGGGGAGGGTCATCATGTTGGACATGTGCCACAGGTCCGCGCCGGCTTTCATGGCCATGCGGTGGCCGTCGCCGGTGGCGGCGGGGGTGCCCCACACGACCGGGTCGGGCAGGCCCAGGTGGTCGCGGACCATGTCCGGGTCGGCTTCGAATCCGCCGGTGGCCAGGACGATTCCGCGTCGGGCGCGCACGCGCAGGGTGCCGTCGGCGGTGTCGGCGAGGACGCCGGTGACCGTCGCGCCGGCCACGACGAGCTCGCGGGCGGGGGTGGCGAGGCGGACCTCGATGCCGCGGGCGCGCACCGCCTCGGACAGTGCGGCCCACAGCTTTCCGCCGCCCATGACGCCCTCGACGCCGATCCAGCCGCGCATGACGTCACTGCCCTCGAGGTCGGGATACTCCGGCGGCGCGGGCACGGCCAGGCCGACCTCGATGCCCAGCGCGCGCATCCAGTCGGAGTTGCGGGCGGTCTCGGCGGCCCAACTCCGCACCACCGGTTCGGGGATCGGCAGGCCGGCGCTGAGGCTGCGCAGGTAGACCGCGGCGCGGTCGGGATCCTGATTGTCGAACCACACCGCGCCCGAGACCCGGGTGCTGCCGCCCGCGTGATCGGCCGCCATCTTCTCCAGGATCAGTACCCGCGCGCCGGCGTCGTGGGCGGCGATCGCGGCGGCGCAGCCCGCGCCACCGAATCCCACCACCACGACGTCGGTGTCGATATCCCATTGCGTCTCGGTCATGACCGCGTCGTCCTTCCGTTGGCCCCGGCTGCGAACGGAACCAGCCCGCGCCCGGACCGGATAACGTCAGTCCCGCTGACCGGGACCCGGCCGCGGGCGCGCTGTCGCTCCGGTATCCAAAAACCCTCTGGCACACTGGATATCCAGGGGAACTTCGATCGGAAGGGTCGTCGCGCCGCATGCATGTCGTACTCGTGGGACCGCCGGGCGCGGGCAAGGGCACCCAGGCCCGGGGTGTGAGCGCGGCGCTGGGCGTGCCGCACGTGTCCACCGGCGATCTGCTGCGCGCCCTGGCCGCGCAGCCCACCGAGCTGGGTCGCGAGCTGCGCGCGACCCTGGCCGGCGGCGCCCTGGTTCCGGACGCAGTCACCAACGAGATCGTGCGCGCCCGCCTGGCCGAACCCGACGCCCGCGCGGGGTCGCTGCTGGACGGCTACCCCCGCAACCGCGCCCAGGCGCGCGCCCTGGACACCGCCCTGGCCGCCCACGGTCGCGAACTGGATCGCGTCCTGGAACTACGCCTGGACGACGAGCTAGCCCTGACCCGCCTGCTCGCGCGCGGCCGCGCCGACGACACCGAGGCGGTGATCCGCCACCGCCAGCACCTGTACCGCACCCAGACCGAACCCGTTCTCGAGCATTACGCGGGCAAGGTGGTCACGATCGACGCGGACGGCACGGTCGAGGAGGTCGCCGAACGTGCCCTGCGGACCCTGCGCGAGCGGTAGACGATCCCGGGTACGTGTTCACCGATTCGCGAAGGCGAACGAAAACCCGAACGTCCTTGGCAGACCGGGTGGGGTGATTGCCCGGTGGATGCTGACGCCGCACCATGCAGGGTGCGTCGGATCCACCGGGCCGGTTGCTGTGCGAGCGGTCGTGAATCGCGCTGCGGCCCCGGGTGATCGGCCGCCTGGCCCGCGGGCGGGGACGCCGGGATCCGGGTGGGCGGAACGGTCGGTGTACACCCTGCACGGGGGAACCGGGGCCGGTGTTGTGAGAGGTCAGTACCGGCCGGCTTTTTGCGATTTTTGCGATATTCCCACCTCTATGATGGGCGGTCGATCGCGGGGCGCCCGGTCGTGTCGCCGGAGAAAAGGGGAACGCATGTCCGCCACCGACGAGGTCGGCTGCCAGGGGAGACCGACGAACCGGACCGGCCTATGACCGATCTGGTGACCGGCGCCCAGCTGGCGCTGCTCGCGCGAACCCTGCGCGTTCCGGTCGAGCGCATCGCGCACCTGGAACGACTGGGCGCGCATCGGCTGCACGAGTTGCAGCAGCGAATGTCGGGCACGCTGTTCGATCAGCACGCGCCGATGTTCGAGCGCATCAGCGCGCTGGTGCCGATCGTGCCGCTGAGCATCTCCCTGCCGATCGTGCAGCGCGTGGTGCCCCCGGCGATGACCGGGCGCGCGGCGGGCGCGGTCGGGGTGCTGCATCGCAAGAAGGCGATCGACGCGCTGCTGCGCCTGAACGTCTCCTACGCCGCGGACTGCGCGCCGTATCTGGATCCGCGCACGGTCGGCCAGCTCGCCGACGACGCCCCGCCGGGGCCGGTGATCGAGATCGTGAACGAGTTGCTGCGCCGTCGCGACTACGTGACCGCGGGCCCGTTCCTGGCCTATGCCACCCCGGAGCTGATCGACGCGGTCGAGAGCGGGGTGCACGACGACGAGGGTGTGATCCGCTCGGCGTCCTACGCCTATTCCGGGGAGAGCATCAGTGCGATTGTGCGCCAATTGCTTTCGGGTCCGGGCGGGCGGATTCCGCGACTGCTGAGCACGGTCGTCGACGGGTCCAAGGAGCTGCGGCTGGCGGCGCTGTCGGTGTTCGCGCGCTGCGCGCCGGACGTGGTCGCCGCGGTGGGGGACATTCTGTTCGAGGTCGCCCCGCCCTCGGCGATCGGTGATCTGGTCACCACCTACATCCACGCCGGGGCCACCGAGGACATGCTGCGGTTCATCGGCCAGCTGAGCCCGCAGGCGCTGACCAAACTGGCCTTCAACCCGGTGCTGGCCGAGACCGCGGAGACCCTGGTGGCCGCCGTGGACGGCACCAGCGAGCTGGGCCTGTGGCGCGGGGTCCTGGAACCGCTGGCCCGCACCCCCGCCGAGGTGCGCCGGCGCGCCGCGCGGCGCCTGGTCGAACTCGACACCCCGACCCTGATCATGCTGCCCGCCATCGCGCAGGCCGCGCGCCTGTGGGCGCCGCTGCTGTGGGTGCTCGCGGCCGCCGACGTGGATGTGCAGGCGCGGATCGCCGACCTGTGGGCCACCGCCACCCGCCTCGAGATCCCGCTGCTCGAACGGCGCATCGCCGATCAACACCTGGAGTCGCAGCTGACCACCCTCACCGCGACGCTGCGCCTGCTGCGCTGAGGCCCGCGACCCGGAACCGCTTGCGCCAGGGCTGATTCGAATCGGGTCCGGGTGCGATCACCTGGGCCGCACGGGTGTGCGCGCCGCGCCGGGAGTCCGCGGCCGCGCGCGGAGGTGGTAGGAAAGGAGACGTGTCCGAAACTGGCGAACCTCGCGCATCCCGTGCCGTCTCCGAGGTTGTCGACCTGGTCAGCACGCTGATCAGGTTCGACACCTCCAACACCGGCGAATTGGAGACCACCAAGGGCGAGCGCGAGTGCGCGCTCTGGGTGGCCGAGCAACTGGAGCAGGCCGGCTACACCACCGAGTACGTCGAATCCGGGGCGCCGGGGCGCGGCAACGTGTTCGCGCGATTGGCCGGCGCGGATTCGAGCCGGGGCGCGCTGCTGATGCACGGTCATCTGGACGTGGTGCCCGCCCAGGCCGCGGACTGGAGTGTGCACCCGTTCTCCGGCGCGATCCAGGACGGCTACGTGTGGGGCCGCGGCGCGGTCGACATGAAGGACATGTGCGGGATGATGCTGGCGGTGGCCCGCCAGTTCAAGATCGAGGGCACGGTGCCCCCGCGCGACATCGTGTTCGCGTTCCTGGCCGATGAGGAGAACGGCGGCAAGTGGGGCTCGCACTGGCTGGTGGACAATCGCCCCGACCTGTTCGAGGGGATCACCGAGGCGGTCGGTGAGGTCGGCGGTTTCTCGCTGACCGTGCCGCGCCCGGACGGTACCGAACGCCGGCTGTATCTGGTGGAGACCGCGGAGAAGGGGCTGGGCTGGATGCGCTTGCGCGCCAAGGCCCGTGCCGGGCACGGTTCGTTCCTGCACGAGGACAACGCGGTGACCATCCTGGCCCAGGCGGTCGCGCGACTGGGCACGCACACCTTCCCGCTGGTGGTCTCGGATTCGGTCGCGGAGTTCCTGGCCGCGGTGCAGCAGGAGTCCGGTATCGAGTTCGATCCGTCGAGCCCCGATATCGAGGGCCAGCTCGCCAAGCTGGGCACGATCTCGCGCATCATCGGCGCGACGCTGCGCGACACCGCGAATCCGACCATGCTCGCGGCCGGGTACAAGGCCAACGTGATTCCCCAGACCGCCGAGGCCGTGGTCGACTGCCGGGTGGTGCCGGGCCGCCAGGCCGAGTTCGAGAAGGAGGTCGACGCGCTGATCGGCCCCGATGTCGAGCGCGAGTGGATCACCAAACTCGATTCCTACGAGACCACCTTCGACGGGCATCTGGTGGACGCCATGAACGACGCCATCCTCGCCCACGACCCCAACGGCCGCACCGTGCCCTATATGCTCTCCGGCGGTACCGACGCGAAAGCGTTCGCGCGCTTGGGCATTCGCTGCTTCGGCTTCGCCCCGCTGCAGCTGCCGCCGGAACTGGATTTCACCGCGCTGTTCCACGGGGTGGATGAGCGGGTGCCGGTGGAGTCGCTCGAGTTCGGGGCGAGCGTGCTCGAACACTTCCTGCTGAACTGCTGACCCGTCGCACCCGCCGTCATCGAAAGGACCTGCCGTGCCCGATTATTCGTACAACCCCTACGCCGCGCTGCCGCAGCTGCCGGAGTTCACCGTGACCTCCGCCGACATCACCGAGGGGCAGGCGCTGCACCTGGATCAGGTCAGCGCGCTGGGCGGGGCCGGGGGCAAGGACATCTCCCCGCAGCTGAGCTGGTCCGGATTCCCGGCCGAGACCAAGAGTTTCGCGGTCACCGTGTTCGATCCCGACGCCCCGACCGCCTCGGGTTTCTGGCACTGGGTGGTGGCCAACATCCCGGCGACCACCACGAGCCTCGAGACCGGACAGGGCAGTAAGGGCGGTGTGCTGCCCGCGGGCGCGGTCACCCTGGGCAACGACGCGGGCCTGACCGAGTACACCGGGGCGTTCCCGCCCGCCGGGCACGGCGCGCACCGCTATTTCGTGGTCGTGCACGCGGTCGGGGTGGAGCGGCTCGAGGTCGACGAGAACGCCTCCCCGGCGTACCTGGGGTTCAATCTGTTCATGAACGCGATCGGGCGCGCGACGCTGATCGGCACGCACGAGCAGCTCTGAGCAGACCCCGGACATGGCTGTGGCCCTGGAGTCGACGCTCCAGGGCCACAGCGGTTCACCCGACGATCAGGGGTCCCGGATCAGGACAGGTTGATCACGTTGTCCGGGGCGGGGGTGGTGTAGAGCGCGGCGATCTCGGCCGCGTACTTGGTGGTGATGGGGTTGCGCTTGAGCTTGAGGGTGGGGGTGAGCTCGTCACCGCCGGGATCCCAGCCCGCGTCCAGCACCACGAAGCGCTTGATCTGCTCCACGCGCGAGAGTTTGGCGTTGGCGGCGGTGACCGCGGCCTTGATCTCCTCGATGATCTCCGGGTGCTGCGAGAGCGCCTTCAGATCGGCGTCGGGGGTGCCCAGGGCCTTGGCGCGCACGACCGCGGTGTCGGGGTCCAGGACCACCAGCGCGGCGATGTAGGGCTTGGCGTCGCCGATGGCCACGATCTGCCCGATCAGCGAGGACTGCGCCTTGACGCTGTTCTCGATGTTGGTGGGAGACAGGTTCTTTCCCGCCTCGCTGATGATCAGTTCCTTCTTGCGGTCGACGATGGAGATGTAGCCGTCGCCGTCGATGGTGGCCACGTCGCCGGTGTGCAGCCAGCCGTCGGAATCGATCGCCTCGGCGGTCTTGTCGGGCATCTTGCGGTAGCCGTGGGTGACGATGTCGCCCTTGATCAGCAGTTCGCCGTCCTCGCCCAGGCGGACCTCCACCCCTTCCATGGGGATGCCGACGGTGCCGGGCTTGGGCTTGTTGAGCGGGGTGTAGGTGCCCACGCCCGAGGTCTCGGACATGCCCCACACCTCGGTGACGGTGAAGCCGAGGCCGAGCATGTACTCGAGGGTCTCGGGCGGGATGGCCGCGGCGCCGGAGGCGGCGACCTTGAGTTCGTCGAAGCCCAGGGCGTGGCGCAGCTTGCCGAGCACGAGGGCGTCGGCGAGCTTGTGCTGGACGTTGAGCAGCGGGCCGCGCCCGGTGCCGGCGAGGTCCGCGCGCGCGGCCTGCACACCGACGCCGATGGCCCAGTTGGCCAGGGACTTCTTGACCGGGCTGGGCTCGGTGGCGAGTTTGGCGTCGATGCCGGCCTTGATCTTCTGCCACACGCGCGGCACACCGAAGAACGCGGTGGGGCGGGCGTCGGGCAGGGCGGCGGCGATCTCGCGCGGGTCGGGCACGGTGGTCATCTGCACGCCGGTGAACAGGTTGGCGCAGTGGCCCGAAATGCGGTCCGCCACATGGGCGGCGGGCAGGTAGGACACCGAGCGGTCGTCCAGGCCCACGGTGAGCGGGCCGGTGACCAGTCCGGCGATCTGGGCGACCACGTTGCGGTGGGTCAGCTCCACGCCCTTGGACGGGCCGGTGGTGCCCGAGGTGTAGATCAGGGTGGCGATGTCGTCGGCCTTGACGGCCTTCCAGGCGGCGTCGAAGTCGAAGTCGGCGGCGGGCGCGGCTTCCACCTCGGCCAGGGTGACGGTGCCCGCGGCGCTGCCCTCGACCAGGACGATGTGCTCGAGTTCGACCCCGGCGCCGCGGACCGCGTCCAGGAACGCGGGTTCGGTGATGACGACCTTGTTCCCGGCGTTGGTGAACAGGTGCGCGATCTGCTCGGCGGAGGAGGTGTTGTAGATCGAGAACGGGGTGGCGCCCAGGTGCAGGGCGGCGGTGTCGACCAGGTTGAACTCGGGCCGGTTGGTGAGCATGATCCCGACGGTGTCACCGTGCGATACGCCCAGTCCGGCAAGTCCGGCCGCGATGGTGCGTACGTGTTCCCCGTACTGCGCCCACGTGATCTCCGTGGTGCCGCCCACCGTCCGCAGTGCCACCTGTTCGGGGCGCAGGGTGAGCGTTTCCTGGAACGCCTCCGGAATCGTGAAGACCGTTTTGCCCGATTTGTGCGGATAACCGATGTCTGTCGTCATAGCCCTTTTCCGATTGCCTCTCGCTTCACCCGCCACACGCGCACCCCATCCGACCTGCGCGAACTCCGGCGTTTCGATGAACGAGAAGTACCTCACGCGATGGCGCGACGCCCTGTGTGTGGCGCGGCTCACTCATCGTAGCCAGAAAATCGCAGCTGTGTCTCGCGCTACAGCACCCTGGCCAAAAATCGGGCATATCGGACACACTCTCGGGCTGTGCGCGCCGCCCAGCCCGAGGCGCCCGCCGGGGGACGGTGCCCACCGAGCCGGTGCTTAGATTCCATGTATCGGCGCGCCCGCTCGCTGCGCGGGGCCGTCCACAGCGGAATCTCGCGCACTCCGAGTCCGGCCTCGCGCAGCGCGTGGGCCTTGGCGGGATTGTTGGTCAGCAGGCGCACCGAGCGCAGTCCCAGGCCCGAGAGCGCCTCGGCCGCATGTTCATAGGAGCGCGAATCGATGGGATGGCCGAGCATCTTGTAGCTGGTGAAGGTGTCCACCCCGATCTGGGCGCCCAGGCGCAGTCCCATCGCCTTGACGATCAGCCCCGAACCACGCCCTTCCTGCTCGAGGTAGATCAGCACTCCCGAGCCTTCGCCCTGGATCATGTCCATCGCCAGATCCAATTCGGGCCCGCAATCACAGTCGTCGGATTGCAGCGCGTCCCCGTACAGGCACCGCGAGTGGATGCGTACCAGGCAATCGTCGATCGCGTCGTGCGTCCCGAACTCGATGAGATGTCCCACGACAGGCTGCCCGCGCCCTGCCCGCAACTCGATTACCCGTCGCACCCGGAACTCACCGCCCTTGCCGGGACAGTGAATGCGCGGTCGAGTGACGCTCTTTCACGGGCCTTCCAGCTGCTGCGTGGTTCTGGCCATTATGACCGATGCACGGCGGGGCGGACCGGTGCTCGACTATCGATCCGAACGCATGCGCCCGCGTGCCAGGCGGGCGCGCGAGAGCTGAATTCGCGCCCGCAGCAGCCGGGTTCGCGACCAGCCGGACCACCCGGCGATCAGGCCGAGCACCCCGGGCAGCGTGTGCTCGGGCGCGAGTACCTCGGCGAACATCGCGGCGGGCACGACCGTCCAGATCAGCACCGCGCACAGTCCGCCCACGACGCTGACGTAGCAGAGCGCGAGCACGCCCTCGGCGATCCGCTCCCACAACCAGAAGCGGGGCAGCCGGTGCCCACGCTCGGTCCTTTTGGCGGCCAGGTAGCGGCGCGCGCTCGGGGTGGCGGGCCGGATCCGCAGCGGCAGGTGCTCGACCGCGAGCCCGCTCGCACGCAGCGTCCGGACCTTGTCCGGGTTGTTGGTGAGCAGGCGAATAGAGTTCAGCCCCAACCGGTTCAGCAGTGCGGCGGCTCGCTCGTAGGAGCGACTGTCGGGCGGCAGTCCCAGGCGGGCGTAGCTCGCGAAGGTGTCGAGCCCGTCCCGTTGGCTGACGTGGTACCCGCGAGCCTTGGCGACCAGCCCTGCTCCGCGTCCTTCCTGCTCGAGGTAGAGCAATATGCCCGAGCCTTCGGCCTGGATCATGTCCATCGCCAGGTCCAGCTCGGGCCCGCAATCGCAGTCCAATGAGCGCAGCGCGTCACCGTACAGGCAGCGCGAGTGCACCCGGACCAGACACCCGTCGGCGATATCGCCGAACAGCAGGGCGTGTCCGTCACCGAGGTCGCCGACGGGGAGAATCCGGGTTTCGATCATGTGCCCGTGCCGGGTCAACCGGTGCCGGGTGCTCGCGAGTTCGGGCGGTGAGTCCGGGATGCCGGCCGAGCGGCGCGCACCCGCGCCCGAGCGCCGGGGCGCGACGCCCCGCAGGCGGGCGCGTACTCGCGCTACCGTGTCCGGGGTGGGAGCATCGTCGAGCATGGCGATCGGCGTCACTCTGTGACCCTCCGGTACGTGTCAGCGGAACTCGGCCGGCCGCACCTTGGATCGGCCCGCGCGCGATGCTACGGCCACATCCTCGTTTCCACGCGTTCACCCCCGGGTATGTCCGCCGTCGGCGGCGCGTCGTGGACGGTCGCGCAGGCGACCGCGGCCGACGCCGCGACGCCGGTGCCGGATCGCTCGCGCGCTCGGGGCCCGCGGCCCGGTGACGCGAACGCGGTTGTCTCACTGGGCTATCGAGCGGTGGTCACGGTCTGCGGTGGTGTGCGGAGCGAGGGCGTCGATACCGGGGATCGAGGGCATGGATTCGGGGATGTTGGAGGCCGGGGTGCGGGCGGAGATGGCGGCGGTGACCCATTCGAAATCGGCGTCGTCGGCGGGGCGGCGCGTGGTGGTGAGGCGGTAGGCCAGGGCGGAGGAGAAGGCGCTGGAGGCGCCGGCGGCGAAGTCGGCGGTGACGTTGACGTGCCGGACCCGGGTGTGCGCGGTGCGCGAGCGAATGGTGCAGGCGTGGCTGTCGATGAGGCAGACCGCGTGCACTCCCCATTGCAGCAGCCGGTTGGTCGATTCCTCGGCGGTGCTGCCGGGCCAGGTCGCCAGGAGCTCCTTGGCGGTGCCGATGAAGTAGTCGACCGCGGCCAGGTGCGGGTAGAGGTGCCGGGGCAGCACGGTGGGCGGTGAGGCGCTGACGATCAGCCAGGGGCGGGGGGTCATGTCGTGGACCATGGCCAGCACGCGCGCGACGATGTCGATGGGTTGCTCGAAGGTGACCAGGACAGCGTCCGAGGCGGCGATGGCCGCGCGCACCACGGCGCTGTCGATGTCAGTGTCGGTCAGACGCAGGCGGTCCTGTTTGAACGCGATGGCGGCGGATTCGCCCGCGAGGGTGAGAATGACGGTGGTGACGGGTGTGCGGGCGGAGACGGTGGCGGTGACCAGGCTGGTGTCCACGCGCTGGGCGCGCAGGTAGTCCACGATCCAGCGGCCGTCCGCGTCGTCGCCGATGGTGGCGACCAGCCGAGCGTCGATGCCCAGGCGAGCCAGGGCCACCGCGCGGTTGAGGCCCTTACCTCCTGGGTGGCGCACGAAGTCGCCCCAGTGCGAGGTGCCGGGCTCGGGGAAGGTCTCCACGACGCTGATCTGATCGACCACCGCGTCCCCGACGACGGTCACGGTCGGACAGCGCGCGGGTTCGCCGGGTTCGGGCGGGCGGGTCAGGTCCAGTTCGGAGCCGCTGGTGAGCAGACGGGCGAGAGCGGTGAAGGCCTGGGCTTCGGGGGTGTCGCGCAGGGTGCGGACCTTGGGCGCGACCGGGACCTGGTCCGCGCCCAAGGCTTCGTGCAGGGTCTGCCAGTGTGTGGCCAGGTAGGCGCGGCGCTCACCCAGATCGGGCCCGTAGAGCCGGCCGAGGTCGAGTGCCGCGGGTGGGGCATCGCGCAGCAGGCCCAGACTCAGTTCCGCGTCCACGATCAGGCGCTGGGTCGGGGGAAGGCGGCGCGCGACCTGTCCGACGACGATCGGGACCGCGGCCTGCGGGGTCAGCGCGCGCAGGTGTGCGTAGCGCCGGACAACGGCCAGTTGCAGCAGTGGGGTGGTGTCGATCTCCGTGTTGTGCAATCGATCCGGGCTCAGGCCCGAGCGTTTGCGAAGCCTGGTGAGCACCCCGCGCACGGCGACCATACCGGGGTCCTGAGCGGTCGGCACCGGGTCGGCACGGCGGGAAGAGTGGTTTCTCGTCATTCGCTCCCCACGATACTGTTCGAGCGGGTGTGACCGATAGGTCGGCGGCGTCAATTCCGCCGCGCCCGAGGCAATTGACGGCGATTCGCGTCGAATTGCGATGTCGATCTTGAGATTTGGTGCGCATCGGACAATGGCGCTGCGGATCCGCCGAAAAGCTGTTCTCGCGTGCGTGTTTCGGGCTGCGTTGCCGGAACTCTACGATACCGGCGGTCAGGTTTATCCCACAAAGTTTTCGTCAATTCCCTTGTGGTAGTGGCAAATGCCGGACACGAGCGGCAAATGCCATACTGGTGTCGGCGAAATATCGCCTCCGCCAGACTGTTCGGGAGGTTCTGGTGCAACCAGCGCGTGTACTGTTTCGATCATCGCGGCGAGCCGGGCGGGGGCGCCACGAGCGGGAGCGGTACGGCGCACCGCCGGGCGGGCGGCGGGGGGCGGGCGCCGGGGCGCGCGGGGCGGGGGCGTCGTGATCTACGAGAGCAGCCGGTCGATCACCAGCAGCAGCTGTCAGGAGTGGGCGCGGCACACGCGCGGGCCGGAACCGGCGTGGGAGCCGATCCGGTGGCCGGGACAGCGATTCACGCGCGCGCGGGCGGGGGCGGGGATGCGCCTGGCCGAGATGTGCGCCGGGCCCGGGGAACCCGGGGGCGAGGCCGAGACGTTGGCACAGGAATTGGGAACCACGGTGAAACATGTCATGGCGGTACTGCATCGGCGGATGATGGAGCGGGGCAGAGCGTGACCCGATTCTTTTTCCGGTCGGCGGACGGACCACCGGCGCCCTCATCGACGAGGGCTCGCCGGGGGTGGCGTTTGCGTGCCGGTCGGCGTGGCATCCGGGAGGAACTCGGAAAAGAGTCAGTGGAAAAAGTACGGAATACCCGCCGGGCATTCCGACAATTCGGGCGGGAGTGGACCATTGATGAAATACCGACCGCCCGGCACTCGATGAGTGACATACCAGAGACGACGCGACCGAAACGATCGGCCGCCGCGCTCGCGCACACGGCCCAGGGAGGACCCCGCTGTGACAATCGCTATCACCCACCGGGCGATGACAAGTGACATCACCCCCGAATTCGCCATTCGCGGTAAAGGCGAACAACTCTGGTCACTGAGCTGGCTGCCCGCTCAGACCCTGACCCGCGAACAGGCCCGCGCGGGAATGGAATTGGACGAGATCCTGTCCGACCCGGATGTGGTCTTCGACGACGACGCCCACTGCGAGGCCGCCGATCGCGCCGCGGCCCTGGGCATTCTGGTCGAGCACGCGGTCATCATGCTCGCCCAGCGCATGGCCGAACGCACCCATCCGCGCGCGGCCACCGCCCGCCCCGAGGACCTCGGCCCGGCCGAGGCGGTGATGGCCGGCTGGTACAGCACCCCGGCTCCGCGCACGCCCGCCGCCTCCGGCGCGCGGTCGCGGCATCTGTGGGCGTGAGGGCGATCAGGTGCGGGTGGTGTGTCCCGCGCCGACCGCCTCGGACAGGGTGGCGTACCCGTGCGCGCGCAGCTTGGCGGCCAGTCCGCGATGAATGCGGCGCGCCCAGAACGGCCCGCCGTAGATGAATCCGGTGTAGCCCTGCAGCAGCGAGGCCCCGGCCAGGATGCGTTCGAAGGCCTGGTCGGCGGTTTCGATTCCGCCGACCGAGATCAGCACGAGGCGATCGCCGACGCGCGCGTACAACCGGCGCAGCACCTCGAGCGAGCGGTCGGCGACCGGCGCCCCGGACAGTCCGCCCGCCCCGAGCGCGGCCACGGCCTCGGCGTCGGTGTTCAGGCCGTCGCGGCGAATGGTGGTGTTGGTGGCCACGATTCCGGCCAGCCCGAGTTCGACCGCGAGGTCGGCGACCGCGTCGATGTCCTCGTCGCTCAGGTCGGGGGCGATCTTGACCAGCACCGGCACCGACACGCTGTCCAGTACCGCGCGCAGCAGCGGGCGCAGCGAGGCCACCGCCTGCAGGTCGCGCAGGCCCGGGGTGTTGGGGGAGCTGACGTTCACGACCACGAAGTCCGCCAGCGGGCCCAGGAGTTTGGCGCTGATCGCGTAGTCGTCGGCGGCGTCCTCGGGTTCGACGATCTTGGTCTTGCCGATGTTCGCCCCGATCGGCACGCCGCCGGGCCGGCGCCCGGCCAGGTGCGCGGCGGCGGCTTCGGCGCCGTGGTTGTTGAACCCCATGCGGTTGATGAGCGCGCGGTCCGCGGGCAGCCGGAACAGGCGCGGCGCGGGGTTGCCGGGCTGGGCCTGGGCGGTGACGGTGCCGATCTCGGCGTAGCCGAAAC
Organism: Nocardia sp. NPDC055321; assembly: GCF_053645575.1. Classification (NCBI taxonomy): domain Bacteria; kingdom Bacillati; phylum Actinomycetota; class Actinomycetes; order Mycobacteriales; family Nocardiaceae; genus Nocardia; species Nocardia sp. NPDC055321. Next base: position 33,481 of record NZ_JBSHMS010000041.1, read on the forward strand.
CCAGTGGGCCCCAGGCGTCGGCGCCCTCGGCGTCCTTGTCGAATCCGGCCGCGAGCCCGAGCGGGGCGGGGAAATCGACCCCGAACACGCGACTGGCCAGCGTGGGTTCTTGCGCGACAAGCAGTTTCGAGGTCAGCCGGCGGCCGGGAGCGAAACGGGTGGCGAGTTTCATGGCACCGAAGGCCAGATGATGGATGCGCTCGGGAGGGAGCAGGAACATCACCTTGAGCAGCAGGGCGTACAGGCGCTCGGACATGCGGGTTACATCACCGCCTCGGGTGTCGGGGATAGTAGTGAACTCTTTCGCCTGCGCAGCAGGACGCGGCGGCTGCCGTCGGTGTAGGCGCGTACGCGCGATAACTCCCAGCCGCCGAACTCGGCCTGGATGCTCAGGCGCATGGAGGCGGTGACGCGGTTCATCTCCGGGGGCAGGCGCAGGGGTACGTATTCGTACTCGTCGCTGGATTCCTCCCAGCCTGCCGGTAGGTCGCGCGCTGATCGCGCAGATCGTGAGGCCCGAGCCATCACTGCCCTCTCTTCCGCTGGTCCGCGCCGATCCGCTGCAGACCGTCGCCGGTCGCGGATCCCACGAACATGTCACCGGTGCGGTCGTCGATGGTCACCGAGTCGGGCTGGCGCACAGTCGGGTAGCGCCCCACCTCCACCGGTATCCCCGTCGACAGGTCGTAGCCGACGACTTCGTTCTGGCCTGTCAGCGTCACCCACACGGTCTCGGACCGCTGATCGTAGGCGAGTGCGTAGGGCGAAGAGCCTACCGGGAAACGCTGGTGCAGGACCAACGGATCGGCGGTGTAGACCAGCAGTTCGCTGCCCAGGGTGTCGGTGACGATGCGGCGCCCGAAGTGGTCGCCGATCATGTGGGTGGCCCCGTCCCCGGCGCGCAGGGACAGTCCGGGCCGTTCCTTGTCGAGGTTGAGTTCGGTGATGATGGTCTGGCGGCGGTCCAGCACGACGATCTGCTCGCCGGTGGCGTCGATCTGGTCGGCCGAGACCAGGCCCGAGACGGTGTGCCGCACGGTCCCGTCCGGTTTCAGGACCAGGACCTTGCCCGAGCCGAGTCCGGCGACCAGGTCGCCGTCGGCGCGGCGGGCGACCGCGCGCACGTCCCCGTCCACGCGCACCAGGGCGCCGAGTCCGGTCGCCGCCTCCACGCGCAGGACGGCGTCGGGGACCGCGACCAGGATTTCCCCGGGCACACCGGGCGCCAGGTCCGCGGCGTTGCCGGGCAGGGTGAGGGTGGTGCGGATCCGGTCCGAGCCCGGATCACGCAGGCGCAGTACGTTTCCCGGCTCGATCACCTCGGCCAGGATCCCGGTCTGCGGTTCGCTGAACAGGGCCTCGATGGGGGCGCCGGCCGTCACGGTGCCGGCGGGGGCGGTCGTGGGGACCGGCGCCGCGGCGGGGGTGGGCGGGTCGATGGTGGGCTTGTCGGTGGTGTCCTCGTCCGAGGAGCATCCGGCCAGCAGGGTCAGCACGGCCACGCCCGCGAGGGCCGACCGGATCCAGCCGCGACGGCGCATGCAGCGAACTCCTTACCTGACCGACAATCATGCGTGCTCGTTAATCTGACCATGATCCCCGACCCGGGCCGATGGGCGGGGGTGCCGGTGACCGGCGCGCCGTGACGTGGGGCACCCCGGGTCCGTTCCCGCATGACCGGGGTTCCCCGGTTCGCCCGCGGCCAATCCCGGGTACCCGATCCGGGCGGGTCACATGACATGACATGGGGTTTCGCGGGTGGTGTCGGTGGGCACGGTTACCGTGGAGGGTGCATATGGGCTGGGTCAGGGAGATCTGTTGGTGAGCGAGCACATCCCGGGCGTGCCGGGTTTCGCCGTGGAGGACGTGACCGTGGGCGTGTACGCGCACGGGTTCGGGGTGACCGGTGACGGCCGGTCGTTCGCGTTCCGCACCGTGCGCTCGACCCTGACCCTGGAGATCTACCGGCCCGATCTGGACACCGAGGTGCCCGCGCCCGAAGACGTGGTGGCAGTGGCGGTCACGCGGGTCACCGATATCGATCTCGACGACGAACGCAGTGTGGTGGCGCTGGTGCGCGATCTGATCCCGCGGGCGGCGCCGGTGCCCGCGGCCGGGGAGGGTGTGACCGTGCGCGCGCTGCTGGGGCGCCTGGGCGCGGTGATCGACGGCATGTGAGGGCGCGCCCGCGCGGGCGGGGCTGTGACGCAGAGATCATCGGCGCGGCGCGCGCATGACAGACTGTCGGCAAGCAACCGCAGTTCGAGCCCGAGGATGTTGATGGCCTTTCCACGCACCCCCATCGCCACCGCCGCCGTTGTCCTCGCCGTGCTCGGCGTCGCCGGGTGCGGTGGCGGATCCGGTGACGACGCCTCGGTGGACGCGGCGCGCTCCTCGGCGTACGCGGCGCTGAGTTCGTCGTCCGCGGCCGCGGCGGCCACCAGTGCCGCGCGCCCGCCGATCCCGACCGCGGCGGAGTTGGACGCGCAGATCAAGTCGGCGCTGGATCCCACGCTGCCCGATGCCGAGCGCACCGCGCTGATCGAGGACGGGGAGGCGTTCAAGGACGCGATTCCGGACATGTACAAAGCGCTGCAGGACAATCCGCGCGCGGTGTACGGGGTCAAGGATCCGGTGTTCGACAATCATGACGGCACGCTGACCGCGACGCTGAGCCTGGACAAGGACGGCACGGGCTCCAATGTGCGCACCACGGTGGTGCATTTCGTGAACAAGGACGGGCGCTGGCAGATCTCGCGCACCGATCTGTGCGGCATTCTGCGCTCGGCCGACTATCGCACCAGCGCCTGCGGCTGATGCTCGAATCGGGTTCGCTGCGGTGGGGGCGTTTCATCCACCGGTATCGGTTCGCGGTGTTCGCGGTCTTCGGATTGCTGGTGCTGGCCTCGGGGTTCTACGGGCGTGATCTGGGCGATCACCTGACCCAGGAGGGCTGGTTCGACGAGAGCAGCGAATCGGTGGAGGCCTCCAAGCTCGCCGATTCCACGTTCGGGCGCGACACCGACTCGGATCTGATCGTGCTGTACACCGCGCCCGCGGGGCTGACCGTGGACGACGAGCCGGTGCGCTCGGCGGTGGCCGCGGAGCTCGAGCGCCTGCGCACCGAGTACGGCGAGCAGATCCTGAAGATCGACTCCTATTGGGACGGCCCGCTGATGGGCCAGTTCGCCGATCCCGCGCGCACGCACGCGTTCGCCAGTATCGGGTTGCGCGGTGACGGCGGGACCGACACGGTCGAGAACTACATGGCCGTCAAGGATCACTTCGGCGCGGGCTCACCGGGCGCCGGCCCGGGTGGGACGACGGTGCAGCTGGCGGGGATGCAGCCGGTGGTCGAGGGCATCAACACCGGTATGCAGGACGACATTCTGCGCGCGGAGATCATCGCGTTGCCGATCGTGGCGCTGCTGCTGTACTTCGTGTTCGGCGGGGTGATCGCGGCGCTGCTGCCGGTGCTGATCGGCGGGATGACGATTCTGGGCAGTCTCGGGATCATGCGGATGCTCACGAACTACCTGCAGGTGAACGTGTTCGCCTCGGCGGTGGTCACTTTGGTGAGTCTGGGGTTGGCGATCGACTACGGGTTGTTCGCGGTGACCCGGTTCCGCGAGGAGCTCGCCGCGGGGCGGACCGTGGAGGAGGCGACCGCGCGCACGATCTCCACCGCGGGGCGCACGGTGTTGTTCTCGGCGGCGATCATCGCGGTGAGCCTGGGGGCGTTGTTCATCTACCCGAACGGGGTGCTGCGCTCGGTGCCGCTGGGCGGTATCTCCTCGGTGCTGCTGGCGGCGGTGTTGTCGGTGACCGCGTTGCCCGCGGTGCTCTCGATCGTGGGTGAGCGGATCGATTTCCTGGGCTGGAAACGGTTTTCGAGTCTGCGCAGCGCCGCGCAGATCGATGCCGGGTTCTTCTCGCGGCTGGCGCTGTTCGCGATGCGCAAGCCGTGGCTGGTGATCACCCCGATCGTGTTGATGCTGCTGGCGTTGATCCTGCCATTCCGCAACATCGAGTTCGGCGGGTTGAGCGAACGCTATCTGGCCTCGGACAACGCCGCACGGGTGGCGCAGGAGGACTTCGACGCCACGTTCCCGCAGTTCCGGACCGAGCCGTTGAAGCTGGTGGTCACCGGCGCGAACGCCCAGCAGCTCAGCGATATCCGGTACGAGGCCAATCAGGTGGCGGGTCCGTGGATGACGGGGCCGTTCGATCCGGTGGCCCCGAGCAAGGACGCGATCACGGTGCTGGGCAGTGGCCTGGCCGACAAACGCGACGCCGACACGGTGATCGCGGCGCTGCGCGATATCGACACCCCGCCGGGGGTGCGGGCGATGGTGGCCGGGGTGCCCGCGCTCGAGCGGGACAGCATCCTGGGGTTGATCGAGGGGTTGCCGTTGCTGGCGGGGATTCTGATCGCGGCGGCGCTGGCGCTGATGTACGCGGCGTTCGGGTCGATCGTGCTCGCGCTCAAGGCGGTGGCGATGAGCGCGCTGTCGCTGGGGTCGACGCTGGGCATTCTGACGTGGATCTTCGTCGAGGGGCACGGGGCGGGGCTGTTCGATTTCACGCCGGGGCCCTTGATGTTCGCGGTGCTGGTGTTGATCGTGACGGTGTTGTTCGGGCTCTCGACCGATTACGAGGTGTTCCTGCAGTCGCGGATGGCCGAGGCGCGCAAGGACGGGGCGTCCGCGCAGGAGGCGATCCGGTACGGGATCGCGCACACCGGCGGGGTGATCACCTCGGCGGCGGCGATCCTGATCGTGGTGACGGGGGCGTTCGGGTTCTCGGATCTGGTGCTGATGAAGTACATCGCGTACGGGATGATCGCGGCATTGGTGTTGGACGCCACGGTGATTCGGATGCTGCTCACCCCGGCGGTGCTCAAGCTGGTGTGGAAGTGAGCGCGGTCAAGGCCGGCAATCTGCTGGTGATGTTCGTCCTCGAGCTGACGGTGCTGGGGTCGGCGGCGTTCTGGGGTGCGACGGTGCCCGATCCGGTGCCCGCGCGGATCTTCGCGGCGGTGGCGGCGCCGACGGTGTTCATCGTGGTGTGGTCGTTCTTCGGGGCCGCGGCCGATGCCCGCTACCCGCAGACCGGGTGGCGGCGGGCGCTGCTCGAGCTGGTGTGGTTCGGCGGGGGCGCGGTGGCGCTGGGGTGGGCGTGGACGCCGTGGGCGGGGGTGGCGGTGTTCGCGGTATGGGCGATCAACGCGGTGTTGCGGGTGACGTGGGGGCAGGTCGGGCAAGTGCCCTGAGGTCTCGATGGCGTTCGCGCCTCGAGGTTGTCGACGAGCCGGGGCCGGGTGGATGTGAGATCCACCCGGCCCCGGCGTGTCGGTTCCGGTTCCCGATCGGTCACGAACCGGTTCGCCCTACGTCAGATGTCGCCGAACGCCTTGGCGTACTGGATCTTTCCGCTGGGCAGCGGGGTGTTCGGGTCCAGGCTCAGGGCCATGAGCGCGTCGTCGGGGACTTCGACGTTCATGGCGATGCCGTGGACCGAGGCGCGGGTGAAGCCGAAGCGCGGGTAGTAGGTGGGATGCCCGAGCACGGTCACGAACGTCTCGCCCTGGGTCTTGGCCGCGGCCAGGCCCGCGCGGGTCAGGGCCTCGCCCATGCCGCGGTTCTGGTGTTCGGGCAGGACCGAGACCGGTGCCAGGCACAGCGCGGGGGTGGCGCCGATGTGGTTGCGGGTCAACAGCACATGTCCGATGGGGGTGTCGAATTCGTCGACCGCGACCAGGGACAGGGCCGGGATCCAGCCGGGGTCGGTGCGCAGGGCGTCGACGAGTTCGGCTTCGGCGCCGGTGTCGAAGGCCGCGGCCACGATGTCGTGGACGGCGTCGTGGTCGGCGGGGATTTCGGCGCGAATGTTCCAGGTGGTTGTGCTCATGGTGGGGCACAGTCCTTTTCGTGTGTGTGGTGTGGCCGCGCGGGGGCGCGGCGCGGGACGGGAACGGGTCAGGCCGTCGCCGTGGGTGATGCGGTGATCGGGTAGGCGACGGCCTCGCGCGCGGTCATCGACATCACTCCTCGTCCTGGGGGTTCGGCACACGAATGGGTGCGGGGGCATGAGAACGAGGCCACGCTACCCGAACCGGGTAGCGAACCTCCAGCTATTTGAATGCGCCGGTCAGTGGTCGTCGTGGCGTCCGCGCACCGGCAGGACCAGTTGCGCGCCGGTGGTCGGGTGGTCGAACACGTCGACCGGGTGCTGGTAGACGCGGGTGAGCAGCTCGGCGGTCAGCACCGCGCGGGGTGGGCCGTCGGCGGCGACGCGCCCGTCCTGCAGGACCGCGACGCGGTCGGCGTAGGCGGCGGCGACCCCGAGGTCGTGCAGCACCACGACGACCGCGGCGCCCGCGGTGGCGCGTTCGCGGGCCAGGCGCAGGACCTGTTCCTGGTGTCCGAGGTCCAGGGCGGCGGTGGGTTCGTCCAGTAGCAGGGTGGCGGTGTCCTGGGCCAGTACGCGTGCCAGGGCGACGCGGGCGCGTTCACCGCCGGACAGGGCGGGGAAGGTGCGCTCGGCCAGGTGCTGCACGTCGGTGGCGGCCAGGGCGGCGGCGATGCGGGGTTCGTCCTCGTGCCGGCGCGGGGTGTGGGCCCAGGGGGCGCGGCCCATGGCGACGACTTCGCGTGCGGTGAACGGGAATCCGACGGTGTGGTTCTGGGGCAGGACCGCGCGCCGGCGGGCCATGTCGATCGGGGCCCAGTGCGAGAGGGGTTTGCCGTCGAGGGTGACGGTGCCGCCGCTGGGTTCGAGTTCGCCCGCCAGCGCGGCGAGCAGGGTGGATTTACCGGCGCCGTTGGGTCCGACGAGGGCGACGATCTGTCCGGCGATGACGTCGAAGTCGACCCCGGACAACACTTTCCGGCCGCCGCCGCGTTCGAGGTCGACTCCGCGCGCGGACAGGGTGATCGCGCCGGGCGCGGGGGTGTGCGGCAGGTCGTGCCGGCGGGTGAACAGGGCGGTGAGTTTGTTGGTGGTCATGCCCAGCCTCCCGCGCGGGCGCGGGTGCGCCGCAGCAGCCAGAAGAAGAACGGTCCGCCGACCAGGGAGGTGAGCATGCCCAGGGGCAGGTCGGCGTTGTGGACCAGGGAGCGGGCGCCGATGTCGGCCGCGACGAGCACGACCGCGCCCAGGATCGCCGAGAGCGGGATGAGTACGCGGTGGGCGGGTCCGACGAGCATGCGCACCAGGTGCGGGACGATCAGGCCGACGAACAGGATGATGCCGGTGAACGCGACGCCGGCGGTGGCCAGGATGGCGACCACGACGATGACGTTGCGGCGCAGGCGTTCCACGTCCACGCCCAGGTGCGCGGCCGCGGATTCCCCGAGCGCGAGCAGGTCCAGGCGCGCGGCCATGACGATCGCGGCCAGGACCCCGGCCGCGGTCAGGGGCGCGACGATCGCGACCGAGGACCAGGTGGAGCCGTTGAGGCTGCCCAGTTGCCAGAACACGATCTGATCGCGGGCCGCGGGGGAGGCGGTGAACAGCAGGAACGAGATGAGCCCGCCGGCGAAGGCGTTGATGGCCACGCCGGTCAGGACCAGGGTGACCACTTCGGTGCGCCCGTTCGAGCGTGAGAGCGCGTACACCAGGAACGTGGTGACCAGGCCGGCGACGAACGCGCCGGCGGCCACGGACCAGGAGGCCACGAACGCGCCGCCGACGACGATGACGGTGCCCGCGCCCACGGCCGCCCCGGCCGAGACGCCGATGACGCCGGGTTCGGCCAGGGGGTTGGCGAACACGCCCTGCAGCAGGGCGCCCGCGGTGGCCAGGGCCGCGCCCACGAGTACGGCCATGACCACGCGCGGGAACCGCACCTCCCACAGGGTCAGATCTCCCGCGGGGTGCGCGGGCATGGGCCCCCAGTCCAGGCCCATGCGGTGGAACAGGCTGCCCGCGACCTCGGCGGGGGTGGTGGGCACCTGCCCTACCGCGGCCGAGATCAGCGCCAGCACGATGAGGGCGAGGACGGCGGCGGTGAAGATGAGCGTGGTCCGCGACCACGATCCGCGCCGCGCGCGCGGGGCTCGTGGGGTGTTCGTCGAATTCGTGTGCGGTGCCGGGGTTTTCGTGAGATCCGGCACGGGCGGTACTGCGGGCCGATCCGGGGGGTCGTGGGGGGTCATGCGGTCTTTTCGCCGTAGACGGCCTGGGCCAGGGCTTGCACGACGCGGCCGGTGTTGGGGCCGAAGGACAGCAGGACCGCGTCGGACATGTCGACCACGCGTTTGTTCTTGCCGGCGGGGGTCTGGGCGACGCCGGGGATCTTGGCCAGGCCGTCGACGCCGCCGACCGAGGACAGGCCGTCGCTCATGACCAGCAGGACGTCGGGGGCGGCGGCGATGAGGGCTTCGCTGGTGATGGCGATGAACGGCTCGCTGACCCCCGACGCGGTGCCGGCGTCGACGCCGCCGACGGCGGTGATGAGCGAGTCCGCGCCCGAGCCGGGGCCCGCGATCATGGCGATGGCGGTGGAGCGCAGGTACAGGAACGCGATGCGCGGTTTCGGGTCGCGGACCGGGACCGCGGCGGTGGCGGCGTCGATCTCGGCGCGGGTGCGCTGGCCCAGGGTCTTGCCCGCTTCGGGGACGCCCAGTGCGGCGGCGACGGCTTCGATCTGCGGGACGACCCCGTCCATGGTGCGCTGGGGGTCGAAGTAGACCACGGTGATGCCCAGAGCTTTGAGCTGGTCGCGCATGACCGGGGTGGCGCTGGTGGTGTCGGTCAGGAACACCGAGGGGCGCAGCGCGGCAATGGCTTCCACGTTCAGGGTGCCCGATCCGGCGGTCACGTTGGGCAGATCCTTCACCGCGGGGAACGCCGCGGAGGTGGAGCGGCCCACGAGGCTGGGTCCGAGTCCGAGCGCGACGACGGTCTGGGCGAGGGTGCCGTACCGGTCCGCGGCGATGATGCGGTCGGCGGCGGTGACGGTGACCTCGCTGCCGTCGAACGAGCGCACGGTAGCCGGCAGGACCGGGACCGGGGCGGGTGCGAGCGGGACGGGGTCCAGGTCGGTCAAGGTCGCGGTGGCCGGGCCGGTCGGGCCGGTGGCGGAGGTGCTGTCGCCGGTGCCGCAGGCGGTGGCGCCGATCAGCAGACCGGCGCCCAGCAGCACCGACACCGTTCGCAGGAGCACGGCCGGGCGACGCTTCACGGAAGACCTCATGCAGGTAAGGCTAACCACGGGTCATTCGGTGCGTGCACTGACGTCTCCGAGTGCGGCCGCGATGGCGCGCGGCAGCTCCAGCGTCTCGGCAGCAATCACGCCGGTGAGCTGGCCGATGTCGCGGGCGCCCACGATGAGCGAGGTCACTCCCGGCTGGTCGCGCACCCAGGCCAGGGCCACGGCCAGGGGTGAGGTGCCCAGTCCGTCGGCGGCGGTGACGACCGCGTCGACCACGCGCACGGCCAAATCGTCCAGGCGCGCGGTGATCTCGGCCGCGGTGGCCTCGTCCGCGCCGCGCGAGTCCGCGGGCACCCCGTCGCGGTATTTGCCGGTCAGGATGCCCCCGGCCAGGGGCGCGGTGGCGATGACGCCGATGCCGTGATGCTGTGCGGCGGGCACGAATTCGTGTTCGACTCCGCGCGCGAGCAGCGAGTACGGGTGCTGGGCGGCGGTCAGGGGCGCGGTGGCCGCCAGGGTCGCCAGTTGCCAGCCGTCGTAGCCGCGCGCTCCGGCGTAGCGCACGCGCCCGGTGCGCACGGCGTATTCGAGTGTGGCCGAGACCTCTTCGAGGGGGGTGTGCGGGTCCCAGGCGGCCACGGTCCACAGGTCCAGGTGGTCGACCCCGAGCAGGGTCAGGGTGCGGTCGAGCTGGCGCATCATGGTGCGCCGGGAGGCGTCCACGCGCCAGCGGGTCGGGGCGGGCGCGGGTCCGGCGGCGGGGTTCACCCGCACCGGCACCTGGCCGGAGCAAACACTGAGCACCAGATCGTCGCGCCCGATTTCCTTGACCAGCGGGCCCAGGATCTGTTCGGCGGCGCCGTCACCGTAGGCGGGTGAGCAGTCCACGAGGGTGCCCCCGGCCTCGGCGAAGGCCATCAATTGCGCGCCGGCGTCCTCGGCGTCGGTCTCGCGGCCCCAGGTGTGGGTGGCCAGCCCGATCCGGGAGACTCGAAGTCCGCTGCGTCCCAGCGTGCGCTGTTCCATCACCGCGCTTGCTCTTTCATCACGGCACCCAGCCTAAGGGCACGGGTCCGCTGTTCCGGGGTATGCCTCGCGGCGACCGTAAATGCCTGCGCGTCTTGGACAATCGCCCGGCACCGCGGGTGGTGCTCGCGCGCGGGCCGGTGCTCGCGCGCGGTACCCGGGGACCGCACGCCTGTCGGGGATTCGGCCCTGCCCTGTAGGGTCGCTGCGGTGTTCGGCGGTCGATACCGCCGCAGGTGGGCGAATTGTCCACCGGCAGCCGACGATTCGGGATGGAGGTCGTGTGGTCGTCGAGTCGATGACATGGATACAGGCCCTGGTGTTGGGCGCGGTGCAGGGGCTCACGGAGTTTCTGCCGATCTCGTCCTCGGCGCACATGCGCATCGTGTCGGCGGTGTTCTTCGGCGACGACGCCGGCGCCTCGTTCACCGCGGTCACCCAGCTGGGCACCGAGCTGGCGGTGCTGGTGTATTTCGCCAAGGACATCTGGCGGATCCTGGTGGCCTGGTTCAGCACGCTGTACATGCAGGTCACCGGTACCCGGCCCGCGCCGCTGCCCGCCTCGGAGCAGCTGACCGCGCAGTTGCCGATGTACACCGACGGCACCCTGGACTACGACGCGGAGTACGAGCTCGATCCCGATGCCCAGCGCGAGCTGGACTATCGCATCGGCTGGTATGTGATCATCGCCACCATCCCGATCGGGGTGCTGGGGTTCCTGTTCAAGGACGAGATCCGTACCGGCGCACGCAATCTGTGGTTGATCTCGGCGAACCTGATCCTGTTCGCGCTGGTGATCGCCGCGGGTGAGTACTACGGGCGCAAGGTGCGCCCGATCGAACAGCTCACCACCCGCGACGGCCTGGTGATGGGTTTCGCGCAGTGCCTGGCGCTGATCCCGGGCGTGTCCCGCTCGGGGGCGACCTCGACCGCGGGGTTGTTCCTGGGGCTCAAGCGTGAGGCGGCGGTGCGGTTCTCGTTCCTGCTGGCCATTCCCGCGGTGGTGGCCTCGGGGTTGTTCAGTCTCCCCGATGCTTTCGAACCCGCCGGTGAGGGCCTCAACGCCTCGGGTGCGCAGATCCTGGTGGCCACGGTGGTGGCGTTCGCGCTGGGCTATGCCTCGGTGGCGTGGTTGCTCAAGTTCGTGTCCAAGCATTCGCTGGACTGGTTCGTGGGCTATCGCATCGTGCTGGGCCTGGTGGTGATGGCGCTGCTGGCGACCGGCGTCGTGCAGGCGACCTAGTCGGTAGGCTGTCCCGGTGACGGTGATCCTGTTGCGGCACGGCGTCTCCACGTCGAACACTGCCCACACTTTGGCTGGTCGGAGCGCCGGTGTCGATCTCACCGATCGAGGTCGTGAACAAGCGCAGAATCTGGTGCAACGGCTCGGGGCCCTGCCGATCGAGCACATCGTGTCCTCTCCGCTCTTACGCTGTCAGCGAACGGTGACCCCGCTGGCGGACAAGCTCGGGCTCGAGGCCGAACCCGACGAGCGGTTGCTCGAGGTCGATTACGGCGACTGGACGGGCCGTCCGTTGAGTGAGCTGGTGAGCGAGCCGCTGTGGAAGGTGGTGCAGCGTCATGCCTCGGCGGCGGTGTTCCCCTCGGGAGAAGGCTTGGCGCAGGTGCAGTTCCGTGCGGTCGCGGCAATCCGCGAGCGTGATCGGGTCTTCGCCGAGAAGCACGGTGGTGACGTGCTGTGGGTGGCGTGCACGCACGGCGATGTCATCAAGTCGGTGCTGGCCGACGCGTTCGGCATTCACCTGGACGGATTCCAGCGCATCGTGGTCGAACCGGCGTCGGTCAGCGTGGTCCGCTACAGTCCAACCGCTCCGTACGTGTGGCGGGTGAACGATACCGGCGCGGATCTGTCCAGCTTGGCGGCGATTTCGCCGCAAACCGGTCGCGAATCGCGATCGGGGCCGGTGCCCGGAGGTGAAACGGGTACCACCGGTAGTACGGGTAATGGGGATGCCGAGCACCCCGATTCTTAAGGTGAACAGCTGTCAGGAGGTGCCATGGGCCGAGCTATCCATATTTTCCGCACCCCCGATCGTTTCATCGCCGGCACCGTCGGCGAGCCGGGCGACCGCGCCTTCTACCTGCAGGCCGTGCAGGAGCCGCGCGTGGTCAGCGTGTTGCTGGAAAAGCAGCAGGTGAAGGTTCTGGCCGATCGGATGGGGTTGCTGCTGGACGAGGTGCAGCGCCGTTTCGGCACGCCGGTGCCGCCCCAGCCCTCGGATGTGGCCGATGTCGCCCCGCTGGTGACCCCGATCGAATCCGAATTCCGGGTCGGCACCATGGGTTTGGGCTGGGACGCGGACGCGGGCGCGGTGGTGGTGGAGTTACTGGCGATCACCGAGACCGAGGTCGACGAGTCGGTGGTCCTCGATGACACCGAGGAGGGCCCGGACGCGGTGCGGGTGTTCCTGACCCCGATCCAGGCGCGGGAGTTCGCGTTGCGTTCGACGCGGGTGATCGCGGCCGGGCGCAAACCGTGCCCGCTGTGCGGGGAGCCGCTCTCGGCGCAGGGGCACATGTGTGTTCGCACGAACGGGTACAAGCGCGGTGACATCTTCGGCGCGAGTGACGAGGCCGAGGACTGAGATGAGCTCCGATCCGCTGTACACCGCGGACCTGTCGGTGATCGGGCAGGTGACCACGGCCTCGAACGTGACACTGGTGTGCGCGGCCGGGGACCTGCGGGTGGTGTACAAGCCCGAGCGCGGGGAGCGCCCGCTGTGGGATTTCCCGGACGGCACCCTGGCCGGGCGCGAGGTGGCCTCCTACCTGGTCTCCGACGCGCTGGGCTGGGGGGTGATCCCGGAAACGATCCTGCGTGAGGGGCCGTTGGGGCCGGGGATGGTGCAGCGCTGGATCGAGGTGATCGAGGAGCCCGAGCGCACCGATCTGGTGGATCTGTGCCCGGTGGGCGCGGTGCCGGCGGGGTATCGGGAGGTGTTGCGGGCGCTGGATCCGGGTGGGCGCCCGGTGTCGCTGATCCATTCGCTGGATGAGCGCCTTTACCGGATGGGGGTGCTCGATGTGCTGATCAACAACGCCGACCGTAAGGGCGGGCACGCGCTCGAGGGCCGCGACGGGCGCGTGTACGGGGTCGATCACGGGATCTGCCTGCACGCCGAACCCAAGTTGCGCACGGTGCTGTGGGGGTGGGCGGGGGAGCCGGTGGCCGATGAGTTGCTCACCGACATCACGGTTTTGGTGAAGGCGCTCTCGGGGGAGCTGGGTGGGCGGTTGAGCGAGCACATCACCGATGCCGAGATCGAGGCGCTCGAGGCGCGGGGGCGGGCGTTGCTGGAGAATCCGGTGATGCCGTTGCCGGCCTCGCAGCGCCCGATTCCGTGGCCGGCGTTCTGATCCTCTGCTCTCGGTGACCGGGTCCGCGGTGCCCGGTCGGGTGGGCGTGCGGGCGGTGGGATCGGAAAAACGTTGTAAGCATCATGATTTCAAGCATTGACGTGTGTGTACCGGGCAATAAGGTGCTGGTCGGGGTGGCCTTACCCGCCGATAGCGGGGCGGGTGTGCGCGGGGGCGGGCGGGTCGCGTACCGGGGGCACCGTTAACCTGAAATCCATGCAGTCCTGGTCCGATATCGCTGTCCCGACCGTCCCCGGATCCGGACCGCCGTTGCGGTTGTTCGACACCGCCGACCGGCAGGTCCGCCCGGTCACCCCGGGCAAGACCGCCACCATGTACGTGTGCGGCATCACCCCCTATGACGCCACCCATCTCGGGCACGCGGCCACCTATCTGGCCTTCGATCTGGTCAACCGGTTGTGGCGCGATGCCGGGCACGAGGTGCACTACGTGCAGAACGTGACCGATGTGGACGATCCGCTGTTCGAGCGGGCCGCGCGGGACGGGATCGACTGGCGGGATCTGGGCGCGCGTGAGGTGGAGCTGTTCCGGGAGGACATGAGCGCGTTGCGGGTGGTGCCGCCCGCGCACTACGTGGGCGCGATCGAGTCGGTGCAGGAGGTCGTGGAGCTGGTCGACAAGCTGCTGGCCTCGGGCGCGGCGTACGTGGTCGACGACCCGCAGTTCCCGGATATCTATTTCCGGCACGACGCGACCGAGCAGTTCGGCTACGAGTCGGGCTATGACCGGGCGACCATGGATCGGTTGTTCGCCGAACGCGGCGGTGATCCCGAGCGCGCGGGCAAGCGCGATCCGATCGACGCGCTGCTGTGGCGGGCCGCGCGCGAGGGTGAGCCGTCGTGGCCGGCGCCGTTCGGTGCGGGCCGCCCGGGCTGGCATATCGAGTGCGCGGCGATCGCCTTGAACCGCATCGGCACCGAGTTCGACATCCAGGGCGGGGGCAGCGATCTGATCTACCCGCATCACGAGTACTCCTCCGCGCACGCCGAGGCGCTGGTCAAAGGTCGCCGGTTCGCCCGCCATTACGTGCACGCGGGGCTGATCGGCTATCAGGGCGAGAAGATGTCCAAGTCGCGCGGCAATCTGGTGTTCGTGTCGACGCTGCGCCGCTCGGGCACCGATCCGGGTGCGATCCGGCTGGGGTTGTTCGCGGGTCACTACCGCCGCGATCGCGAGTGGACCGATGCGACCCTGGCCGAGGCACTGGCCCGCCTGGACCGCTATCGCGCCGCGGTCGCCCTGGCGTCGGGCCCGCCCGCCCACGACACCGTCGCCCGGGTGCGCCAGCACCTGGCCGATGACCTGGATACGCCCAAAGCCCTGGCGGCCCTGGACAATTGGGTGAACCAGGCGCTGACCTACGGCGGCCCCGACGCCGAGGCTCCGGCGCTGATCCGCGATACGGTCGATGCCCTGCTGGGCGTTCGCCTCTGAATCGGTTCCGGTAACCGGCATTGCGCGTCGGCCCGCTCGCACCAGCACGGTGCGGGCGGGCCGATGTCGTTGCGCCCCGGGCTCGTACGGACGCTCGATCCGCGTGATCGGCGTGCCACGGCGGACGGGTTGTCACAGCCCAGCCGGCGATGCGTTCACCGCGGCCGGCGCTCGTGGTGACCCGGGAATCGCGGTCGGCGCCGAAGAGACCGGGGTGAGGCGGGCAATGCCAGCGTCGATCGCCGCGACCATCGGCACGGGCGCCGTCACCGGGGCGGAGACCACGCCGATCTCGACCGTCCGGCTGTCGGGCGCGGCGTTGGCCACGCCCGAGCACGCCATGGCGAGGTGCGTCGCGGCTAGGCGCACCCACGCGCGGTGTCGCCGGCCACCGGGATCGCAGAACGCGATGTGGCTCCCGGGTGGCGGCCTCGGTCGTCAAAATCCGAACGCGTCGGCCCGGTCTCGCGCCTTGTCCCGCGGTGGCGCACAGCGCGGGGCGCGTCACCGGCCCGGTGGCGGGCGATGCCTACGGTGTGTGGCCGGTCGATCCGGGCCCGTCCCGCCGGTTCGGTCGCCGATCTCACCATGTGGGCGGTGGGTCCCGTTCGGTCTTCCGGACGGCCACTCGGGGGCGATACGGTGAGGCTTTCACTCTCTCACCCTCAATGAGGAGGTTCGACGGTGACCGAGGTTCCCGGGTTCGGACGGTTGCGCACGGTGCTGGCGCAGGGTCGTGTGGTGCGCAAGCAGATTCGGGCCGGGGGTGATCTGCTGGGGGCGGTGCGCCGTGATCCGCGGATCGTGCGGGATCTGGTGGCCGGGCTGACCGGGCGCGAGAGCGCGCCGGGCCCGGTGGCCGAGCTCGGGGACCATGTGCCGCCGGCGGGGCTGGGCGAGTTCACCCGGACCGCGCACGCCGCCCAGGCTCTCGAGGTCGACCCGGGCGTGGCGGCGCGCTATCTGCTGGGGCTGCAGCATATTCCGGACTGGTTCACCTTCCACGCGGGCTGGCGCGGGGAGGCGCCCGGGCCCGCCGAGACCGGGGCCGAGTTCGTCCAGGTCGCCAAATTCATGGGCATTCCGGCCGATCTGCGCTGGAGGGTCGCCTCTGTCTCCGATACCGGGCTCGAGCTGCGCGGCACCGGCCCGCAAGGGTTGACTCTCGCGCTGTGGACCTCGGTGGTGCCCGAGGGCACGGGGTCGATGGTGTACCTCGATGCCGGACTCGCGGGGCCGCCGATCGAGGGCCCGCTCGGGGGGACGGTGGCGCGCAGTCTCGGTGAGGCACTGACCGATTCGCTGGCCGCGCTGCCCGCGGTACTGGCGTCCGCGCCCGCCGAGCCGGTGCGTGCCGCGCGCAAGGCGGTGCGGCATCGGGCCTCGGGCGCGGTGCTCGCGCCCACGACGCCGGTGCTGGTGGGTGTGGGTCAGGTGGTGACCCGCACCCCGGAGGCGGACTATCCCGATCCGTCGGCGCTGGCGGTACGCGCGCTGCGGGCCGCGGCGCAGGACACCGGCGCCGGGGTGGAGTTGCTGGGGCGCGCGGACGCGGTGTTCACCGTGTCCCCGACCTCGTGGCAGTACCGGGATCTGGGCGCGCTGGTGGCGCGCGAGGTCGGCGCGGGCGCGGTGGACACGGTCCAGTCGAGCCCGTTCGGCGGGGACGGCGGCCAGTTGGTGATCAACGAGGCCGCGGCCGCCATCGCCGCCGGGGACTACGAGATCGTCCTGGTGACCGGCGCCGAGGCCGGGGCGACCGCGGCCGCGGCCCAGCGCGCCGGGATCGATCCGGGCTGGCCGGTGCAGGAGTCGAGTGTGCGGCCCACGCGCACGGTCGGTATCGACAAGCCCGCGAACAACGCCGCCGAGACCACCGCGGGCCTGCTGGCCCCGATCAACATGTATGCCCTGATCGAGTCCGCGAACCGGCATCGCCTGGGCCGCACGATCGGCGAGCACGCGCGCGCGGTGGCCGAATTGTGGTCACGGTTCTCCGGTATTGCCGCGGCCAATCCGTACGCGTGGGCGCCGCGCGAGGTCTCCGCCGAGGAGATCGCGACGGCCTCGGAGGCCAATCGGATGATCTCGTCGCCGTACACCAAGCTCGAATGCGCGAATCTGACCGTCGACATGGCCAGCGGCATCATCGTGACCAGCGCGGCCGCGGCCGAGGCGGCCGGGATCGCGCAGGACAAGTGGGTGTTCCTGCACGCGGGCGCTTCCGGCAGTGACGACTGGTTCGTCAGCGAGCGCACCGACCTGGCGGCCTCGCCCGCGATCGCGGCCCTGGGGTCGGCGGCGCTCTCGCATGCCGGGATCGGCGCGGACGAGCTCACGCACGTGGATCTGTACGCGTGTTTCCCGGTGGCGGTGCAGATCGCCGCGCGCGAGCTGGGCCTGCCCGCCGATGATCCGAAGCGCCCGCTGTCGGTGACCGGCGGGCTGACCTTCGGCGGCGGCCCGGGCAACAACTACGGCGGGCACGCGGTGGCGACCCTGGTGCAGCGCCTGCGCGCCGAGCCCGCCGCCTACGGGCTGGCGACCTCGCTGGGCTGGTACCTGACCAAACACGCGCTCGGGGTGTATTCGGCGACCCCGCCCGCGCGCGCCTACGAGCATCTGACCCCGGTGATCGAGCATCCGCCCACGCGCCGCGCCCGCACCGGCTACCAGGGTCCCGCGGTGGTGGAGGCCTACACCCTGCCCTATGACCGCGACGGGGAGCCCGAGGCGGCGATCGTGAGCCTGCTGACCGCGGCCGGTGAGCGAATCCTGTTGCGCACCAACGATTCCGGCACCGTGACCGCGCTGGCCGACTCGGATTGGCTGGGTCTGCCGGTCACCGTCGAGGGCGAGGCCCTGCGCGCGGAGGGCACCGAGCGGGTCGCGCTGCCCGCGCCGCCGCCGGCGCCGGTGCTGATCGAACGCCGCGGCCACATCATGATCATCACGATCAATCGCCCGCACGCGCGCAACGCCATCGACCTGGCCACCGCGCGCGGGATCGAACGCGCCATCGACGCCTACGAGGCCGATCCCGGGTCCCGCATCGCCATCCTGACCGGTGCGGGCGGCTATTTCAGCGCGGGGATGGATCTCAAGGCGGCCGCGCGCGGGGAGGTGCCGATCACCGAGAAGCGCGGCATCCTGGGCCTGGTCGCGCATCCCCCGCGCAAACCGTTGATCGCCGCGGTGGAGGGCCCGGCTTTGGCCGGGGGCTGTGAGTTGGCGCTGACCGCGGATCTGATCGTGGCGGCCGCGGATTCGGTGTTCGGGATCCCGGAGGTCAAACGCGGTCTGGTCGCGGTCGGGGGCGGGGTGCTGCGCCTGGCCCAGCGCCTGCCGCGCGCGATCGCGATGGAGCTGACCCTGACCGGTGATCCGATCACCGCCGCGCGCGCGGCCGACCTCGGGTTGATCAATCAGGTCGCCGAACCCGGTCAGGCGCTCGAGGCGGCCCTGGCGCTGGCCGAGCGGGTGGCGGTGAACGCGCCGTTGAGCATCGACGCGGGCAAGCAGATCATCGACCAGAGCCCGGACTGGTCGGTCGAGGAGGCGTTCGCCGAACAGGGGCGGATGGCCGCGGCGGCACTGTCCTCGGAGGACGCGGGTGAGGGGATGCGCGCGTTCGTGGAGAAGCGCCCGCCGGTGTGGCGCGGCCGCTGAGAGGTACGCCGGCCTCGAAACCGCCGACGCGGCAGGCGATGTGGTGCACACTCTCGGTGTCGCGTATCGCCCCGCGCAGGCCGGTACGCGCCCGAGTAGGAAGAACGATTGTCGATGAGCTCCGCGATCCCCGGGGAATCCACCCTCAAACTGCACCGTGACGGCCTGGCGCTGACCGCCCGCCACGCCGGTCCCGCCGAGGCGCCGCTGGTGGTGCTGTTGCACGGGTTCCCCGACACCCCGCACACCTGGGACGGGCTCATCCCGCACCTGCTCGAGGCCGGATATCAGGTCCTGGCGCCGTGGTTGCGCGGCTACACCCCCGGCTCGGCCTCACGCCGCGCCCGCTACGACCTGCTCGCGGTGGCCGAGGACATCGCCGCGTGGCGG
Source organism: Nocardia sp. NPDC055321 (assembly GCF_053645575.1). Lineage (NCBI taxonomy): Bacteria > Bacillati > Actinomycetota > Actinomycetes > Mycobacteriales > Nocardiaceae > Nocardia > Nocardia sp. NPDC055321. Next base: position 52,556 of record NZ_JBSHMS010000041.1, read on the forward strand.
CACGCCCTCGGGGATCCGCCCACCCATCTGGTCGGGCACGACTGGGGCGCGTTCGCGACCTTGATGCTGGCCAAAGGTGAACCCGCGCACTGGCTCTCGGTGACACTGCTGGCGATCCCGCCGTTCGGCGGCGGGTTCGCCCCCGCCATCGCCCGCTATCTGCCCGCCCAAACCCGCATGTCCGCCTACATCGCCCTCATGCAGTCGGGTGTGTCCCCGCGCCTGCTCACCCGCGCCGACGCCGCCCTGGTGCGCCGCCTGTGGCGGCGCTGGTCCCCGGGCTGGTCGTTCACCGACGCCGAGTTCGCCCCCACCGCACGGGTTTTCACCGATCCCGCCCTGGCCTACGCGACCACCCGCTACTACCGCTCCCTGTTCCGGTTCCACCGCGCCCCCACCCGCGCGTTCCACCGCCGCCTGATGGCCGCCCCCGCCCCGCTCCCGACCCTGGTGCTGTCGGGCCTGCGCGACGGCTGCCTGTCCCCGGGCCTGGTCCGGGTCCTGAGCGCCCACGCCGGCGCCGACCTGGTCCAGCTCCCGGACTGCGGCCACTTCCTGCAGGCGGAGCGACCCGCCGAGGTGGCCGCCCACCTGCTACCGCACCTGAAAGCCCATTCACCCGGGCGATAGCCCTGAGCGCGCTGGAACTTCCGGCCGCACCGGAACCCGACGCTCGCGCCGGCTCACGTACTCGGGCCGGTTCGCAGGCTGTCGGCGCAGGACCGCGGAAAAACGCCAGATGAGCGCGACCCTCCCACCGCGACCGTCACGCGCCCGCGCCGCCCGATCGGCATCCTCACCGAGGAAAGCAACAAGCCTGGCCGCGAGCGGTGTCCCCGGCGCGGGGAACCATCGGCCGCCGACAACCTCTACGCACGGCCCGTGACTGCTCGGGTGGGCGAGATCGAGGCGAGAGAGCGGCCGGGCTCACCGGGAAGGTGCGCACGACAACGGTTCCGACGATCCCGGGTCGCGCACTCTGCTGGTGCGGAACCGGATCGAACGGACCGATACGTGGCGGCATGCTGCCCCGGACGCCGCAGCAGCATGCGCACACGCAGCCCTGATGTCTCGCTCGAGCGGCGAAAGCCGTCGATCTCGTGTCGGGCGGTTCTCCTCATTCATCGCGGTGACCGGCCCGCGGATGGAGTCACCGCGCCCATTGGCCAGGCGACACCCGGCCGAGTTGGGCCGATGCCCGCAGAATCCCCGTCGATGCCGCAGTGGTCGACGGGCATGGCACGACGGGCCTGTTCTCGTCACGCGAAAGTTGTTCTCGGACACAGTGATCGGACCGAGATTCGGGCCGCTGTTCCCACGGAGTGCGGCTGCCGGGCACATGGACGAGCGGGCGCACGGGCCACAACGAGTGTCCTGCTCCGGTGTGGGGCACTCGAGTAGTTTCGCGGTGGGCGGGCGGGCCGAGGGTGGGCAGGATCGCAGGCATGAGCGATGAATCGGGTACGGCGGGAACGGTTTCGGACCGGGTGGGGGCGCGGCGGGTGTGGGATCTGGTGGCGGGGTGGTGTTTGCTGGCGGTGGCGGGTGTGCTGGCGGCGGGGACCGGGGTGATCACGGTCTTTTTCTCGATCGCGGACGCGGACTGCGAGTTTCGGGCGATCGAGTGCCGGCCCGAGCTCATCGGGTGGGCCATGGGTGTGTCGTGGGGCGGGGCCGTGGTGGGGGTGTTCGGGGCGTTGGTGATGGTGATCGTGGGGACGGTGCGCGAGCGGGTGGTGTGGTTCTGGCCGGTGCTGGGGATGGTGGTGATCGGGGCGGGGTTCGGGATGGGGGCGGTGCTGATCGAGCAGGTGGTGCCGAATTAGCGGGTCGCCGGTGGCAGCCTCGTAGGGCTCGAGCGGGGCCACGCCACGGGACAGGGAGGGCCGGTGGCGGGGAAAAGTGGTTACCGGGAGGTGGATTCATCGTCCTCGCTGGAGGATTCGCCCGGATTGCGCGCCCCGGCTGCTTCCCCGCGTGCGGCGGGCGGTGACTTCGCGTGCCGCACTAGGGGGTTCGGTGCCCGGGTTAGGTCAGGGCAGGGCCAGGGCGGTGAGGGCGTCGGCGAACATGACGCTCTTGATCGCGGTCAGGGTGCCCTGGTCCTTGGCGCCCAGGGGGGTGAGCAGGTCCAGGGCGGTGGGGGTGAGGGCGTCGAGGTCGGCGACGGCGTCGACGATGTCCAGGGTCAGGGCCTGGGGGGCGGGGAAGCGGTGGGCGGTGGTCATCGAGGCGATGGCCGCGCGGGGGGTGAGTTTGGCTTGGATGAGCGCGGCCATGCCCTTGGTGAAGGGGATGCGGATGTCGGCTTCGGGGAAGCAGAAGAAGCCGCGGTCCGCGCGCATGACGCGGTAGTCGTGGGCGATGGCGAGCATCGCGCCGGCGCCGAAGGCGTGCCCGGGCAGGGCCGCGGCGGTGGGCAGGGGGAAGGCGAGCACGCGGGCGAACAGCGCGTGGACGCGGGCTACGTACCACTGGGCACGGTCGCCGTTGGCCGCGAGCCAGTCCAGGTCCAGGCCGTTGGAGTAGAACTTGCCGCTCGCGGTGGTGATCAGCGCGTGCGCGCCCTCGCTCACGACGGTGTCCAGGGCGGTCTCGACGGCGGTGAGCCAGTCGGGGGTGAAGCGGTTCTCCCCGTCGCCGAGGTCCAGGACGGCGATCTTGTCGTGGTGGGTGAGGGTCGGGCTCATGGCGTGTCCTTCGATCGGTGTGCGGGGTTCAGCGGGGTGTTCGGGGTGCGGGTCCCACGGCCAGGACCGCGCGCACCGCGGCCCGTAGCTGGGTGCGCGCGACGGGGTCGGCGAGCCGGTCGCGGTCGAGCAGGATCGCGGTCGGCAGGTCGACCAGGCAGATGGTCAGGGTGTCCACCGCGCGCGCGTCCCGGCGCCCCCACAGCGCGTGCGCGAGCTCCTTCATCAACTCGATGAGCCGGCGGTCCAGTGCGGTGAGTTCGGCGGTGAGGTGGTCGGGCAGTGGGTCGGTGAGCAGGTCGTCGCGACGCAGGGTGAGCAGCAGCCGGGAGGAGGCGGGGAATCGTTCGGCGAAGACCGCGGGGGCGTCGGCGGCGGCCACGACCGCGTCGGTGTCGTCGCCGCGGTGTGCGTCCACGAGTTCGCGTTGCACGCTCAGGAAGCGTTCGGCCGCCCGGATCCAGGTGCGCGCGCACAGCTCGGCGCGGGAGGAGAACGTGTGGTAGAGCGCGCCGTTGGACATGCCCGTGGCCGCGGCGACCGCGCGGATGGTGACCGCGGCGGGTCCGGTGGCCGCGACCAGGGTTTCGGCGGCGTCCAGGACGGTGTCGGGGTCGTAGGTGCGGGGGCGGGGCATGCCACGAACCATAACAGAGCAAGTGCTCTGTTATGGGTGTGAGGTGGATCTCGCTAGACCCCAGGCACGGCGCCCGGCTCGTGCACGCCCTCGGACAGCACGGGGGAGTACATGCGCTCGATCGCACCGGCGTACTTGTCCGCGATCGGGCCGCGCCGCAACTTCATCGTCAGGGTGATCTCGTCCCCGCCCGGCTCCCAGAACACCGGCAGGATCGTGAACCGCTTGACCTGCTCCACCCGTGACAGGCGCGCGTTGCCCGCGGCGATCCCGGCCGCGATCTGCTCGATCACTCCCTTGTCCACCGCGAGCGCGGCCGCCGAGGCATCGGGCAGATCATGGTGCGCGGCATAGGGTTGCGCGGATTCGGCGTCCAGCACCACCAGCGCGGTGTTGTAGGCGCGCGCGTCCCCGATCGTGGCCAGCGCCCCGATCAGCGGGGTACTGGCCTTGAGGGTGTTCTCGATCGTGGCCGGGGACATGTTCTTGCCCGCGGCGTTGATGATCAATTCCTTCTTGCGGTCGACCACCCGCAGATACCCGTCGGCGTCCTCGGTGATGATGTCGCCGGTGTGCAGCCACCCGTCCGCGTCGACCGCCTCGGCGGTCTTGCCGGGCTCCTTGCGATAGGCCCGCATCAGCAGCGGCCCGCGCACCAGGAACTCCCCGTCCGGCGCGATCCGCGACTCGAGCCCGGGCAACAGGGTGCCCACGGTGCCCAGGCGCGCGAGCTGCGGTGGGCTGACACTGGCCACGCAGGTGAGCTCGGACATGCCCCACACCTCCGAGATCGGGATGCCGAGCCCGAAGAAGAACCCCAGGGTCTGCGGCGGAATCGGCGCCGCCCCCGACAGCGCCCAGCGCAGCCGATCCAGGCCGAGCCGCTCCCGCAACCGCGACAGCACCAGCTCATCGGCGCGCGCCCACTCCGCGGCGTGGGCCGCGTCCGGCTCCGCCCCCGCCAGGTGCGCTTCGGCCTTGCGCCCGGCGACCTCGAGCGCCCAGGTCATCGCGGCCTTGCGCGCGGGATCGGTTTCGGCGGCGACCGCGAATTCCACTCCCGCCTTGAGCTTTTCCCACACCCGCGGCACCGCGCCCCAGATGGTGGGCCGCACATAGGCCAGCGCGGCGGGCAACTGCGTGCGATCGGGCACCACGGTGATCTCGGTGCCGAAGAACTCCTGCAGATACAGCGCGGTCACCCGGTCGGCCATGTGCGCGGTCGGCAGATAGGAGGTGATCCGGTCACCGAACTCGATCGGCATGACCGAGGCGTAGGCGCGGCATTCGAACGCCAACGCCGCGTGCGTGATCTCCACGCCCTTGGGATGACCGGTGGTGCCCGAGGTGTAGCACAGGGTCACGATGTCCTGCGGATCCACCGCACCCCAGGTGGCCTCGAAATCGAAGTCCGAGCGCGCCAGCGAGGTCAGCTGGGCCACCGACAGCGTCCCGGGCACCGCCCGGTCCACGCACACGATCGTCTCGATCGGCACGCCCGCGGCGCGGATACGGTCCACGAATTCGGCCTCGCAGCACACGATCCGGTTCCCGGCGTTGGCGAACACGTGCCCGAGCTGTTCGGGCGAGAGCGTGTTGTACACCGAGAACGAGGTCGCGCCCGCGTGCTGGGCGCCCACCTCGAGGGGATAGAACTCCACCCGGTTGGACATCATCAACGCCACGGTGTCCCCGCGCCCGATCCCCAGCGCCGCCAGCCCACCGGCCACCGCCCGCACCTGCGCCGCGTACTCACCCCAGGTCAGGGACTGCGCGCCGCCGATCGAGCGCACCGCCACCGCTCCCGGATCGATCGCCGCGGTCAGCTGGAAGGCCGCACAGGACGTATTCGCCTCGCTCATAACACTTTTCCGATCACTCACCGCCGACTTTCTCAGACAGTAAGTCCTGCACGCGCCGCCCGTGTCCGCTTCGGCGACATCGCCACCGGACCGGCACCTCGCGGAAGACACCACGACTGCACGGCATTCGCGCTCCCGGTGCGAGATGTCCACCCGCCCAGGCCCGTCGGCCCGCCCCGCACCGGGCGTGCGGGAGACACCGTGCGGGTCGGGCCGCCGCATCTCCCGCACGCCCGCGCGGCGGTCGTCCGGCGCCGGCCGGACCGGCGCGCGAGGTCCCCGGGCTCCCGGCCGCACCCGCCGGCGCCGCCCGACACCCGGACCTCACACACCCCACCGATGGGGAACCTAAGTGCGGCAAGGCATTTGGGGCAATACCCCGGAACCGGGGTCTGGCAGCACACCCCGCGATCGGGTGTGATCGACACGTCGCACCCGCGCGGAGGGTTGTGGCCATGTCGTGGCGGGCCCCCCGGCCGGGGGGGGGCCCCCCACACCACGCCCCCGAAGTTTCGTTAAAAACAAAACCAGCCCAACCAACAAGCAAAAAA
>NZ_JBSHMS010000042.1:0-53465 GCF_053645575.1 Nocardia sp. NPDC055321
GGGCCCCCGCCCTCGCGCGCCCCCGGGGCCTGTAATACCCCCGCTGGGGGGGGGGCCACACCCCCCCCCCCGCCCCCGCGGCGATGCCCGGACTCGTTGTGCGCCCGCACCGCCCGTATCGGCACCGACAGCCAGTAGACGGCTGAACCCGGTGCACTGCTGCAGTTGCTACGCGACTGGCTGGCCGCCGACCGAACCGCCCGCACCAGCCTGGACACCTTCGCTGAGGCACCGTTCACCTCGGGTCGCCTGGGTGAGGACCTGATCGGGTTCACCTATCTGCTCGGCCATTTCGACCAACCCTCACGAATCGACCGGAGTTGAAAAGTGCTTGCCCGGCGCCGGGACTCGCCTCGAGGATATGACCACCGGTACGAGCAGAAGGACTCCATGGCCATACGACGTGATCTCGACGGGGCCCGGCACCTCGTTCGTCCGCAATCGTTGGTGCAGCGTGTCTGGTCACCCGAGCGCCGGTTCCACATCGGCGACATCGCCTGGGGCTGGCATTCGATTCCCGGTGCGCAACAGGCATTCCGCATGTCGTTGTGGGAGGAGGGCGGCGTAATCGTCGCCTGGGCTTGGATCGAATTACCTGGTCACCTCGAGATGCTCGTCGACCCGGCCGCCACCGAGCTGCTGCCGCAACTGCTCGACTGGTTCGAGATCGCCGCGGCGGGTTCCATGCTGTCGTGCCTGGTGATGGAGACCGACCGCCACGAACGCGCGGCATTGTCCCGCCGCGGCTACACCCCGCTCGAGAACGGGCCGTTCTTCCGCCGTCACGTCCACGACCTGGTCGAGCTACCGGAGCCGCGACTGCCGGGCGGGTTCGCGATCACCACTATCGCCACTGACAACGCCGAGCAGCGGGCCGCGGTCCACCGTGCCGGATGGTCGGACTTCGGGTCCCGGGTCACCACCGACAGCTATCGAAACATCATGGCCACCTACCCCTACCGTGAGCAGACAGACCTGGTCGTCGTCGCGCCCGACGGCCGGTGGGTGGCGTCGGCGCTCGGCTGGTACGACGAGGTCAACCGGGTCGGGCTGGTCGAGCCGGTCTCCTGCTCTCCCGCATTCCGCGGCAAGGGCCTGGCCAAGGCGGTCAATATCGCTCTGCTGCATGCATTCCGGTCCCTCGGCGCTACTCACGCGGTGATCCTGCCCCGCGGCGACCGCGCCTATCCGGCACCCGCACGCCTATACCGGGCCATCGGCTACCAACCGGGTCCGCGCACATTGCTCTACACACGGCACTGACGCCCAGCCGACATCGCCGTGGAATTCGCATACAACCCGCATGAGGCACTTTCGCTCACCCTCGGCCACCCGGACAGTCCGGTGCAGAGGTTTTCTCCACTACTCGGGAGAGATCAGCAGACCGTCTCGCGTCGCCCGCACGGTCACACCCGGCATCGGCTGCCCGCGATCAATAAACGATGCGGCCCACCCATCCGGGCCATCCGCCCAGTGCAACAACCAGGTCCCGGGATGCCTCGTGTCTACGGCAACACCCGGCGAGCGCTGCGCGTCGTGAAACGTGTAGCCCGGAAACGCTGCCCACACTGCCCGCAACACCTCCCCCGCCTGGTCCGCGGTCACCCGCCGATCCAACCCCGCGAGGAATGCGGCCTGCCCAACATTCGTGTGCTGCGCCGCCCTCCGCAGCTCGTTCCACACCGCAATCACATGATCCGGATCCAGGTCTGGCCATGCCGCGCCAACCGCCGCTGCGAACGTGCGCTCCGCCGTCCGCAGCGCGTACTCCGCCGCCTCATACGCGCGGGATGCCAGCAAGGCGTGTTCGCTCAACCGGCGTTGCTCATCCATGGCGGCAAACCTAGACGATTGGGGCGAGCGTCAGGCTTCCACGTCCGCGGGGTCTCGCCAAGGCGCGGACGGTCCAGGCCATGACCGAGGCCAGCTTTCACCGATGTGGCAGGCGAGTTCCGGTGGCGGCTCGAGGCCGCCAACGGGCAGATCACCGCCCAACCCCAGGGGTACGCGAGCAAGGATTCGGCCAAGAAGGGCATCGCCTCGGTGCAGGCGAACGCCGCCGGGGCGACGAGGGCACCACCACCTGAATCCCGTCCACGAAGGCGGGCCGAAGCACGATGTCCCGGAACCGATCGGTTCCGGGACATCGTGGCTGTTCGGGGTGTCGGCGTTCGACAAGCGCGTCTCGGCGGGTGGTCGCTCGTAGCGACGATGGGGTGGGGCCCGGGGCTGTCCGAACGCCGACACCCCATTCAACAGGCCGGTCTCCGAAGTGATTCCGAGAGCGGGGTGTGATCCGGACCGCGACCACGCCACGGCCTTGCGGCCCGGACCGTGCCGGCGGCCTCCGGCAGCTCGCGGGGGACCGCCGGCACGGTGCGGGTGCGCCCGGTCCTGTTACAGGCCAGAACCCGGCAGGAACCCGCTACCGCGAAGGATCGGCCTCCCGGCAGCGAGACCGGGAGCGGGATATCCCTGCGATCGCAGTTCAAACACCCTGCGCGCGAAACAGTTCCGAATGTCCGTTTCAGCGATCCTCAGGGCCGCGAACGCGGGCGACGTGCCTGCGTGGCAACGGTGCTGGAGGGGGTGTCGTCTCTAAGATCGCTGCAGGCCGCTGTCTGGGGCGGCCTTCTGTGGAACGTGTCCCGCCCAGTTCTTCTCCCGGAGGCCGGGCGGGATGCCGCGCGGCGCGGGCCGCGCGCACCGTGGGACGCCGAGCGGAGTTCCGAGCCGGGCAGCGCCTGCGGGCTCCCTTGCCCAGAATGCCGAGCCCGGAAATTGTTCATACGCGTGGACGAGGGCCCCACCCCAGGTCTTCGGACAGGCGCACAGGGGGCGTGACCCTCGTATCGGCTCGGACACCGGGAAGGGCTTCCTCGCTGCGCCGATACCTCCATCGCACACCCATCGCCCCTCCGCACACCAGCGCGATAACTCGATCGTTGCCTAATAGACGTTGCGGCGTAGCCGCGCGAAGCTGATGCGCCGCCGTGCCCGCGCGAGCGTGTGATCAGGTGAGTGCGGCAGTCGCCCCGGTGGGCCCGCCCGGATCACCGGATGTGCGACCCGGGCAGGCATATAACCGGGACCGCGTTGCAGGCACGGCCCACTTAGAGGGTAGAAACCACCACCGCGACGGTGCGCGCGCCACACCGAACAACCAGCTGCCGACGCCTCAACCCGGCCCGAGGTGTAGCGGCCGGGCGTATCGGGAACCCTCAGAGGTTGCAGCCGCCCGGTGTGGTCGCCGCGCGGGGCGCGGAACCGTCGGCGTGCCTGCTGCCGGCGAGCAAGCGGGCCCGACTGCGCCCCTGCGGGTTTCGATTCGGTGGACGGTTTCGGTCTACGGCGAGCGGGTGATTCGTTTCCCGCGTGTCGTCCAGCCGCAGAGGTGAGCCGGACCCTGACAGCCCATTTCGCATTTCTCCGGCGCACCGCGGTTTTCGGCTCGGTCCTAGCGTCAGCGGGTGGCGTCGGCTACCCACTTGTATCCGGTGGCACCGGTGTTCACGCAGATGACGGGTTTGCCGGTGCGTACGTCGTAGGTCTGGTGCATCGCTTCGCTGCGCGGGCACGAGGTGTTCACGATCGGTGTCGCAGACGCGGCCGCGGGCCCGGCCAGCCCGATGACCGTCGCGACAGCGCCGGCGATCAGTGCGGTGCTGGTGAGTGCCTTCATCGTGTTCTCCTCTGGTCGTGTGTTGTGACCAGGGTGCGGGTGCGGCGTTAACGATCTCTTGGCATCGCCTTGTGAACGAGCGCCAGGGTGTCCAGTGGCTGGGTTACACCCAAGATCCGAACTTCGCCTTTCTCGGAACAGGAAATGCACTCCCGGTCCAGGCCGCGAACAGGGGAAAATTGCCGCAGTCGGGCAGCGCGTATTGTCATGGTCGCCAGGCGTGTCCACACAGCAGGGGGTACACGATGAGCGAGTCGCCCGTGCCCGTCCCGCACGAGCTGCGTTACCGCGACGGCGACTATGTCCCTGAACGAGTCCGCCGCCGTGACGCCCGACCGACGTTGCGGCAGATTCGCCGTATTACCCGCCCACTGCGGGTCCTGCACACCGTGTGGTTCGCGATCCGGCTTCCGCACGGGGTCGGTGTGCTGACCACCACCGGCCGTGTCACGGGGAGGGCGCGCACCACCTACGTCAAGGCCGCCCAGCTCGGGGACCAGGCGTATCTGGTCTCGATCCGTGGCGAGCACGCGTTGTGGCTCAAGAACATTCGCGCACACCCCTCGGTCACCCTGCGCCTGCGCAGCGGTACCTACACCGGCGCCGTTCGCGACCTGCGGACCCCGGACGAACGCGCCGCCGCTGCCGCTGCGCTGTGCACGCGGGTGCGCCCCTTCGACTATGCGGAGAATCTGTTTCACCGCCGTGGCATGCCCACCGCTGCCAAGATCCGCGAACTGCATAGCGCCTGGTTCGAGGGCGGCACCCCGCTGGCCGTCGACCTTCACCGCGCATCGGATACGCGTGAGCGCCCCGTGCCCGAGTAGATTGCCGTGATCGAGCGGGGCTTGCACTCCAAAGCCTGCGGTGATCGTGTTGTTTCGTTGTTTCACAGGGGGTTTGATGGCCGGCTATGCCGACCGCACGCGTGGCGCAGATGGCGAGTCGTTGCGACGAGCGCCTCTCGGGGGGTGGTCGCTCGTAGCGACCATGGAGTGGGGACCGATCGCGCGATAGCGCCCAACTCAACTTCCGTTAACACGTGCCCGCGCCCCGACAATTCGGGTCGGATGCCCGATACCGTTGTGCCGGAATCGTTTCTACGCTGGTTCCCATGAAGAGAATCGTCGGCATTGTCGCGGCCGTGGCCGCACTCGCCCTGACCACCGCCTGTCAGGACGATGTGACGAGCCAGCCGCAGCCGTCCGCGCCGGGCTCGACCGTGGCCACCCAACCCGGTGGGTCCGCACCCGGCGGTTCCGGGTCGGGGGGCGGTGGGTCCGAACCGGGTACCACTTCCCCCGCCGGGAACAAGGCGCCCGCCACCGCCGGGCACGGCCTGTGCCTGGATGTGAACTCCGGGGTGGTCAATGCCGCGCTGCAGAAGCTCGGGCCGGGAGTCGGCGGCGAGAACTACACCGTGGAGAGCGGTACCGATGCCGCGCTCGGTGAGTGCCCGGATCTGCTGTGGGCGTTGGCCGGAACACCGCGCGGGACCGCCAGCTCGCCGTGGCACGTTCTGCTGTTCAACCACGACGGCTACCTGGGGACCGCCACCAAGAAGGCGACCTCGTACACCTCGGTGGTCGGCTCCGGCGATCGCACCGTCCAGGTGCAGTACCGCTGGCTCACCGGCGACGACGCCAACTGCTGTCCGTCCGGCGGACCGACGGTCATCACCCTCACGCTGGGCTCGGACGGCCGGACCATCACCCCGGATCAGGACTTCCCGGCCGAGGTGACCGCGCCGCGCTAGCGACCGCCGCGCAGCCGAATGGTTCGGCCCGGCAGCATGATCGACGACAGCACCCGGATGGGGCATGCATCCGGGTGCTGTTCCGTGTCCCGGGCCGCTCACAGGGCCACGGATCTACACCACACGCTCGCCACCATCGAAGCCATCGACCCCGCCGGACGAGTCACGCCCGGGCAGATACGCCACCGACCGCCGTGGATGCCAAAATGCTCACCACCGCAGCGCAATTCGCCGATGGTTCGCGCAGGCGGTCGGCTAACCAATCGCGACACCAGTCTGGGTCTGAGGTCGGGTGCGCGAAGGCTACTTTCCAGTCACCTGACACGCGCGGGATCGGACACACTGACATCGCGTGCCGAACAGCACCGATTTCCCGGCGTTGACGGGGGAGTTCGTTCTAGCCTGTGCGCGGGTGCCACATGATCATCGAACCCTCACACGGCGGATTCGCCGGGCGAACGGCTACCGCCGGGCGTGCGATGGTCGGCAGGTATTCCCGGGTCGCCCCGCCCAATGGTGGTCCCGGGGAGGCCGGCCTGCAACCGGCCCCCGCGGTTAACCCTGTCGGCGGGCGCGAGGACAGAACAGGCAGAACGCTCGACCCTCGCGTCCGTCGACGGCATGTCCAGCATTTCACGTATGCCCCGTCAGATCTGCGGATATCGGGGCTGTCCACCCACCTTGGGGGTTTGCGCGATGACGGCAGTGAACACCACCGGCGCGGGCCGGTTACTGATCGAGATCCTGGACCGCTACGACACTCTCGACGAATTCTTGGCCCACATCCGGGCGGGCGTCGACGCGCCCACTGATCAGTTGCCGCAGGTGTATTCCGACCGTTGGGGTTGAACAGTCAACGGACCAGGTGTGCCAGCATCGATGACCGCTCAGGCGGGTGACCGCGTCTTACCGGCCGCGTTGAAGCTCGGCCCGCATCGCTTCGTGCAGTCTCTGGCGCAACGCCACGCCGCAGCTGTACAGCTCCCGGTTGCGTTCCTCTGCAGCCTGGGCGAGATCCCACAGCCCCCTCTGGCATTGGGCGTGCGGCATCGTGGGGTACATGAGCGAATTGGTGGAACGTGTCGATGAGCATGACCGAGTTCTCGGTGTCGTCGACCGGGACATGGCCATTCGGGCCAGATGGTTGCATCGGGTCGCGACCGTGGTGTGCCGTGATGGTGAGGGGCGAGTGTTCGTGCATCGGCGCCCCGAGGGCAGTGCGCGGTTCCCTGGCTATTACAACTGGTTGATAGGCGGCGCGGTGGCTGTCGGTGAGTCATATGAGGAAGCAGCCAGCCGCGAGTTGATCGAGGAACTCCGGGTCGTGGGCCGGGCGCGGTTCGTCCTCAAGTTCCTGTGCCAGGGGACGATCGCACCGTATTGGCTGGGTGTTCATGAGGCTGTCATCGATCGGGAGGTTGCTCCGGATCCGACGGAGATCGGTTGGTATGGCTGGCTTTCGGAGGCTGATCTGCGGGAAGCGATGCGGCAGTGGCCCTTCGTGCCCGACAGCATCGAGGCTTTCGGCAAATATGCGGCTGGTTGAAAGGCAAGCTCGACGGTTCATTCGCTGTGAGTTGTCGCCGTTTCCAGCCAGTGGGTGAACGGAACCTCGGGGCGGTCTGGTAGCGGCCGACCAAGCTAGCCGCCGACGCGGGTTGCGTCATCAGCGATCGAATTGGCCGTCCGCTACGCCCTTCGTGAAGGCATCCCATTCGTCGGCCTCGTACGCCAAAATGGTTCCGGGGCACGCGATTACGGCGCTGCCCTCGACACTCACGGTGATCCGCGCGCTGCCCACCACCCCGGATTCGCCACTCAGTACAAGCCCGAGCAGGTCGGGCCACAGCGCGGGCGGAATCGACACGATCGGCTGATCGCCGGCGGGTCCGGTGTACTTGCTGTCGCGAATGCGCACGGCGTCGCTGTGGTGAGCGACCTCTACGCAGGTCTGGTCTCCGCCGCTGAATGTGGACTTGAAGAAGTTGGTGCGCACGGTTTTACCCTACCCATTGCCCGCCACTCGATTGATTACGTCGAGGGACCGCTTCGGGTCGAGCGCGATCGCGTGGATCTGGTTGAAGAGGTAGTCGAGGGCGGTGACGCGCTTGGGATCTTCGGCGATCTCGCCATAGGCGGCGGACTCCACCCAGCCGATGGTGGGGAGCCTCGAGCTCTGGAAGTCGAGCAGGTGGAATGTCGCGGAGTTGAGACTCGCGATCGCGCCGCCCGCCGAAAAGGGAATCACGCGTATGTCCAACGTATCGGGATGCTTCTCGGCGAGCGCGATGACGTGCCGCAACTGTCGGCGTTGCACGTCGGCACTTCCGACCTGGTACATCAGCGCGGCTTCGCCCATCACCACTGAGAGCTGCAGAGCATCGGGACCATCGAGCCGTCGCTGCCGCCGCAGGCGCGCATTGACTCGCTGCTCGACCTCCGTCGGGCGGCCGGTTGTCACCCTGGCCTTCATGAGAACGCGGATGTAGTCCTCGGTTTGGAGTAGACCGGGGATGACGCCGTTCTCGAAGCTTCGGATGCTTTGCGCGCCGGCTTCCAGGCCGTAGAACCGCATCAAATGTTCGTTGAACAGTGCCGAGTACTCGGCAAAAGGACTGCGCCCCTTCGCGATATCGCGAAGGGTAAGTAGCTCGGCCTGCTCGTCCCGATCGACTTCGAGCAGGTTGAACAGGATCTTGAGCTTGTCTTCGGCGAGCGTGCCCTTTCCCCGGGTGAGCGCGGACCAGTACTGCTGACTCACATCGAGGGTCTTCGCGATCAGGCTGGTCTTCACGCCGCGCTCATCGGCCCGAGTGCGGATTCTCAGCATCAACTCCCAGTTGGCGACCGTGGGCGACGCTTCAGTCATCTCGCTCCTTCCTCCTGGTCAGGCGCCAATACCGTACAACAACGCGGGCCTGCGTAGGAGTATCTCCACGCGTATTGCGTAGTTGTTACAACTAGGCGTACCGTGTGAATCGCGCCACATCGCTATCCGGCCACTTCGACCGGAATCCCGCAGCATCCCGTCTTCACCTGATGAAAGGTGATTCCCGATGGACCCGTTACCCCCCAAGCGTCTGGTCCTCGCCGCATGCCGGGGCGATGTGCCCCAGGATGATCCGCTACTCCGCTGGGTCGGCGAGCTGGCCGGGATCCATCGGCGGCTACTGGGTTGCGGGGAGTTCGTGCCCGTGGAGCTCGATCGGTTGCGTGCCGGACTGGTGCGCGACATCGATCTGTGGGTGGCCAGGCAACTGCCGCCGGCCCCGGGCGGTGCGCGTCTGCACACCGAAACTCTCGGGATGGTGATCGATCGCCTGGCGAGATTCAGCGCGTCCGCGCACGCGGCACTGGCCGGCACCGTCGACCTGGAGTTGTGGGATGCGTGGGAACGGTTGGCGGAGTTGGCCGTCGGCTATGAGGACCTCACCGACGAGGTGTCCTCCGGGCGGCGCAGACTGCCCTGCGCTCAATGAGAAGTCCTGAATTCCACACGTTCGGAGGGCGTGATGATCACAACGATATGGACATTCCTGATCGGCCTCGGTCTCGGCGGTGCGGCGGTGTGGGCGCTGTTGTCCGATGCCGTGGTGCATCCGCGTCCCTCTGCGCCGAGGGACGCGCGCTGGACCGTGAGCGGCATTGCGGCGCGGATCGAGCGCGAAAGACTCGAAGCGGCCCACCTGCCCGCCCTGCCGAGTCACCGATGACCCCCACGTCGGGTCACATGTTCGTCCACGCGGACGGACGGCTGGCCGAAATCCTCTGCAACGTAGAACTTGTGGCCCTGACCCCGCGTCGCGCCGAACAACTGCGCCGCATCCATCACGGGCACCGATCCGATTGCCGCGTCCTGGCCGCGGCCGTCGCGTATTTCACCTGATCGTTCGCTCACGACGCACGTCTGCGACGACCGCAAATGTGTCGGACCGGCGCCCTCGCGGAGCGAGCCAGCCGGGGCAGGTAAATCCCATAGGACACGCCCGCGCGGAAGGTCGAATAATCCCGTATGTCCGGGTATATACGGTGTGGTGATTCAAGGGGGTACCGGCTCGGCTTCGGCGGTCGCGGCGAAGCGGGGCCGGTCCGGACACGATGAGGGGAAACGATGGCAACCGATTACGACGCGCCCCGACGGACCGAGATCGAGGGCGAAGCCCAGAACTCGGTCGATGAACTGAAGTCTCGCCGTGAGGAAGCCGCGGCCGCGGTGGTCGATGTCGACGAGACCGATATCGCGGACCTGTTCGAGCTGCCCGGCGCGGATCTCTCCGACGAGGTCCTGGCGGTGCCCGTGGTCCCCAAACGGCCCGACGAGTTCACCTGCTCGAGCTGTTTTCTGGTCCACCACCGCAGCCGCCTGGCGAACGACGCCACGACGGAGTGCGCCGATTGCGCGGCATGATTCCAGCCTGAACCCCGCATGCCGCGCGCGACCGGACTACCCCCGCGCTTCCTGCTGCCGAGTGTGGTGAGAAGCGGCGGGGTTCCGCCGCCTCGGGTGAAGCCGCCGGTCTACTGCTGGAGTGCGCGAATCAGTTCGAGCCGGGTTCCTTTTCGATGGCGGCGCAGAACTCGACGATCCGCCTGACGGGTTCCGCGCTGTGGGTGCTGAGCCCGCCGTGTGCGGCGTGCGGGATCAGGACGTGCTTGCAGCCCGGGATACGTTGTGCGGCATCCCGTTCCGTTTCAGGCGGGAAGTACAGGTCGTGTTCGAAGGCGATGGACAGCGACGGGATATCGATCCGGGAGAGCTGATCGAGGTGGGACTCCCTGTCGCTGGTCCAATCGCGGGAGGCCGTCAATTGTCCTGTGAGCCCATCGATCCCGGTCCAACGGATGGTGTCGTCGGCGAGGACGGCGTGCCAGTCCCGCACCGCGTCGGGGTTCTGGAGCATCGTGCTGGGCAGCGTCGTCATGAGCAGCTCGAAGGTGCTCACCGAGGCCGGAAGGGTGCCGGTCGTCTCGATGAGCTCGAGCGCCATGTCGTCGGCGATCTCGACCAGTGGTGACGGATTCAAGCCGGCGACGAACACCACCGCCCGGAAGTTGTGCGGCCGGGCTGCGAGCAGTGCCTGCGCGGTGAACGCTCCGAGCGAGTAGCCGATGACGATCACGTCGCTGAGCAGATCGAGTTCGTCCAGGACCGCGGCTACGTCCGCCGCGAGATCGGAGACCGTGTACGGCGGCGGTGGCGCGGACGCCGGGGGGATGCCGCGCGCCGTGTGGGTGATGACTTCGAAGCCTGCCGCCACGAGTTCGGTGGTCAGCCCGGAGAGTTCCCACACGATCGAGGGCATCCCCATGCCGCCCAGCAGCAGGACCGGGGGTCCCGATCCGGTGCGGTCGACGCCCACCGTCACGCCGGTTCGTAGCTCTATCAGACGCACGGATTCCTCGAGGTAGTCGGACGGGCCGGAGTCCACCGCGCCCGTTGCGGCTCCAGTGGAAAGCGCTCTGCGCGTGCGGCTTTGTCCGCTGGCGTATGCGGCAGAAGTCTGGGTCGCATCGCAACTGTAGACATGTGTCCAGGAGGTCGTAAAGACATTCTGGCTCGATGCGGTATCTACAGTCAGCCCAGCGTGTTCGCGGCATCAGGTTCCGAGCGCATCGGCTTGCGTCCCGATCCCAGCCAGGCGGTCGTGGCCAGCGGCGTACCGGGCCGGTAGTGCTCGGCCAAATACTCGATCATGGTCCGCTCCTGCGCCGCCCACACCGCCGCCGGAGTCCGCGCGCGCGTGAGCCGCAGCGGGGCATTGCCGTAGGTCATCTTGTGCCAGAGCTGCTCGGCGCTGTCGTAGGTGAACTCCGCCGTATGCGCCTGGACCGACACCTCGGCGAAGCCCGCGGCGTGCAGTTCGGCCGCGAAGACCTCCGGGTTCTCCAGACTCGACGGATTGCGCCGCAGCGGCGGAAAATCCGGGATGCCCGCCTGGAACGCATCGAAAAGCAGTGTCATGAGCGAGGATTCATCACCCGGAGCCCAGCTCGACACCACCGCGATGCCGCCGGGGCGCAGCACGCGCGCGAGTTCGGCAAATCCTTTTGCGCGATCGGGGAAGAACATGAGGCCGAACAGGGAGAAGGCGGCGTCGAATTCCGCGTCGGCGTAGGGCAGCGCCTGACCGTCGCCGACCACGGCCTCGATATTGCCGTGCCCGGCCGCCGCCGCGTGCACGCGTAGCCGCTCGATCATCGAGGGCGAGAAGTCGATTGCCCGCACCGCGGCCACGCGTCCGGCGGCGGGAATGCTCAGCGTGCCGGGTCCGGCGGCGACGTCGACAACCCGCGCGCCGGGCGCCGGATTCGCGATGTCCAGCGCGTGCGCCGCGAACGGCAGCATGACCTCGGTGGTGACATCGTCGTAGCCCTCGGCTACCTCATCCCACGGCCCGGCGGCGGCGAGCGGACTTACGGACATCGGTCATCCTTTCGACCGCCCCAGCCTACGCACGGCGGGGACGGTCACGGAAACCTCAACGCCCGAGCAGGAATTCGGCATTCTCGTGGTCCTGGCCGGACTGGCAGTATTGGTCCGCGACGTTCTCGTCGACGAAGCGACAGCGTGTTCGGGTCCCGCTCGTAGGACCTTCCCCAGCATTTCCAGCCGCTTCGGACAACGAGCCCTGATCGGTAGTCACTCGACGTCGTATCGAGCGCCCGCGCCGCAGACGCCGCGGGTTCCGGAGCCTTCCCTGACCCCGGAACCGTTGCGGCCGATGATCTATCGCTTACGCTTCGGGTCCTCGTCGACTCCTTCGGTCTCGAACCGTTCCTTGCGCACGGTGCCTTCCACGGTCTGGCTGTCCTGTACCTCGTCGACCGCGAGGCGGACCCGCTCGACCGGCACCGCCTCCGTGGTCACCGTGACCCGGTCCTCGTGCAAGGTCACCTCGGTCTCCTGTTCGCCGAAATCCACGGCCGAGACCGCGTCGGCGTCTGTGATCGGCTCCCGTACGACGTGCACCTCTTCGTGGGTGGTGGGCACCGTGATGGTTTGCTCCTCCGTGACCACGTACTTGCGTAACTTGGCCGTGCCGGTCTCGGTGCGCTGCTTGTTCACCTCGAGGTGCTCCTCGGAACGCACGAGGCCCTCGTCGCTGACGCGCGGACGTCGTTGCTCGTCCGACCGCGCTTGCTGACCTGTCGGGTCCGCGAACGCGTTCCATCCCGCCCGCTGCGGGTCGACGTGGTAGTGCACGAACAGTTGCTGCTCCTCGTCGGCGGTGATGTCGTGGTCCATGGCGATATGCGGTGCGGACTTGACCTCATCCTTGGCGACCTGCACCTGGAGCTGGTCCGAACCCGCCTGGTGCCGCGCCCCGGCGAGTGGAACGAGGGAGTCGTCGTGGAAGAAGCCGGTGGACACCGCCGCCCACGTCGGCGCACCCGAGACGTTGTCGATGTAGATCTGCTTCACCTTGCCGATCTTGTCGCCACCTCGGTCGTACACGGAATTACCGATGATCTCGTCGAGCAACCCGGTCATGATTCCTCCTCGATCGTCGAATTCGATTGGCCCGCCGGTTCGCGGGCTGTAACTCGGAAGGAGAGAATGCGATTTGAGCTGTCGGTCCGGCTTCGCGTCAGCAAAGCCAGCGACATTCCGGCAACTACCCGGGTATCAAGCGAACAAACGTCGAGGCATGGGCTGGTGTTGTATGGCGGGTCCGGGAATCTCGGCATCAACTGGCGTTCTGCGGTGAAGGTAACTATTGGATCGAGGCTCTGGAATGCCTCCACCGGCGACCTGGACACAGGACCGCAGGGCTTGAATATGTCACTGCAAAGCCGGGTCGACCTCGAACGCCCATTGTTGCTCGTCTCCGCCGGAGTGTGGCTGCAACGACACCGTCAACGGCTGGTCGGATTCCGAGCGGTGGGCGGTCCAGAACAGGCCCTGGGAGGGCGATTTGATCACATACAGGCCGTGACCGCTCGGTTCGATCGACCATGTGGCCGTGGCCGGGTTGAATTCTTTGTGACACGCGACGTCGTCGGTTCCTTGCCCTGCCGCCAAGGAGCTCAAGGCTTCGTTCTTGATGGTGTAGCCGTCGTCGAACGCGCAGATCTGCCACTGCTGGAACAGTTGCCCGAATTCGGTGTCGAGGGTGATCCAGGAGGGGTCCGCCGCCGGGTCCGCGGGGAAGCTCTTCGCCCACGGCCGCTCACCGGCATTGTTCGTGATCTTGACGGGTGTGTCGATGGGAATGGACATCCGAACACTCCTTCGACCAGGTGTGGGGTGATGTCGCAGGACTCCGGGAGCCAGTCGCAACGGCCCCGCGCGAGTCCGGCGTTACACGGCGTGGCGCTGTCGGGGAGGCGATACCCGAGGATCGATCGAGGAAACCGTTCGTTGTTCTCATTTGTTGAGCGGCTCGGCCGGCCCTCACCACGTCGGCTAACGTCTCTGCCACTTCGCTGTCGTGGAGCAGGTGGCCGGGCAGGTGCTGCATCTGCATCGCCTGCGCCCAGCGGGTGCAGTTCCGAGGCCGCATCCTCCACCAGCATTACCGCCCGGCGTGTCGATAGGACGTTCACAACGTCGCGTGAGCCAGGATGTGTCGACTGTTACCCGCTTGACCGCTGCGAACCGTTGAAGCTCGTGGCCGGCTTTCGTCGCGCCTCACGCTCATCGCCCGGGAGCGGGCGTGGTGGTGTGTTCTTCCCCGATTTCATGTGGATCAAAGGAGACGGAACCGGTGCGCAAGGGTTGGGGCGGCGTGCTCGTGGCGGGGCTGATGGCGACGTCGGTCGCTGCGGCGCGTCCGGCGGCGGCGGACGAATGGTGGCCGTGGTCGGGCATCCTGCCCGAGGAGATCAGTTGTGCCGCACTTAGTTTGCCGGGGCGGGCCGGTGCGTGGCCGCTGCCGCTGTACAGCCCGGACGTGGGTATCGGCCTGCTGACGATGCCTCCGGTCCCGCCGGACGTCGCCGCGCGGCTACCCAATCGGATCGAACTGCGCACCGACAAGGGCGGATTCAACGAGGTGTGGCAGTACGCGCTGTTGGACAACAACCTGTACATCAAGGCCGTCGCGGGGGAGTCGGGCTGGCGCGTTCCGCCGGTGCCCAACTGCCTGCGCGGACAGATCACCGGTATCTCGGTGGACGGCAGCCGATTGATGGCCACCGGGCCCGAAGGCTGGATCTACACCCTGGAATCGGCCGACTGGACACCGGAACTGTGGTGGTGGACAAAGCGATTCGGCGCGCCGATCTGGCTTGATCCCACCGGGACGCGGGTGCGACCGGGCTCGCAGGCCTGGAGCCTGTCCTGGTTGAACCCGCGGTACGTTCAGGTGCTGCCGTTCCGGCACGACGGACGCTGGACAGACGCGTCCGGACACGAGGTCCCGGTGGGCGGGGCGGGCGTCACCACGGTGTACGTGCTCTCACCCGAAGGTAATCGGATCGCCATCCTGGACCCGTGGCTGCCCGCCAGTGACCCGCTGCATCCCGAGATCAGCGAACTGGCCGACGATTACAGCTACGAACTCCCCGGCCCGTTGAACGGACGATTTCGGGCGGTCAATCTCAGCTCGTCGGGTTCGACCACCTTCGTCATCAACGAGTACGGCGACATGTTCACGCGCCTGTGGGATTTCGATATCTCGGGCGCGGACACCCTGTTCTTCTCGTACTCCTACGAGGATCAATCGGCGTTCGACTCCGCGCCGAACAACTTCGAGCACGAGTTCTCGCGGTTCCCGCAGTTGCGTCCCCCGTTCAACCGCTACGCCGATATCCAACTCCCGGCACCGGATTGGATCGCGCAACCCAAGATCTCGGGCGAGATCACCTCGACCATCAGCATCCACCAGACCGGAGCCCGCTCGCACGAACGCGAACTGCGCGTGGAGGGCCGTGATGATGGGGGCCGTACCGGCTTCTGGCACAAGCCCATCGACCCGAACGCCGACTGGGCTTTCACCATCACCGACCAACCGCAGCAGGCCGACACCCTGGACAACCGCCCCGGCGACACCTCCCACCTGACGATGAGCCCGCCCACCGGAGTCCACTACAGCTACCGCGATGCCGAAGGCTGGACCGTGGAAACCCGCGATTTCGACTACGCCGGAGACCGAATCACCCTGCGCCTGTGTGACGCCGGCGGGGCGTGCACCGATGTCGCCGGGCACCTTGCCAGCGACACCCGCATGGGCTGGCAGCGCGAAGGACTGAGCGACATGCCGCGTAAGTATCACGGCATCGTGAGCGTCACCGCCGAGGAGATGACCTCGCTCGAACAACGATCCCCACGCCTGCACACACTCGTCGATCGGCTCATCGGGGAAGGACGGATGCGCAATATCACTGCCGAGGCATCGATTTCGAGCCTCACCCTGCGCACCAGCGAGGGCCAGGAGATGGCTATGACCCGGACCGGATAGTCCCGGGCGAGATCCTGCAGCGCGGGGCGACGTTGCCTGTCTCGACCACGGGAAGGTCGGCGATTTCGCTCCAGACGATTTTGCCGGCGGATCCGGTCCGCTCGACGCCCCAGCGGTGGCTGAGCGCGTCCACGAGCAGCATTCCGCGGCCGCCGACAACCGTGCGGTCGCGTACGCCGAGCCGGGGCTGCTCCGCGCTCAGATCCTCCACGGCGATCCTGAGTTCGGTATCGGACCGGGTGAGCGAGACCCGAAATACGCTCTGGGCGTGGGCGACAGCGTTGGCCGCGAGTTCGGACACCACGAGGGCGGCATCGTCGAGAACCTGATCGGTTCGTCCCCAGGCCCGGAGCCGTTCGGTGACGAAACCGCGCGCGGCCGACTCCGCGGTCGGCACCGGAAGGTAGATCGCGGTGTCTTCCGTCAGTGCTGGCACCTCCTCCCCGGATCCGTCGGACACGTAGCTGCGCGGGGCGATGACCTGTGAGTGCTGACCGCATACCGGTTGTATGAGGGCGAGATCGCCGGAGCCGGTGAGGATCTCACTCGGGTAGGCGCAGTAGAGGCTGAACCGATGGGTGCCGGCGAGACTGTTCCAGAGCGCTTCGAGCGCAACGGCTTCGGCGGCTCGATTCTCGGCCCACAACAGGGCCACCATCTCTCCGAAGGCGAGCACCGGTCGCCCGCCGGCGCGCAGTGCGCCGATTCTCTCGCCGATCACCTCGCGAAACTTCGCCTCGTTCGGGACGCCGTTCACGATCAGTTGCGCCAGGGTGTCGGCGGCGTCCAAACACAGCACACGGCCGGCGGCAGTCGCGGCCGGTAGGTCGATTCCACGTTCGCGAAGCAGTTGCGCGAGAGCGGCTCGATGGGGTGGTGTCGCCACGATCACCACCGCCGCGTCGCCGGCCAGTCCGTCGGCCAGGAAGGAGCCGACGTCCTCGATGAGATCCTGCTCGCCGTCGTAGACGTTCACCACGTGGTCGTGTGGTTCGAGTGCGCGGTCGACGAGCTCCATATGGCGACAGTACCCCGGGCCGGGACTGTGATTCACTCAGAAATTGGCGCGCGGGTTCAGACCTGGCCGAAGGAACTACGAGTCGGAGAACTTGATCTCCGCGCGTTTGGGTGCCCGAACGCCGGGTATGAGCAATCGCGAATCGATCGGCGCCCGCGAAAGGACAAGATAATTCCGATTTGCGAGCTTCGGTGTGTTTTGTAATTTCTTGTGCCGCTGAACAATTGGCTATTTTCGACACGGCGTGTGTCGAAGATGGGATTTCGTACCGCCCATCTCGCGCTGAAATCACTCGCTCCGTACAGCGGCGGCGTGAGTAACCAGGGGAGGAGTCGACAATGATGCACAGCACGGCAGGGCACTCGTCCGCGACGGTGGACGGTGAGACCACCGATGCCATTCGGGGCCGCCTCGCGATCGAATTCGCCGCGCTCGGCGCAAAGACCATCGACCGTACGGTTACTTCCTGCCGGGAGTTGCTGGTGAACGTCGCCGCTCCGGATCGGCTTCCGGAGCGGGTCGAGAGATTCGCGCGAGATCGCCTGCGCGCCTTGGCGAAGGAGCGCGGGTGGGCCGGCGTGGGCCCCGCGGTGCTTTTCCTGTGCCGGGACAACACGGGTCAGTCGCAGATGGCTCGGGGACTGTTCGCTCATCTCGCCGGGGACCGGGCGTTGGCCTGGTCGGGCGGGTCCGCGCCGGGTGCGGCGATCAATCCCGAAGTGGTGCGGGTGATGGCCGAGCGGGGGATAGACATCCGCGACGAGTTTCCCAAGCCGTGGAGCGAAGAGTTCGCCCGGGTCGCGGACGTCGTGGTGGACCTCGGCTGCGGCGACACCGACCCCATCCAGGCGGGGCACAGGTTCGAGCAATGGCCGATTCCCGACCTGGCCGGGCGGCCCGTCGAGCAGGTTCGACTGGTCGGTGACGATATCGAACGTCGTGTTCGTCGGTTGATCACGACGTTGGGGCTGCACATCTCGCCCTGATCCACCGATGGGCGATGTGCCGGGCTATCCCAGATCGCCCAGGAATCCCATCGTCTCCCGGTAGGCGAGCAAATGCTCTACGAATGGAATCGTGGGGTGTCCGCGCAGCTGACGCAGTGATTCGGTGTCGGTCCGGCCATCGGGCGTCGGTGGGAGTTCGAGTTCTTCGAACAGGATCGGCTGGAGTTCCATTTCCGAGTAGAGATCGACGTCCCTGCCGATTGCCTCGCACGCTGCCCGATGATGGGAAGCCGCTTCCTGCAGCAGGTGATGTCGTTCGAGCGATGAGAGCGAAGAGGGAGCCGATAGTCCGCGAACGGGTTCGGTCATGAATTGCATCATGTCTCGGCGTGGTCATGGATTCGCGAACGACACGCAGGTCCGGTCGAGTCGGGTCGTGATCAGGTGAGTTCGTCCAGCAGGAACTCGACCGTGTCGGTGAGTGCGTCTTCACCCCGCGGGTGGGTGGCGGTGTCCTTGAAGAATTGGATGAAACCGTGTTCCGCCGCGGGATAGACGCGATGTGTGGCCGGCACGCCCGCCGCAGTGAGCGCGAGAGCGTAGGCCAGGGTTTCATCGCGCAGTGGGTCGAATTCCCCGACCAGTATCAGGGTGGGCGGCAAACCGGTGAGTTGCGCCCGCGCGGGCGAGACTCGCGGATCGTCCACGGTTGTGCCGGCGGGAAGGTAGGCGCGCAGACAGGTGCCGTGTACCTCTCTGGTGGGAAAGCCGACCTCACCGAACTGCGTCCACGACGGGGTGTCCATCGTGTTGCTCAGGCTCGGATAGAAGAGCACTTGGGCCGTCAGCGGTGGCCCGCCGCGGTCCCGTGCGATCGCGGCGGCGGCCGCGACGAGGGTCCCGCCGGCGCTGTCACCGCACAAAACCGTGCGGGTGGTGTCTGCTCGCAGTTCGGTGCCGTGCGCGCTGACCCAGTCCATTACCGCGATCACGTCGTCCAACCCCGCCGGGAATCGATGCTCGGGGGCCAGACGCCAGTCGACCGAGATCACCAGCATCGCGGCGCGATTGGCCAGTGCCCGGCACAGCACGTCGTGGGTATCGAGATCTCCGGATACGAATCCGCCGCCGTGGGCGAACACCATGACCGGCAGCGCGGGGGAGTCGTCACCGCGCGGCCGGTAGGTCCGCACGGTAATGCAGCGATCCGGCTCCCCGGCGGGGATGGCCATTCTGCGTGACTCGGCGACCGGATCGGGCTCGCCGGCGTCGGGGATTCGCGTCCAATAGCTCTCGCGCATGCCCCGTACGAAGTTCATCAACTCGGGATCTTTGACGGCGCCAACGACTTCCACTCCGCGATCATCGCTCACAGCAGTCGTGCGATCGGGCTGGAATCGAGGTGTTGGAGCAGTTGCGCGACATCGTCGTAGACATCCGCCGCGCCTTCCTGTTCGAGCTCAGCGCGAGAGATACCGCCGCTGAGCACACCGATCGCCGGGACACCGACCGGGGCGCACGCCCGAATGTCCCATACGGTGTCCCCGACGAAGACCGCGCGATCGGCGGGAACACCGGCGCGATCGAGCGCGACCCGCACGATCTCGGGATCGGGTTTGGCCTTGTCCACATCGTCTCCGCTGGTCACCGCATGGAGCACGGCGTCGCTGTCGAGCAGTTCGCGCAGCACCGCGAGTTCGTCCGGCGGGGCGGAGGTAGCGAGCAGGACTCGTAAACCGCGCGAGTGCAGCCCGGCGAGAATCTCCCGGGCCCCCGGCAGGAGCGTGAGTTCGTCGGCGGAATCCAGGTGGAGACGGCTGTGTTGCTTGTCGGCGTGCGCGGCGCCCTGGTCGTCGAGCTCGGGGGCCACGGTGTGGATCAGGCGATCGCCGTCCATGCCGATGGCTCGGTGGATACGCCAGGTCGGCACGGTCACTCCCGCGTCGGCGAACGCCCGATGCCAGGCTCGCGCGTGCAGGTAGTTGGAGTCGACCAGCGTGCCATCGATGTCGAACAGGACTGCCGCGGGATCGGACATGAGAAAACCTCCTCAGCGTTGTCGTGCCGGCCTTTTGCTGTCTACCCGGCACACCCGCCGTCCAAGCGGAGCCCGGCGCGGGGCGATCTGCACACCCCAAAGGCCGGACGACTCAGAAAATCAACTGCCCAGCAGTGGCGGCCCGCGTGAGACGTGGTTGGCGGGGTAGCACCCGGGATGCCGGGGTGAGGTTCAGCAGCGTAGCTTCGCCCTGGTCTCGAATCCGAGGTGACCGTGCCCGAACAAGCACGTTCATACCTGCTGGCACACAGGCGGTTTGGCCCTCCACTGATCGGCCGGCCCGATGCGACCGTATTCCTGGTTCAGGCGATCCGGAGGGCGGGCCGGGTGTCCTGCGCTTGGGAGCGGAGTGTGGTCAGGATGCGGGTGAGCAGGCGGGAGACCTGCATCTGGGAGATGTTCAGGGCCTTGCCGATCTCGGCCTGGCTCATCTCCTGTCCGTAGCGCATGGCCAGGATCTGGCGGTCGCGAGCGGGGAGTCGCGCCAGCAGCGGGCCGACGCTGATCGAGTCCTCCATCAGCTCGTACCCCTCCTCGATACAGGTCAGGGCCGCCGGGATCGCAACGGGCAGGGTGTCGGAGTCCTGCCCCGGCGTCCGCGTATCGAGGGATTGGGTGGTGTAGGCGTTGTTGGCGATCAGCGCCTGGGTCACCTCGACGAGTTCGACGCCGAGGTGCTCGGCCAGCTCGCGGGCGGTGGGTTCGCGATCGAGCTGCTGGGCGAGCTGGGCGGCCGCGACGGTGACCTGCTGGCGCAGTTCCTTGGTGCGCCGGGGCACGCGCACGGCCCACGTGCTGTCCCGGAAGTAGCGCTTGACCTCGCCCATGACCGTGGGGATGGCGAAGCCGAGGAAGGGCGCGCCGACGGTGTGGTCGAAGCGGTCCACCGCGAGCACCACCCCGACCGCGGCGATCTGGACCAGGTCCTCGTGGTCGACGCCGCGCCCGCCGTAGCGCTGGGCGATGTGCTCACCGAGCGGAAGCGCGAGTTCGATGATGCGCTGGCGCTGACGCTCGTGTTCGGGGGTGCCGGGGTCCAGACGGGCGAGTTCCTCGAACTGCGGCTCGAGGTTCTCGTACGAATCGGCACTGTGCCGCCGCGTGCGGGTGGGTGTCGTCGACATGTCGGTTTCCTCGGGGCTGTTTCGACCAGGGGCACGAGGACATTTCCCGCCCTGGAGCGTTTCAAACCCTCCGTCTGTGAAAAACCATGCCGTGGTCGGTCCTGCGCGACATCTCAGCTCGGGTCGGCGTCGATCTGCAGGGCGCGCCGCAACAGGAACGGATCGTGCGCGTTGACCAGCAGCAGTTCGGTCGCGCGGGCGGTCCACAACTCGGCCAAACGAGCGTGGTTCCCGCGCACCGTGTCCCGGTCGTGGGCGACGAACCACTCCATCGCGGTCAGCGCGCGCGGCACCGGGCCGATGCCGTCGATCTGCCCGTGGTGGTAGAAGGAGTCCCCGGCGTGGAGGATCCATCGTGTGCCGGTGTCGACCGCGATGGCGGCGTGGCCGCGGGTATGGCCGGGCAGGCTGATCATGACCACGCCCGGTGCGACCTCGGTGAGTTCCTTGGCGGCGGCGAATCCGAACCAGCGATCCCCTTCACCGGGGTTGTGGCGTACCAGGATCGGGTGGTGGTCGCGGTGGGTGGGCAGGTAGCGGCCCTTCTCCACGACACTGCTCGGGTGCAGCGCCGCGTCGTCCTCGTCTGCGGTGAGATGCACTCTGGCCCAAGGGAAATCGGCGAGACCACCGGTGTGATCGGCGTCGAAGTGGGTGAGTACGATGTCGCGGACATCGCGCGGGTCGAACCCGCGTCGTTCGAGCTGGCGGATCGCCGACTCGTCGGCGTTGAACTCCGGGCGAACATAGAACCGTCCCGGACCGAACCGGCCCGCGGGGTCGGCGGCGTCACGCAATCCCAGCCCGCTGTCCACCAGGACCAGGCCGGTGTCGGTCTCGAGGAGAAGGACGTGGCAGACCAGGCCCTCGGGCGTGGCCCACGGGTGCATGGTGCCGCAGTTGAGGTGGTGAACCTTCATCCCAGTGCCTCGAGCATCGTTGTCATGACCGCGGGATCGCCGCCGATCAGACCGGCGTCGATGGTCTGGATCGGGTTGCTGCCGTCCCAGTTCGCGGCCGCCAGTTTCACGAGGTCGAAAATGAACTTCTTGGTGCCGCCGACATCGGAGATCTCGATCACGGTGCCGGGGTGATGCTCGGTTTCGAGGTAGGCGAAGCGACCGTCGGCGCCGCCGATGCGGCCTTCCTGTCCGACGGTGAATCCCGCGGCGATCGCCCGATCGTAGAACTGCTGGTAGTTCGCGCTCCAGTAGGCGACATGCTGCACGCCTTCGTGTCCGGCGGCGAGAAAGTCCCGATACATCGAGGGCGCGTCGTTGGTCGGGGTGATCAGTTCGATCTGGATGTCGCCGCTGTTGGCGACCGCGACATCCATCTCCATGTCCGACGGCTGTCCCCGGTAGGTGAAGTCCGCCGGACGCACCCCGCGCAGGAAGAACCACGGGCCGATGCCGCAGGCGACGAAGTTGCGCATCGAGGCCTCGATATCGCGTACGACGTAACCGATTTGGGCGATGCCGCCGAACATGTTGGCCACCGGGCTGGGCGCGGGAGCCGGCCCGGTGTGGGCGTCGGCGAAGGACAGGACGATCTTGCCGGTGGCGGCGTTGTCACGCAGGCGCTGTGCGGCGGTCGTCGCGTCGTCGACGGTGTAGACGCTGTCGAGCACGGGCCGGATCTCGTCGGCGGCGAGCGCGGGAAGAACCTTGTCGGCCAGGGCGCCGACGACCTCCGCGAGTTCGGTGCGGGTGCGAATACTGAACGTGGTTCCGAGCACGCGCTGGCGACGGAAGGCGAGGGTGTCGAGGTTGAGATCGGTGCCCGCGCCGGCGAGTCGGCCGATACTGACGATCGTGCCGCCGATCGCGGTGGCGGCCGGCAGCTGGGCGAAGAGGGCCCCACCGACATGGTCGAGGGTTATGGTCGCGCCGGTGCCGTCGGTGGCGGCGAGCACGGCGGCGGCCAATTCCTCTGTGCTGGTGTCGATCACGACATCGGCGCCCGCGCGCCGCAGCGCATCGGTCTTTTCCGCGCTGGTGGTCGTGGCGATAACCGTTGCGGCGCCGAGGGTTTTGGCCAGCTGGATGCCGATCAGCCCGATCGAGCTGGTGCCGCCGACGATGAGCACGCTGTCACCGGCGCTGAATCCGGCTTGGGTGACCAGGGCGTCGTGTTCGGTGATGAGACCGACGGGCAGGGTTGCCGCGGTGTCGAAGTCGAGGTGGTCGGGGATCGGCACCACCAACCGGGGGTGGCACAGGGTGTAGTCGGCGAAGGCGCCGACGGTGATGCCCATGACCCGGGTGCCGACGGGCAGGTGCGGGGCGAGCGGGCTCGAGGTCTCCACGACCCCGGCCACTTCCATGCCGGCGACGAACGCTCCGGCGTCCTGGGAGTTGGCGGTGTAGCTGCCCTCGAGAGCGTAGAGGTCGGCGCGGTTGAGACCGGCGGCCATGACCTGGATTCGGATGGCGCCGAGTTGTTCGGGTAGGTCGCGGTCTTCGAGGACCCAGTCGCTGGTCTTCCCGCCGATGAGTGCGCGCATTGTGATGGTCTTCTCCATGAAAGTGCCCCGGGTGGAGGTCAGTCGGTGAGATCGGCCGGCGGAGTGTTCAGCAGCCGGGGATCGGGATCGCCGCCCGCGCCGGCCGCGGCCCCGGCGAGGACGCGGGCGAGGGTGAGCAGGCCGCGGGGGTTGCGTTTGTCGATTCCGTCCAGCAGCTGACGCAGGACGGTGAGCTGGTCGAAGTAGATCCGCTCGATGATCAGGTGCTCGTGTTCGTCGAAGACGAAGTAGGCGTTCATTCGGGTGCGGTGTTTCGACCCGGTGGGCGGGATCTTGCCCAGCGGGCCCAAATGTGTTCCCAGTAGCCAGAATTCGACGATCACCGCGTCATGGCTGTGCCGCAGGGCGATGATCTCGTGGTCCTGGTCGGGGAAGGCGCGACGGGTGTCGCGGTAGTAGTCGCGGACCTCGGTGTCGCCATCGTGGACGAGCATCGGGGCGATCAGTTCGTAGTGCGGATGCGGGAACGTCGACAGGGTGGCGTCCCAGTCCTGGGTGACCTCGTCGTGGAAGTGGTCGAGGACGAGCTTCTCCCGTGCGCGCAGGACGTCTTCGGGAGGCAGGGTGAATCGTGCTGACATGAGCGGGCTTTCAGTGTCGCGGGCCGTGGGTGAGGTGGCCGTGGTGGAAGGTGGGATGGGTGCCGGGATTGGTCCACATGCCGGTCAGCTCGCTGGAGGGGAAGAACTGCAGGAACCGTGGGTCGGCTTGGCTGCGGTCGGCCAGGGTCTTCTCGAGGATGATCGAGTTGTACTGATCCGCCGTGGTTTCGATGGTGTTGGCGTTGAGCACGACCTCCTGGTCCCAGCGCCGCGCCCAGCGCGCCAGCCCCGGTAGCCGGGAGTGCTCGGGGGTCAGCGCCTCGGTCGCGATCACGTTCTCGCTGCTGACCCAGATACCGGTCGCGGTGTTCACCACCAGGCTCTGATTCCCGAACACGTGTCCGGGCGTCTTGACCACGGCGACACCGGGACCCAGCAGGACCGATCCATCGATGGGCAGGAACGCCTCGGCGGGCACGTCGCGGTAGGCGGCGGGCTGGTACCACGGCTTCTGCAGCGGATGCAGCTCGGCCATGGCGGCCAGCTCGTCGCGTTGCACGATGACCTTCGCGCGGGGGAACCGTGCCACCGGGGTGGTGCCGAGGTCGTCCTGATGGGTGGTGGTGCCGACCCAGCGCCGCAGGTCCTGGGTGTGCAGGTGGTCGAACATCAGATAGTCGACGTCGCCGGGGGTGATTCCCAGGCGCGCCAGATGGTCCGGGACCGTGCCGTGTTCGCGCACGGTGGCGCGTTCGAGGACGGCGGGAGTGCGTTGGGCGAGGGTGTCGAAATACGGTGTGTAGCGGCCGAGTTCGACGTCGGACGGCTCGAACAGCAGGATGCGGGGCCGGCCGTCGGAGTCGTGCCAGCGGATCACGAGCATCCTGTTGGTGATCGACAGGAACGGTGCGATCGCCCGCGAGGCCCGGAACAGTCCGAAGCGTGTCGGATAGGGCAGGGTCACCAGGTCGCAGGTCGTGATGCTGTCGGGGGTGCCGGTGCCCGGGAATTCGCGTCGGAACGCGAGTGCCTGTTCGCGGGCGCGCGCCAGGCGGGCGCCGGGTCCGCCCTCGACGTGCGCGAGGTCGGTGAGGGTATCGATTCGGGTCCCGACGGTCGGGAGGTCGACCACATCGGAAGTGCCCCAGGGGAAACGCATGCCGGACTCCAATATCCACAGCGTGGGTTTTATGTGTCACGACGATATACCCACGATGTGGATTTAAACAAGGGGGTGATGCAGAATGACGGCATGACCAGTACGCCACCCACCGCGCGCCGCGGACGACCCCCGAAAGGTTCCGGGCAACTCACCCGAGCGGGAATCGTCGGGGCGACCCTGCAGGTCATCGACAGCGAGGGCGTCGGCGCGGTGGGTCCCCGGGCGGTCGCCCGGGTGCTCGGCGTCGATCCCAAGAGCCTGTACAACCACGTCGACGGCAAGGACGGACTGCTCGACGCGGTGGCCGAGTACCTATTGGGTTCGATCGAGCTGCCTCCGCGCGCCGGTGATCTGCGCGGTGATCTGCGCGCGGTCGCCGACGCGTTCCGCGATCGCGCCCTACTGCATCCCGCGGCCGCGGCGCTGGTGCTCACCCGGCAGTTGTCCTCGGTGGAGGGCTTGGCGCCGGTTCAGGCTGTTCTCGACATCCTGCGTTCCGCGGGATGCGCCCCGCACGACGCTGTCCATCTGATGCGGACCCTGGTGGCCGCGCTCATCGGCACGCTGCTGCGCGAGGTGAACGCCGGCCCCACCTACGGGACCAGCGACCTCGTCGGCATAGCCGCACGCCAGGAGGTACTCGAGCAGTCGGGTCTGCCCGCTGTCGTCGAAGCGGCCCCCTATCTCGCCCGTTTCGACAGCCAGGCCGAGTTCGACTACGCCATGGACCTGGCGCTCGACGCGGTCATCCTCCGCGTCACCGCGGCGACTGGCGCGAGAAAACCGCCACCAGAAAATCGGATTCGTCGCTGAACGGCCGCAGATCCCATGTCGAGAGCCGCAGGTCGCAGTGGAGACCGGCGTCGGCCGCGTCAGCCAGGAACTCGTACTCGCGATCAGGGACGTGCGGTCAACGATGCTGCCAATGGCGCTGCAGCCTAAGTTGGTAACGTTCGATCGGCTCGCCTCCGCCGTGGACGAATCCTGTTCCGGGGGTGTGTGTTCCGGTGCGCACAACTAACGCTGCGAGCGATGGTTCACCCCGTTCGATGCAGTCCAGCGAAATCACGTCGAGAAGTCCGCCAAGACTGCGGTACGGATACAAACCACCGATCGCGGCGGATAGCCCTTTGTAGGTGATCGTCTGCCCTGTACAGGCGGTGGCGATCAGTGCCGCGCGTGCCCGGACCGCTGCGGCCATCATGCGGTCGTTGACCCGGACCGGGCTGTCTCGACGCCAATCGAATTCCAACCGATCGCCGACGGCGAAGGTCATCGGTGCATGCGTTTTGTCGGTGGACATGCTGCTGATGTCGCGATTGGCGGCGCAGATGTTTCGCGCCCGGTGGACCGAGCGCTGGCCCGTGCCCAGGAGATGATCTCGGGGCCCGCTGGGCAGCTCGAAATGACTCGGGGAGCGAGAGCCATTCTCTGAGTTACTGCTTGACGAGTGTCCGGCAACTGCTGGGCGCGCCGACCGGGGCGAGTGTCCGGCCGGCGAACTCGCGTCTCACGCGCTGTATCGCGAGAAAACCGCCACCAGAAAATCGGATTCGTCGCTGAACGGCCGCAGATCCCAGGTCGACAGCCGCAGGTCGCAGTTGAGACCGGCCTCGGCGGCGTCGGCGAGGAACTGCGGGAACTCGTACCCGCGGTCGGCGCCGAAGCCCACCACCACCCGGCCGGTGGGTGCAATGTGGCGGGCGAATCCGGCCAGCACCGCACCACGTGTGGAGGGTGCCAGGAACGTCATGACGTTGCCCGCGCACACAATTACGTCGAACTCGGCCGCGACGCCGCGGGCCGACAGGTCCAGTTCCGCGAGGTCGCCGACGAGCCAGGTCGGGCCGGGGTAGTCCTGCTCGGCCGCGGCGATCAGGACGGGATCGACGTCGACGCCGACCACCGTGTGGCCGACCTGATGCAGGTAGCCGCCGACGCGGCCCGGGCCGCAGCCGGCGTCGAGGACGCGGCTGCCGCGCTCGAGCATCGCGTCGATCATGCGTGCCTCACCGACGATGTCGGTGCCCTGGGCCGCCAGCGCGCGGAATCGTTCGACATACCACGACGAATGGGCCGGATCGGCCGCGGTGAGTTCCTCCCACTGGCTCGGGGTGCGTCCGGCCATGTCTGTTCCTCCTCGCTCGGTCCGATACCGCTCCCACTCTGCCACCGCCGTGCCGGTCGTCCGCGCGGGGAGGCCGGGTGAGTGCGAGGAGGCTTGCCGCTACAACCCCTCGGTCATAGCCCCCGCATCGGCTACCAGCACACCACCGACCGCAGTACCTGCCCGGACTTCATGGTGGCGAAAGCCTTTTCGACCCCGTCGAGCTCGATCCGCTCGGTGACGAACTGATCCAGGGGCAGCCGGCCCTGGCGGTGGAGCTCGATCAAGGTGGGGAAGTCGCGTTCGGGGAGGCAGTCGCCGTACCAGGACGACTTGAGGGCGCCGCCGTGGGAGAAGAAGTCCAGGAGGGGCATCTCCAGGCGCATGTCGGGAGTGGGGACGCCGACCAGGACCACCGTGCCGGCGAGGTCGCGGGCGTAGAAGGACTGGGTCCAGGTCTCGGGGCGGCCGACCGCGTCGATCACCACATCGGCGCCGAAACCGTTGGTGTACTCCTTGATTCGTTCGACCGTGTCCTCGCTGGACGCGTCGACCATGTGGGTGGCGCCCAGCTGGGCGGCGGCGGTCAGCTTGGTGGCATCGCGATCGACCGCGACGATCGTGGTCGCTCCGGCCAGGCGGGCGCCGGCGATCGCGGCCACGCCCACGCCGCCGCAGCCGATGACGGCCACGCTGTCGCCGCGGCCGACGTTGCCGGTGTTCAGGGCCGCGCCCAGGCCGGCCATGACACCGCAGCCGAGGAGACCGGCCACGGCGGGGTCGGTGGCGGAATCGACCACCGTGCACTGCTTCTCGTGCACCAGGGTCTTGTCGGCGAAGGCGCCGATGCCCAGCGCGGGCGTGAGTTCGGTGCCGTCGGCGAGTGTCATGCGACGCGAGGCGTTGAAGGTGTCGAAGCAGTACCACGGGCGGCCGCGGCGGCAGGCCCGGCACACGCCGCAGACCGCGCGCCAGTTCAGGACGACGAAGTCGCCGACCTCGACGTGGCTGACATCGGATCCGACGCGGTCCACCACACCGGCCGCCTCGTGGCCGAGCAGGAACGGGAACTCGTCGTTGATCCCGCCCTCGCGATAGGTCAGGTCGGTGTGGCACACCCCGCAGGCCAGCACCCGCACCACGACGTCGTGTGGACCGGGATCGGGGATGGTGATCGAGGTCAGTTCCACCTCGGCCCCCGACTCGCGCGCGATCACGCCCCGCACCGTTTCCGTCATAGTCCCTGCTCCTTCGAAGATCGATCGGCCGCCGCGGCGGCCGGGAGACGTGCGAATCCACCGCGTTCGCACGGCGATTCGCGGCCTGTTCCTCCCGCCGATGTGACGCTAACATGCGTCCTGGAATTAATTCCAGACTAGTGTCTGGATTGATGGACGGACTAGATTCCGCCTCGGATGGCGGCCGTCCTTCGCCGGGTTTCCCAAAGGAGTGAGAATGCCCATTCGCGTCGCACACGTCGGCACCGGCAACGCGGGCCGGCTGGCCCTGGCGGGCCTGATCGGCAGTCCCGAGTACGAGCTGACCGCGGTGTGCGTGTCCACGCCGGAGAAGGTCGGGGTCGACGCGGGCGTGCTCGCGGGCCTGGACACCGTCACGGGCATCACCGCGGTCGGCGACCTCGACGCGCTGCTGGCCACCGAGCCCGACTGCGTCGTGTACTGCGCGATGGGCGACACCCGGCTCAAGGAGGCGATGGCCGACTGCTGCCGCATCCTGGCCGCGGGCGTCGACGTGGTCGGCACCGCGCCGGGCATGCTGCAGTACCCGTGGCAGGCGCTGCCGCCCAAGTACATCGAGAAGGTGGAAGAGGCGGCGCGCGAAGGCGATTCGAGCCTGTTCGTCACCGGTGTCGACCCGGGATTCGCCAACGACCTGCTTCCGCTCGCCCTGACCGGTACGTGTCAGACCGTCGAGCAGGTGCGGTGCATGGAGATCGCCGACTACGCCACCTACGACGGCGCGATCGTCATGTTCGACGTGATGGGTTTCGGCAAGCCGCTCGAGGAAGTGCCGATGCTGTTCCAGCCCGGGGTGCTGTCGCTGGCCTGGGGTCCCGCGATCCGCCAGCTCGCGGCCGGCCTGGGCATCACCCTCGATGCCATCACCGAAGAATGCGAACGTGTGCCCGCCCCCGAGGGATTCGATGTCGCGGCCGGGCACATTCCCGCCGGCGGCCTCGCGGCGCTGCGCTTCGAGGTACGCGGGATGGTGGGGGACCGGCCGGTCATCGTCATCGAGCACGTGACTCGGCTGCGTGAGGACCTGTGCCCGCACTGGCCCTACCCGGCGCACGGCGGCGGCTCGTACCGCATCGAGATCACCGGCGAGCCTTCGTATTCGGTGGACATCTGCCCCACCAGCCGCAAGGGCGACCACAATCACGCCGCGATCGTGGCCGCAGCGGGCCGGGTGGTCAACGCGATCCCCGCGGTGCTGGCCGCGCCCGCGGGTATTCGCACGACCTTGGATCTGCCGCTGATCACCCGACCGGGTCTGGTCGACTTCGCTCCCGCGCACTGACGCACCTCGGCGCGCGCCGAAGTGGCGCGCGCCGAGCCGAAAGCGGTTGCCGCCCTGCGACTATCAGAGCGCGAATCGGCCCGCGAAGGCACGCAGCGGCAGGTCGGCGCTGGTGATGATGCCGGGCGGGGCCGCGACCACGGACCGGAGGGAGTTGAGCACCGGCAGGCCGGTCACGCTCATGCCGATCGAGGCGAAGTTCTCGGGCTTGGACAGGTCGAATCCCTTGCGGGGGAAGATCATGTGCTTGCTGTAGATGCTCGGGTCGCCGGTGACCTCGGTGATGTAGCAGCCCTGGATCTTCCACGCCGGATCGGTGCGCGGGGTCATCTGCCACTCCAGATGCGTTTCGACGCGCGGGATTCCGTCCACCATGCCCCGGTATTTGATGTAGCTCGCGCCGAGGGAGCCCTTGGGCATGAAATACCAGCCCAGGTCGACGTCCTCGGTGCAGGCGCCGAGTTCGTATTCGAAGGTGACTTCGTCGAGTTCGAGGCCGAACGCGTCGGCCATCAGGTACACCGAGTCGGAGAACACGGCGGTGTATTTGTAGAGCGAGTCGGGGATGCTCGGATCGTCGATCGGCCGCCCGTATCCCACCGCTTTCCAGGTGTCGACCGAATGATGACAGGACACGTCGACCGATTCGGTCACCTTGATATTCTCGATCTCGGCCACGTCCGCGGTGTGCACGATGCCCAGGATCTGGCACAGGCCCGGGTTCATGCCGGTGCCGTAGAAGGTGGAACCCCCACGCTCGCAGGCGGATTGCAGAATCTCGCTGACCTTGCGGCCCGAGGGGTGCGGGTGATTGCGGTCGCGATGGAAGCCCGTGATCCAGTCCGCGGTGGTGACCACGTCGATGCCCGCCTCGAGCACCTTCTCGTACAGGTCCTCGTCGGGGAACACCCCGTGGAAGGTCAGCACGTCCGGGCGGGCGGCGATGATCTCCTCGACCGTCCCGGTGGCGATCACCCCGATCGGATCCAGGCCGACGATCTCCCCGGCGTCGCGGCCGATCTTGTCGGGTGAATAGCAGTGCAGGCCAACGAGTTCGAGATCGGGATGTTTGCGCACGCGGCCGATCATCTCGGTACCGAGATTGCCGGTCGCGACCTGGAATACCCGAATCGGGGGAGTGGTCATCGGTGC
This sequence comes from Nocardia sp. NPDC055321, assembly GCF_053645575.1. Classification (NCBI taxonomy): domain Bacteria; kingdom Bacillati; phylum Actinomycetota; class Actinomycetes; order Mycobacteriales; family Nocardiaceae; genus Nocardia; species Nocardia sp. NPDC055321. The sequence goes on from NZ_JBSHMS010000042.1 coordinate 31,021, forward strand.
CTCTTGTTCGGTTGTGCGGGTGGGGACTACGTCGTGGGGATGGGCAGGATCGCGCCGCTGTACGGCCGGTTCGGGTCGGTTCCGGCGGGCCCGCCGTCGGGGTAGAACTGGCGCGCCCATTCGCGCAGCGCGGTGAAACCGCGGAATTCCTTCGGGGACAGCGCCGGTGGATCGGTGTAGCGCTGGTGAGACCAGATCTCGATGTCGGCCGCGAACTGCTCGATGACGAACCCGGCCATGGTGGTGCCGTAGCGGTTGATCTCGGGCCCGTCGTCCCCGGGCCGGCGGCCGATCCACACGGTGAAGCGCACATCGCAGGTGTCCGCGTCCACCGGCGTGACCGCGGGCATCGTGCGGTTGTCGATCATGCCCCAGCTCGCGGTGATCGAGCAGCCGAGCCCGGCGTTGATCGAACGCACGCCACTGTTGACCTCGGACTCCTGGACGTTCTCGTCGAAGGCGATGGTGAAGTCCACGTAGGAGACCGGGCCGGAGAAATCGTGCCGGGTGAACTCGGGCACGAACGGGGTCTTGTGCACGACCTTGAAGTGGGCGAAGTCGACGCCGTTCTCCATCACGTACTGCGGATGCAGTTGCAGGCCGGGCCGGTACAGGGTGGCCGCGGGGACCGGCGGATAGTAGTCGGCGGCGCTCTTGCCGTCGTCGAACGCGGTGAAGATGTCCGGTACGTCGAAATACGGTGCGCGCCCGTCGATGTCGAACCACATCCACACCGCCTCGTTGCGCTCCACCGCCGGGTACGAGCGGATGCGGCGGCCGCGGTTGGGATGCTTCTCGTACGGGACGCACACGTTGCGGCCCTCGCGATTCCACTCCCAGCCGTGGAACGGGCACACGATGTTCTCCCCGTCCACGCGCCCGCCGTAGCCCAGGTGCGCGCCCAAATGCTCACAGTAGGCGTCGAATACGGCGATGCTGCCCGAGGCCGAGCGCCAGGCGACGAGCTCGCGGCCGAAGTACTTCATCGTGTGCACCGCGCCGAGGGCGATCTCGGCACTCCAGGCGACTTGAAACCATCCCGTCGGTTCCATCGACAGGGGTGTTCTTGCCATTCGATCCTCCACGCCATCGAGGGCTGTGCGCAGGGGCGTGGATCGGTGGATCACACGCTCGGCGATCCGAGAATAGAACCCTCTGTGAAACAATACAAGAGGGTTCTTTGAAACTATGCCACCCAGCTCAGCGCGGGTATCATCGGTCCCCGTGACGGATCTGGCGGTAACCGGGAGGCGGGTGAACAAGCGCGGCGCGCAGTCGCGCGAGTCCATGCTCGAGGCGGCGATCACCTCGCTGGCCACCGGCGATCCCGCCGCGGTGTCGGGCAATCGCATCGCCCGCGACATCGGGGCGACCTGGGGTGTGGTCAAGTACCAGTTCGGCGACATCGACGGACTGTGGGCCGCGGTCCTGCGGTACACCGCCGACAAGCGCGGCGACATGCCCGCCAGCGTGAAGATCGATGGCACACTGCGCGAACGCGTTTCGGCGCTCATCCACGCGATGGCGGCGGGCCTGCGCCGACCCGAATCCCTGGCGATCGAGACCCTGCGCGCCGCGCTGCCGCGCGATCACGCCGAACTCGAACGCGACTATCCGCGTACCGCGGCCGAGCTCGCCTCGTGGAAACCACACTGGGACACCGCGTGTGAGCGTGCTTTCGCCGACCTGAACCTCGATCGGGTCAAGATCCGGCACGTGGCCGCGCTCATTCCCGCCGCGATGCGCGGCATCACCTCCGAACGCACACTGGGCACCTACGGGGATCTGGACGACGCCCTGGCCGGGCTCATCGGCGGCATCGTGGCCTACCTCGAGTCCTGATCCGCCCGGACGGTACCCGAGCATATTTCCGGACACTAGTCTGGAAACTATTCCAATCGCGTGTTAGCGTCGCCGCATGGGACGTGTAGATGGCAAAGTCGCCCTCATCAGTGGCGGTGCGCGCGGGATGGGCGCGGCACACGCGCAACTGCTGGTCGCCGAGGGCGCGAAGGTCGTGATCGGCGACATTCTCGACGACGAGGGCAAGGCACTGGCCGATTCGCTCGGCGACGCCGCGCGCTACGTGCACCTGGACGTGACGGACCCCGACCAGTGGACGGCCGCGGTCACCGAGGCCCAGACCGCATTCGGCAAACTCGATGTCCTGGTGAACAATGCGGGCATCGTCAACGGCGGTCCGCTGCACAAGTTCGATCTGGACAAGTGGCGCACCATCATCGACGTCAACCTGACCGGAACGTTCCTGGGCATGCGCGCGGCGGTCAAGCCGATGATCGCCGCCGGCGGTGGCTCGATCATCAACGTCTCCTCGATCGAGGGCCTGCGCGGCGCGCCCTGGGCGCACGGCTACGTGGCTTCCAAGTGGGCGGTCCGCGGCCTGGCCAAGTCCGCCGCCCTGGAGTTGGCGGCGCACAACATTCGCGTGAATTCGCTGCACCCCGGCCTGATCCGCACACCCATGACGACGGACATCCCCGACGATCTGGTGACGATCCCGCTGGGCCGCCCCGCCCAGTCCTCGGAGGTGGCGACGTTCGTGCTGTTCCTGGCCAGCGACGAGTCCTCCTACGCCACCGGCTCGGAGTTCGTCGTGGACGGCGGTCTGGTCGCGGCGGTTCCGCACAAGACGTCCTGACCGCCGGCTGCCCGTCCGGGTTGCGCGCGGGCCGGTCGGCGAGCATGGCTTTCCAGGGGGATGCGCGCCCTGCCGGGTACCTCGACGAGTTGCTCGGTCAGGGCGGGAGCACAATCACCCTATGGAAACTGTCACCGCTTCGGACCTGCGCAGACTGCTGGCGGCCAACGACAGCACCGCCTCCCTGACCCTGCTCGAAGGCCGCGTGGGCGTGGCTTCGGGCCCCGATCCGGCCGGTCTCGTGCTGATCGATCGCGCCGGCGTAATCGAGCAACTGGGTCCCGACCCGGAGGAACGGGCGCTGGTCGAGTACGCGTCACTGCTCACCGCAGAGCTGCGACTGCAGGGCGGCTGAACCCCGGCCCGATCGCCCCGACCGGATATCGAGGTCGGCACGTCTGGGTCGACCGAACCGGACTGTGCCCGGCGTGCTGAGTCGGTGGATGCGGCGACGCTGCGGGCGCGGCTGAGATCGCCGGGGTCGCGGCGACCATGTCGCCGGGGGCGATCCGGTTGCCGCACACCTCACACACGGGCGCGATCATGTCGACGTCGAGATGGTCTTCGCCGGCCGTTGAGCGTCAACTCGGGTCGATCGCCGGCCGGTGCCAGAGCGTGATGTCGCTGCTCGTGGCGACCGCCAGTGTGAGCCCGGAGGGCGAGAACCCGGCGGTCCGGAAGGTCGAACGGTCGGAGTGGAAGATGTGCCACCAGCCCTGGCCGGGCGGGTGGCGGTAGATGTTGCCGTCGGCGACGAGCAGTACGCGGTCGTTGGGCCATTCGGGGGCAACGACATTCAGGGACCATCCGTCGGTGGTGGTGTGGTGCAGACCGCCGCCGAACAGGCCCGCGATGTGCACCCGGGTGCCGGCGATCGGTCCGAGGCCGGGGCATGTCAGGTCCGGTGCCGCGTCGGGTGTGCTGGAGTCGATGCCGGGGGTGCGGTCGCGGGCGATCTTCGCGCCGGTGACGGCATCGAAAAGCCCATGGCCGTCGAGTGATACGACCATGACCAGGTCGTGTCCGGTCTCCGGGTGTACGGCGAAGCCGATACCCTGCAGGCCCCCGATCGGCATCTTGCCGCTGTGCACCTGCCGCCAGGGCTCCGGCGCCAGGACAACGGGGGCGGCGAGAAACCGTTCACGCAACCGTTGTTGATACTCCGAAAGCACTGTTCCTCCCAGAACTTACGGCCGTTGACCAGGAGCGAACGCATCCGGAGTCCGGCCGCGAGGCAACATTTCATCCCGCCGCGTTCGCGCCGGCGGCGGTGAAGGGATGTCGCCGTACCCGACCACCGTAACCCTGTGGGGCAGAACACATCCCCGAACGTGTTAAGGCCGAACCGTTCTGGGAATGCGCGCGGTATGGCCGCAGGGTGGCGGGAGATCACTCCCGGAAGGGGAACGCTCATGAGCGCGCTGTTGATTGTCGCGATGCTGGTACCGGTGGTGGCGGTGGCCGCGGGGTACGCGACGGCCGCATTGAGCTGGTGGTGGGCCGCGCGGGGCAACCGGTCCGTGCTGTACCCGCCGCGGTTCGGGTACGTGCGGGTCGAGGAAGTCCCGGTCCGGGACCGGATCCGCTGGCCCTGAGAGTCGCGCGGGCCGGGCGGGTGCCGAATTTCGATTGATCGGTCGATGTCGGTTTCGATGCTTTCGGGCGGGGCACTGTGGGGGTGAGATCCGTTGGTCGACCCCCGTTTTTGAGGACACCGATATGTCTGCCACGCACGAAACATCGATTGGAACCGAGCATGACGCGCGAGTCAGCGGCGACTCGTACGAACACCTCGAGCCGTTGCTCAAGGAACTCGCCGGCCTGGACCCGGGCAGCCCGGAGCACGCCGGTCTGCGCGACCGGATCATCGAGATCGCGCTCCCGCTCGGCGAACACATCGCCCAGCGCTACGGCGGTCGCGGCGTCGACCACGAGGATCTGGCCCAGGTCGCCGCGGTCGGCGTGGTGCTGTCGGTGGACCGTTTCGACCCTGCCGTGGGCGCACCGTTCCTGGGGTTCGCGATCCCCACGGTGATGGGCGAGGTCCGGCGCTACTTCCGTGACAGCACGTGGGCGGTGCGCGTCCCGCGCCGTATCAAGGAACTGCGGCAACAGATTTCGGTAGCGGTCCCGCAGCTCGCACAGCAGCTCGACCGGGAGCCGACCGCCCGCGAGATAGCCGCCCACCTCGACGCCGACCTGCTCGAGGTCACCCAGGCCTTGATCGCGAACAACGCCTACGTGACCCAATCCCTGGACGCGCGCCTGCCCAACGAGGACAGCGACGCCGCACCCGCCATGGCCCTGGAAGCGCTCTCGATCACCGAGGACGGCTACGAGCTGATGGAGGATTCGATCACCATCGGCCCGCTCCTCGCGGAGTTGTCCGAGCGCGAACGCCAGATCCTCATCATGCGGTTCGGACAGGAGATGACCCAGGTCCAAATCGGCAAGGCCCTCAACATCTCTCAGATGCAGGTCTCGCGCCTACTGGCCCGGACCCTCGCCGTACTCCGCGACCGGGCCCTGAGCGAGCAGCAGGTCGCAGGGGTCGCCTGACGCGTGCGGTACGCGGTTGCCGACCCGGCATCGGTCGGCCTGGGCGGCGTGCCCTGCCGGGCGGCGACCGCTACCGACCAAGTCCGACGAGGAGGGTTTCGGCAAACCTGCGCCGAGTAAGATGGTCAGTCGCGGTGCCGAACTTCCCCTCCAAAGATGGACGCGCGCCGACGATCCCCATCGACGTCGAGATACGGGCAGTCGGTGACACCGGTCCGGAGGTTCACGTCCGGATCATCCCGCTCCACCCAGAGCAGCTTTTCGCCGTCGACCCAGGGCCGGAGGTCGAAATCCAGTTCGTCGAAACGTGATTCGTGATCATGCCAGCCGCGCCAGGAGCCGTCGTCACCGTAAACGTCGTAGTAGTTGGCGCCCCACGTGTTGTCGAGCATCACGCCCGCCGGCCACGGACCGAAATAGCTGATGGCCCAGCCGCAGTGAGATCCCACCTGGATCTCGTTGATCACCGCGCGGACTCCCTCCGCGGCCAGGATTCGGGGGATCACATAGGGTGCGCCGGGGCCCGGCCGGCACCAGAAGCGCGCCATCGCAACGGGTTCCCGCAGCAGCATCGCCCCGCACATCGTCAGCCAGGTTGCCGGAAGTTCGGGAAGCCGTCGATGAGGGTTGTCGTAGTCCCAGAACCAGCCGTCGAGATCCACCGTGTCGATCGCGTGTCGCACGATGACGTTCGAGTCCGGGCAGCGCGTGACCGCGACATCCGGCAGCAACTCGACATAGCGTTGCTTGACCGCGTGCAGTTCCCTGAGCGCGGCCCGCTTGCCTGCGGAGTTCCCGGCCGCTTTGCATCGGTCCGCCTCGTCGATCAGTTGGTCTCCCAATCGGAGCAGATCGGCACGGGTGGTAGCCAACTCGCTCATCGACACGGTTCCCCCTCCCGAGTGAATCACGCCGGCCCTGCCCGCGTCTTCCGTGACCACTTCGGACGCCCCGAACCCGATCACATCGCCGGAAAGTGTAGCGACATAGGCTTGTACAGACATCACGCCACCGAACGGGGACGTACCGGTGTCCACGGGAGTGGCAGCCGAGGAGACGACAGTGCCGCACGCGGAAGGAGAGACGTTGACCGGCCGCGATGCTGTGCTGGCAGAAGGTAATCGGCTGCTCGCGTTGTATCGAGAGGTCGGGTACACCCCGGACGGCAAGGCCGCGATCAATCGCGTGTTCGAGTTGCGGGCGTTGTACCGCTCCACACTGCCCGACGTTGTCCTGTCCCGCTGCCCACTGACGGGGCGGGTCGTGCGCAGGCCGTTCGACGACGTGGATCTCGATGGCTGGTACTGGGATTGGGACGGTCCTGTCCGACCGCCGGCCCGAGGTGGGCCATCGACGTGGCTGACCATGGGCGGAGCTGTCCGGCTCGCGGACGCGGTGACCCCCGCACCCTTCCGATGCATGCCCGGTCCGGACGCGCCCTACGTTCTTCCCGACCTGCTGAACGAGCCCGGTGTGCGCGCCGTGATCGCCGAAATCCCGATCGGCCCCCACACCGGCTGGGCGGTGACGTACTTCGGGCGGCGTCGCCCGAGCGATGTTCCACTCGAAAACATCTGGGGCAGCCAGAGATACGATCAGTACGAGACGTTCACACACACGATCCATGATTACGACTTCGCGCTGCGCCCCTGGGTCGACACCGGCAAACTGCTGTGGATCGCACCCGGCGACAAGGATGCCGTGCTCCACGTAGGCCCAGCGCACTGCCCGTACCTCGATATCGAAGGTCGCAATCGACTCCAGTGGGTTCACCGGGGTGAGGTGCACACCTGACCTGCGCGCCCGATTGCTCAGTGCCCCTTCATCGTATCGTCGAGCCAATCGAACATGCGCTGGTGCACGAGCCGTCGCGCCATCGGCTGGCAGTGGAAGTTCGCGCCCTCCGCCGCGGTGAACCTGCACCGTTCGACGGGGCCGCTCACCCTGTCCGCCAGGCGTTTCGACTGGCCGGGCCAGAACTGCTCGTCCTCCGGATCGGCGACGAACAGGGGCGTCGTTATGCGGGCCGCGTCGGCGTCCGTGAGCACGTACCGGTGGACCTCGGTCAGTGTGTCGAAGTAGCTGTCCTGCCGGTACGGGCGGGCTCGGAACCGCCAGGTGCGGGCCGTGCTCTTGGACGCCTTCATGCCCCAGCCCATGTAGCGGTCGAAGCGGCGTCGTCTGCCGGTGTCGTAGAGCTCGAGCAGGCGGGCCGGGATGCTGTCCCGCCACGAGGCCGGCACGTCGACCACGCCCGGGTCGGCGATCGCGGCCGCCGCGCGGTGCTCGGTGGTCAGTGCCGTGGCGAGCCAGTAGCCGCCCTGGCTCAGGCCGTAGAGCGCGATGCGGCCGGCGTCGACGTCGGCGCGGCCGGACACGAGATCGAGGACCGGCGTCACCACCGGTCCCCAGTCGGGGCGGAAGCCGACGCCGCGTTCGAACAGCATCGACTGCTGTCCGGGGCCATCGAAGGCGAGCACGTTGTAGCCGCGGTCCAGGGCCGCGGCGCCGCCCGCGCCCCAGACGCCGCTGACGGGCGCGTCGCTGCCGTTGATCAGGACGAACGTCGGGCGCGGCGTCGAGTCGTCCGACGCACCGAAGAAGTAGCCCGGCATATCGGTGTCTTCGTAGGGGATCGTGACGCGCTCGACCCGCCGGGCCGCGGTGTCGACGAAGCGATCCCAACTGGACCGGTGCGCGCGGAAGGTCGGCAGCAGCAGGTCATCGGAGGGCAAGGCGCTACTCGCGTTGACCGCGACGGCGTAGTACGTGGCCGCACGCAGATACGCCTGCGCCGCGCTCTCGGTGTGCCCCGCCGCCGCGGCGGCATCCGCGACGGCGCGCAGCCGCGCGCCGAGTTCGGTCCATGCGCGAAACCACCCGTCGTGGTCCCCGCTGGCGACCGGTGCGATCGCGGCCAGCACCTCACCGGCGTCCGCGCCCCCGTACGCGCATTCCCCCAGTAGCGATCGAACCGTGTAGTCGAAATCCGCGTCCGGGTAGAACCCCGTCGCGAACGCCGTATGCGACCGATCCGAACGAAAAGGCAACTCGGGCACCGGGTCCTCCCTCGGCCGAGTAGGAGAAATCTTCGATTCCGACACGCTGAAACGATCTTGTGCTTCGACCATACGCGCACCCGATAGCGAGGACGCGACGAAATTCCCGTTTCATACCCGCCGGTACGGACGTGCCGACAACCTACGGCGCCCAGGGTTCGCCGCGCAGCGGCCGCTCGTCGAGCGCCCGGCGTTCGTTGTCGCGCAGCCGCGGCTCGTAGTAGGCGAAGAACACCTTGCCGACGAGATCGCGCCGGCTGCGGACACCGGTCTTGTCGAAGACGTTCTTCAGGTGCTGCTGAACGGTGTACGCGGACAACACCAGGTCAGCGGCGATCTGCGAGGTCGAGGCGCCCTGGAGTACCAGCCGGGTGACGTCCTTCTCCCGTTCGGTCAGCCCGTACGCGGACATCAGCAGCGAGTACAGCCGACCGGGAGCGGCGGGTTCGATGATGACCGCGACGCGCCGGTCGCCGGTCGAACTCAGGCACGCACCGTGCAGCACCACCCAGGTGCCGGTACGCGAGAGCACGCGCGCCACCGTGATCTCCCCGCGCTCGGGGTGGTCGGCGGCCCGCAGGGTCCGCCCGGCGAGCGTGAGCACCGAGGACGGCAGCCGGCCGGAATCCCAATCGCCATCGGGCAGTTCGCAGAGCCAGCGGTCGACGCCGGGCGTGGTGGATTCGACGTGTCCCGCGGCGTCGAGAATCAGCAGGCCGGGGGAATCCACGGAATCGGGTTCGCGGGCCTGCCCGAGCAGCAACGCCGTCCGTGCCCCCTCGGCGAGCACCGGCGCGACCGTTCGCACGAAGCTCTTCTCGTCGTCGCTGAACATCGCCGCGCCGGGCTCGCGATAGAGCGCGAGCGCTCCCCACACCTCACCGGACCGTGTGCGCAGGCCGGTGACGAGTTCCTGGTCTCCGCCCATCACCATGTTCCGATGCCAGCGCGGACTGCTCGAGGGGTTGCCGCCGGTCGCCTCGTACAGGGTGGACATGCCCGATTTCGACCGGGCGACATCCGCGAGCTGATTGACATCGCTGGTGTAGTACTCGCTGACGAGCCACTCGCCGGGAAACTCGTCGAGACCGCGATGAAAATGGCTCGTGATCAGCAGTGAGGCCGGGTCCAGCGTGTAGAAGCACGGTGTCCAGTAGTGCGGGACGGCGACCGCGAGGACCTCGGTCGAGGCTTGCCACAGCGAGACGAGATCACGGGGCTCGGCACACAGCCGAGTGATCTTGTCCGCGGCACGCTGCCGGGCATCCGCGCTCATGAAACAACGGTACGACCCCCACGCCGACCGCGAAATGCCACATTTCTGGTATTACCCGGCCGCGCGCTGCTCCCTAACGTCGTCGTCATCGGAACCACTCAGGAGCTCGTGATGACCACAACGACACCCAGGGTCCGGTTGGCGCCGCCTCCGCCGGCCCTCATGCGCATGATCAATCCGTTCGTCCGGCGGATCATCGCCGATTCCCGGCTCGGCAGCCGGCTCACCCTGCAGGTGGTGCTGGAGTGCACGGGCAGGCGCAGCGGCCGGACACTGCGGATACCGGTCTGCCTGCACACGATCGACGGCGTGCCGACGATCTTCACCGAACGCCCGTGGCGACTGAACTTCGCCGAACCCGCGCCGGTCACCGTCATTCGACAGGGCCGACTCCGGTCCGGCCGTGCGACCCTGCTGCATCCGACGCAGCGCGAACTCGGCGCGGCGCTGCGACAGGCTCTCGACCACGGTACGAGCCCGTTCGAACTCGGGCTGAAGGTCGATCACGGGTACGACCCGACCGCCGAGGACCTGTCGGCGATCGCCCGCAGCATGATCCGCATCGATTTCGACCGGGAGTGAACCGTCATGGACATCAACAGGATCGGGCACGACGTCAGCGTTCTGAGCGACTGCCAGGAGGTGCCGGGCATCGGATTCATCCCGATCAACTCCTTCGTCCTGCACGCGGCCGAGCCCGTGCTCATCGACACCGGCCTGGGGCTGCCCGGCCGCGGATTCCTGGACGCGCTCGGCTCGGTACTGCACCCGGCCGACATCGAGTGGATCTGGATCACCCATCCCGACCGGGACCACACCGGAGCCCTGCGCGCTCTGCTGGACCTGGCGCCCCGAGCGCGTCTGATCACCACGTTCCTCGGCATGGGCCTGTTGTCGATGGAGGGTCCGCTGCCGATGGATCGGATCTATCTCCTCAATCCGGGCCAATCCCTCGAGGTCGGTGATCGCCGCCTCACCGCCTTCCGGCCGCCGCTGTTCGACAACCCCTCGACCACAGGCTGTTTCGACGAGCTGACCGGCACCTGCTTCACCTCGGACTGCTTCGGCGCACCCATGCCCTCCGCCGAGTTGGCGACCTGCCCCGACATCGGTTACATCGACAGGACCGAACTGCGCGCCCGCCAACTGCTGTGGGCCACCGTGGACAGTCCCTGGGTGCACACCGTGGACAAGGCCCGATATCTCGAAACCCTCACCCCGCTCACCACATTCGACCCCGCGCTGATCCTGGGCACCCACCTGCCGCCCGCACCGGGACGCACACCGGAGTTCCTCGACATGCTCCACGCGGCGCCCGAGGAGAAGCCGTTCATCGGGCCCGACCAGGAAGCTCTCGAACAAATGCTCGCTACGTTCGAGCCGTGACCCGCTTGCCGTTCGCAGCGTCCTTAACGTGCACCGCGAACGGGCCTTTCGGCTACGACCAGGCCGACCCTGGGCGGTGCTCGTCCCGTCGGATCATCGAGCTGTTCCACCGGAAGGCCGAGGGGTGCGCCGGTTATCTCAGTTCAAGCCGCCGGCGCCACGCAGCCGTGCCATCTGATCCGGGCCGGGGTGGAACTCGGCACGGTAGCGCGGCGGGTAGAGGCCCTCGACCGGGGCGAGGGGTACCACGCTCGTCAGCGCCTCCCACGAGACCGGAAAGCCATCGGTGCCGTCGCGGTCGACCAGCATGACGTTGCGGGCGTGGGGGAGCAGCGAGGGGACGGTATCGGTCCAGGTGGTGATCGTGGTCTCGGAACCGCTCGGGGCGCGCACGTGCATCACCTGGGGCGTGAATTCCACGATGCCGGCCTCGACGTCAGCGCTGAGATGGTCGTGCTGCTGCGCGTACACGTGATTGGTGAGGGTGGCTTCGGCGGAGGCGATGTCGCGCGCGGCGAGGTGGTTCGGCGGTACCCGGTACGGGACCAGGCGGCCGGAATCGTCCACGGTGTACGGGACGGGCGAGACCTCACGGACAGCGTTGTCGAACAGCTCGCGGGCGGCGCCGACCAACTGCAGCACGTGCCGTTCGGAGTAGGCGGCCCCGACCAGCACGCCGGTGTTGGCGGCCACGAAGACGATCGGGCGCACACCGGCTTTCGCGCCGATCCCGGACAGCCATCCCGGCACCAGGGGCAGCGAGCCCGCGTACGCGTCGCCGCTGGTATCGGGGATGTGCAGCATCCCGCCATCGCGTGCGGGGTTGTAGTTCGCGACGGTGTCCAGGGCGAGTCCGGTGAGGTTGGCGCGGGCCGTGGCGAACACGGTGTCGGCGTCGACTTCCCATTCGTCGAGCTGGCTGGGATGCACCCGGGCCATCGAGGTCGGCAGGTCGATGACCAAGGTCTCCATCAGGCAGGGCAGGATCGGCTGCCAGAGGATCTGTTCGGAGGTGAGGAAACCCTCGAACCGCATGGTGAGCTCACCCGCCTGCCGAATCAGCGGTCGTATGCGCGGCGCGACGGCTTCCCACCCCTGGGGCCGGGCGGTAGAGCCCAGCCCGGGACCGTCGCTGACGAAAGTGCGCAAGATCTGTTCGGCCTCGGCATCGGAAACGCCTTCGCAACGGCGCAGTGCGGTCGTGAGGTTCATTCGCCCCCATCCGCCGTCCAGACCCTGATAGCGGATCTCGAACCGATCGCTGTGATACTCCGCTGTTGCGACCGCGGGATTGGACCGCACCATCTCGAATGCAAACTGTCCGAGTCGTTTACGCCTGGAGCCGAACACCCCACCCAGAAAACTCATGAAGCAGAACGTACTCGACCATTCCGACAGCGTTCGCGGCAGGAATCGGGTGGGGTTGTCGAGGGCTTCCACGAACCTCGATGCTGCTGTAGCGCAGCGAGGTTCACCCGAATGAATCTCGGAATATGCCGTTCCCCGATGTGGTCCGCGACAGGGCATCGGTTGCCAGGATGACCGCGGCGGCGGTCCAGGTCGTGCGCTCCTCGGGCCAGCGTTTGCCGTCGGTGAATACCAGGCCCGTCCAGTAGGACCCGTCGACCTCGCGCAGGTGCTGGATGTCGGTCAGCAGCTCGAGGGCGGTGGTGCGCTCGCCGATCGCGTCGAGGGCCAGGACCAGCTCGCAGGTTTCGGCGCCGGTGACCCAGGGGGCGTCCGACACGCAGCGGATGCCCAGGCCGGGGACCACGAAATCGTCGCGGTAGTGCGCGATTCGGGCGTGGGCGGCCTCGCCGCGCAGCGCCCCGCCCAGGATCGGGTAGTACCAGTCCATCGAATACCGGGACTTGTCGAGGAACGCCCCGGGGTGTTCGCGCAGCGCCGCGCCGAGTCGGGCCCGCGCCCGCGCCCAGTCCGGGCGTGGATCGCCGACCTGCTCGGCCAGGGCGATCGCGCAGGCGAGGCTGTGATGGATGCTCGAACACCCGGTCAGCAGCGCCTCGCCGGAACTGCCGGACTCACCTGTGGACCAGTAGATCTCGCCGTGCTCGCCCAGCTGCTGGGTGAGCACGAAGTCGATGCCGGCGCGCACCGCGGGCCACATGCTCGCGGCGAAGCCGTGATCGCCGGTGACGGCGGCGAAGTGCAGGACGCCGGTGGCCAGGTAGGCGCAGAAGTTGGTGTCGCTGTCGGGATTCTCGATCACGCCCGCCCGGATCTGCGCGGGCCAGGAGCCGTCGGGGCGCTGGGTTTTGGCGGACCACAGGTAGGCATCGCGGGCCTGGTCCCAGAGTCCGGCGGCGGTCAGGCCCATCGCGGACTCGATGTGATCCCACGGGTCGGTGTGGCCGCCGGTGAACCACGGCAGGGCGCCGTCGGGTTCCTGTGCGGCGGCGATGGATTCGCCGGTGCGGCGGATGTCGGCCGCGCTCAGCAGTCCGGGCAGCGACGGTAGCTCAGCTCGGGTCATGCACGACCGCCGGTTTGGTGAAGTACAGGGCCACGCTCTTGCCGATGAGCGGGTTCAGCAGCCGTTCGGCGGTGCGGGTGAGCCACGGCGCGGACATCATGTCCCACACCAGCATTCGGTGATAGGCCGTGACGAGCGGATTCTTCTCGCGGTGCACGCCCACCGCGCATTTGAGCCACCAGTACGGCGCGTGCAGGGCGTGCGCGAACTCACGATGCCGGTAGCGCACGCCCCGCGCGGTGACCTTGTCCCGCAGCTCCGAGGCCCGGTAGATGCGCACGTGGCCGCCCTCGTTGGCGTGATACTCGTCCGAGAACGCCCAGCAGATCCGTTCGGGGAGCCAGCGCGGCACCGTGATCGCCAGTACGCCACCGGGTTTGAGCACCCGCACGAGTTCGGCGATCGCCCGATCGTCGAGCGGGACGTGCTCGAGGATCTCCGAGGCGATGACCACGTCGAATTCCCCGTCCCCGTAGGGCAGGTCGAGCGCGTCCCCGGCCACGGTCTGCGCCTTGGCGTAGTCGGGGGCCTGACCCTCGGCGGCCATGGCCTCGAACATCACCGCCACCTCGGCCAGGTCACCGGTGTTCTGGTCGAACGCCACCACGTCCGCCCCGCGCCGGTACGCCTCGAACGAGTGCCGTCCCGCCCCGCATCCGACATCGATGACCCGTACTTCGGGCCCGACGCCGAGGCGATCGAAATCCACGGTCAGCATGTGTTCTCCTGTTCCACGATGGTCCCGATCACCCGGGGATCCGGTGTGCGCGCCGGGCGATGGCGCGCTCGTACACCTCGACGGTCCGCGCGGCGACCGCCGCCCAGCTGTACACCGTCTCCGCGCGCTGTCGCCCCGCGATTCCCATGCGGGACAGTCGATCCGGGTCGTTCAGCAGCGACCCGATGGCCTGGGTGAGCGCTCCGGCGTCGCCGGGCGCGACCAGTTCGGCGCACGCGCCGGTGACCTCGGGAATCGCGCCGGCCCGGCTGGCGACCAGGGGCGTCCCGCTGGCCATGGCCTCGACCGCGGGCAGCGAGAACCCTTCGTACAGTGAGGGAATGCACCCCAGCTGCGCCGAGGCCAGCAGTTCGGCGAGCTGCTCGTCGCCGAGCCCGTCGACCACGGTCACGATGTCGGCCAGGCCGAGTCCGGCGATGCGTTTCTCGGTCGGCCCGTTCGGCTCGAGCTTGGCGACCAGGCGCAGGTCGATGTCGTGGCGATGCCGCAGCCGCGCCACGGCCTCGAGCAGATGCGCGATTCCCTTGAGCGGCTTGTCCGCACTGGCCACGGCCACGATGCGGCCGGGCACCCGGGCCTGCTCGCGGGGCCGGAACAGCTCGGTGTCCACCCCCAGCGGCACCGTGTGCAGCTGGCGCGGCGACACCCCGAAGTCGGCGGCGATGTCGGCCGCCGAGGACGACGACACGGTGATCAGGTCCGGAATCCGCCGCGCCACCCGCTGCTGCATGCCCAGGAATCCGTACCAGCGGTGCACGAACGGCCGGCGTCGCCACGGCGCGGCCGCCAGATCCACCGCCCGGTCCCGGGTGATCGGATGGTGCACGGTCGCCACCAGCGGCAGCGCGTACTCGATGTCGAGCAACCCGGACCCCAGGCACTGATTGTCGTGCACCACATCGAAGTCGGCGACGCGCGACAGCAGCAGCCGGGCCGCGCGCATGCTGAACGTGCGCGGCTCGGGGAAACCCGCGGTCCACATGGTGGCCAGCTCGAGCAGGTCGATCCGATCGCGGATCTCTCGCGGATGCGGCGTCCGGAACGGGTCGTCGTCGCGGTACAGGTCCAGGCTCGGCACCTCGGTCAGCCGCACCCGGGGATCGAGATCCTCCGGGTAGGGCTGACCGGAGAAGACCTCGACCTCGTGCCCGAGTTCGGCGAGCCCCCGGCTCAGGTAGCGCACGTACACCCCCTGCCCACCGCAGTGCGTCTTGCTGCGGTAGGACAGCAGCGCTATGCGCACGCGCCCTCCTCGATCACCATGCGCGCGCACATCTCCCCGATCATCAGGGCCGGGGCGTTGGTGTTGCCGCCGGTGATGCTGGGCATGATCGAGGCGTCCGCGACCCGCAGGCCCTCGATGCCGCGCACCTTGAGTGTCGGGTCGACCACCGCCGCCTCGTCCACGCCCATGCGGCAGGTGCCGACCGGGTGATAGATCGAGTGCGCGCGATCGGGCAGGGCCGCCCGCAGGCCGGCCTCGTCCGCGAAGGCCGGGCCCGGCGAGTACTCCTCCTCGATGTCACCGGCGATCGCGCTGTGCGCCATGATCTCTCGCACGGTGCGCATGCCCTCGACCAGGAAATCGACGTCACGCTGATCGCTGAGGTAGCCGGGATCGATCAGCGGCGCGGTGAACGGGTCGGCCGAGGCCAGGCGCACCTCACCCCGGCTCTCGGGGTAGATCAGACTCGGCATCACCGTGAGCGCGGGCCGCCGCTCGACCAGGTACATCTTGTCCGCGTCCTGATTGGGCGTGGGGTAACTCCACGGCAGGCTGTGGATTTGCAGATCCGGATGCGCGCCGGTGGCGAACCGCGTCTTGACGAATCCGACCGCCTCGAACACGGTGCGCCCCATCCACGAGCTGCCGGGCTTGCGCAGCTCGCTGGCCAGCGCCTTCGCGAAGTACGTCGGAATCCCGCGGTGCACGGCCTTCTTGGACACGAACGTCATCGGCACGAAGACGTGATCGTGCAGGTTCTGCCCGACCGGGAGGTTCGCGTGCACCGCGATGCCCAGGTCGCCCAGATGCGCGGCGGGCCCGATCCCGGACAGCATCAGCAGCTGCGGTGAGCCGATGACGCCGCACGAGACGATGACCTCCTTGCCCGCGCGCACGATCCGGCGTTCCCCGGCCCGGGTGATGATCTCCACGCCGGTGGCCCGGCCGTCCTCGATCACGACCCGGGTGGCGTGCGCGCGGGTGATCACCCGCAGGCGGGGATCGGGCCGATCGGTGATGTAGCCCCGGGAAGAGCTGTAGCGCAACCCGTTTCGCACGCTCTGCTGGAAGACCGAGATGCCTTCCTGGGACTCGCCGTTGTAGTCCTCGATGATCGGCGCGCCGAGCGTCTCGGACGCCGCGGTCATGAACTCCTCGGTGATCGGGGTCAGATTCCGTTGCCGGGTCACCTCGATCGGCCCGCCGGTCCCGCGGTACTCGTCGTCCCCGCCCTCCCAGTTCTCGAGCCGCCGGTAGGCGGGCAGGACGTCGGCGTACGACCAGCCCTTGTTGCCCGCCTCGGCCCAGCCGTCGTAGTTGGCCCGGTTGCCGCGCACGAACAGCATGCCGTTGACCGAGCTGGATCCGCCCATGACCTTGCCGCGCGTCATGGGGATCCGCCGGTTGTTGGCGTGCGACTGCGGCACCGAGTACTGCTTCCAGCACACCCGCGACTTGAGCGGGGGGATGGTGTGCACCATGGTGATCAGGCCGGGGCTCGAGACCAGGCGGGTGTCGTCGTTGCGCCCGGCCTCGAGCAGGATCACCTCGTTGCCGTGCTCGGCCAGTCTGCTCGCGACCACCGCGCCGGCGCTGCCCGCGCCCACGACGACGTAATCGGCTTCGTTCACGCTCATCCCGTGTCTACTCGTACCGGACTTGCCAGTGCTTGATGCCGTTGATCCAGCCGTTGCGCAGGCGTTCGGGTTCGCTCACCTGGGTCAGATCGGGCATCGCGTCGGCGAGCGCGTTGAACATGAGGTCGATTTCCAGGCGCGCGAGGTTCGCTCCGACGCAGTAGTGCGCCCCGGTGCCGCCGAAGGCCAGGTGCGGGTTGGGGTCGCGCAGGATGTCGAACTCGAACGGGCGCTCGAACACGTCCTCGTCGAAATTGGCCGAGCTGTAGAACAATCCGAGCCGCTGACCGGCCTTGATCGCCTGTCCGCCGAGCTCGGTGTCCTGGGTGGCGGTGCGCTGGAACGCGGTCACCGGGGTCGCCCAGCGAATGATCTCGTCGGCCGCGGTGCGCGGGCGTTCCTTCTTGAACAACTCCCACTGTTCGGGGTGGTCGATGAACGCCTTCATCCCGTGCGTGATGGCATTGCGTGTGGTCTCGTTGCCGGCCACCGCCAGCAGGATGACGAAGAACCCGAACTCATCCGAGCCCAGCGCCTCGCCGTCCACGTCGGCGTGCACCAGCCGGCTGACGATGTCGTCGAGCGGATCCGCGCGCCGCTGTTCGGCGAGATTCCAGGAGTAGCCCAGGATTTCGACCGAGGCGTTGGTGCTCGAATCCGTCGTGGCGGTGTCGCCGTACTCGGGATCGTCGTAGTTGAGCATCTGGTTGGACCACTCGAAGAGCTTGCCGCGATCGGCCTGCGGGATGCCGAGCAGTTCGGCGATGGCCTGCAGCGGCAACTCCGCCGCCACCTGCTCCACGAAATCGCCGCCGCCGGCGTCCTTGGCCGCCGCCACGATCGCGGTGGCGCGCTCGCTCAGCGCGGCCCGCAGGCCCTCGACCGCGCGCGGGCTGAAGCCCTTGGAGATGATGCGTCGGATCTTGGTGTGCTTGGGCGGGTCCATGTTGACCAGCAGTGCGCCGGTCAGCTCGATCTGCTCGATGGTGACCTGGCCGGGCAGCCGGATCACCGCGCCCTTGAGCTGAGCGGAGTACAGCTCGTGGCTGCGCGAGATCTCTTTGATGTCTTCGTGTTTGGAGACGACCCAGAAGCCTCCGTCGTGGAAGCCGCCGGACTGCTCGTCCGTTTGGGCGTTCCACCACACCGGTGCGGTGGAACGCAGTTCGGCGAATTCTCGGACGGGGTTACGGGTTGCCCAGAGTTCGGGATCGGTGAAATCGAATCCGGCGGGGATGGATGGGGCCGACACAGCTACCTCCAGATAGGCCGACGTCGTTGTGGACCGGGATGATCAGCGCTGGCGGCGGCGGTAGCGCACACGACAGGGCTGCTGCAACTGCACGACCATCTTGGAGTGGTCGTTGCGGTAGGTGTCCGAGGGCTGGGCGAGCTCGAATTCCCAGTCCCGCAGCAGAATCGAGAAGATGGCCTTGAGCTGCATGAGCGCGAAGGGCGCGCCGACGCAGCGGTGCCTGCCCGCGCCGAACGGAATCCAGTTCCAGCGGTTGACGGTGTCTTCCTGGCGGGGATCGAGGTAGCGGGCGGGATCGAAGCGATCGGGCTCGGGGAAGTCCTCGGGGATCCGGTTGGAGATCGCAGGGGTGGCCGCGACCATGTCGCCGGGGGCGATCCGGTTGCCGCACACCTCGAATTCGTCGCGCGCGATGCGCATGAGGATGATCAGCGGCGGGTGCATGCGCAGGGTTTCCTTGAGGGTGGCCTCGAGGTGGGGGATCTGGCGCAGGGCGTTGTGGCTGACCTCGGACCCGTCGGCGTACAGCTGATCGAGTTCGGCCACGACGGTGGCCATGAGCTCGGGGTTGCGCAGCAGTTCGATGATCGTCCAGGCGGCGGTGCCGGAGGTGGTGTGGTGTCCGGCGAACATCATCGAGATGAAGATGCCGGTGATCTCGCTGGCGGAGAAGCGCGGTGTGCCGTTCTCGTCGCGCACCGAGATGAGCACGTCGAGCATGTCGCGCTCGTCCTTGCCGGTCGGCGGATTCTCCTCGCGCTGATTCATGATCGCCTGCACGAGTTCGACGAGCGCGACGCGCGCCTCGTCGCGGCGGCGGAAGCTGTCGATCGGCGCGTAGGGGTCGACGTACGCGAGGGCGTCGGTGCCCTGCTCGAGCTCGTGGTACAGGTGCGCGAAGCGCCCGTCCAGCTGATTGCGGAACTTCACGCCGATCAGGCAGGACGAGGAGGTGTAGATGGTGAGTTCGGCGAAGAACTCGAGCAGGTCGATCTCGCCCTCGTCGCCCCAGCGCGCGAGCATCTGGTCCACTTCGCTCGCGATGGTGGCCGCGTGCCCGCGCATGTGGTCCGCGCGCAGGGCCTGGTTGTGCAGCATCTCCTTGCGGCGCTCGGGCGGCGCGTCGAAGACGACGCCCTCGCCGAAGATCGGCTTCATGAACGGATAGGCCGCGCCCTGATCGAGGTCCTCGTCGCTGGCGCGGAAGAAGAACTCGTTGGCCTCGGCGCCCGACAGCAGGATGACATCGCGACCCGCGAGCTCGAACGAGCCGACGTCACCGCACTCGGTGCGCACGCGCTGCATGAGCGCGATGGGATCGGTGCGGAACTCCTGCAGATGTCCGTGCTCGTCGTGGCCTCCGGACACGCGCTGCGGTTTGACCAGCGTCATTGCAAATCCTTCCCGGAATGAATGTCCAGACAGAGAATGGACATGTGTCCGGACAGTACTACGGTTATGCAAGCACGACAAGGTGTGAGCGGAGCCGTTCGCAAGCCGGTATGAAAGTGGTAGTCGCGCTTCAGGATTCGCCGGGACGGTGGGCGGACAGCACGCGCCGCGCGGAGGCTTCCAGGAGGTCGGCGACCTCCTGATAGGACAGCAACCCCATCCCGGCGCGCAGCAGCGCGCCCGAATAGAGCAGCTCGAGCATGGCCACGCCCTCGGGATCGTCGACGCCCCAGGCCGCGGTGATGCGCCCGTGGATCTCGCGCCCGATGCGCACGCGCAGATGCTGCACGTCCGGGTCGTCGCCGAGCAGGGAACTGCTCACCGCGCTGGCCAGGGCCGGCTCGTCGGCGACCAGCATCGAGATCTGGCGCAGGACCGCGACCACGCGTGTCGCGGGATCGGCGCCGGTGGTGTCCAGGGCGGGCGTGGCGATCAGTCGCCGCCAGAACACCTCGGTGATCAGGTGTTCCTTGGAGGAGAAGTAGGTGTACGCGGTGGCTGTTCCGACACCCGCGGCCGCGGCCACCAGGCGCACGGTCGTGCCGGAATAGGCCTCGCGGCCGACGACATCGACGGCGGCCGCGACCAGGCGCTCGACGGTGTCGGCCTGCTTCTCGGTGAGTCTTCGGCGGGTCGCCTCAATGTTGGTGGATGTCAGTTCGGACATGTGTCTGGACAGTATCACCGCAGGATGGTCGCGACAATGGCGTCGTCGAATGCCGCTGCGTTCCAGCCGTGTTGACGCGATCCTCGTGGACCGGCGGCTCCCGGTCCCGTTTTGCGGTCTTGCGTCCGAACGAATATCCGAACTATATTCCGAACACCTGTCCAGACATGCATCGGAGCCTGACTATGAACGGCCTCGTCCCTTCCGAGGGCACACCCCTGCTGATCGACGGCAAGCTGGTGCCCGGCGGCGCGGGCGTCTTCGCGACCGTCAACCCCGCGACCGAGGAGGTCCTGGGCCACGCCGCCAACGCCACGGCCGCGGACCTGGACGCGGCGATCGCCGCGGCGCGCACCGCGTTCGACGACACCGACTGGTCCCGCAACCACGCCTTCCGCGCGCACTGCCTGCGGCAACTGCGCGACGCGATGCGCGCGCACGTCGAGGAACTGCGCGAGATCACCATCGCCGAAGTCGGCGCACCCGTCATGCTCACCTCCGGCCCCCAGCTCGAAGGCCCCGTCGGTGACCTGTCGTTCGCCGCGGACCTGGCCGAAAACTACTCGTGGGAAACAGATCTCGGCGTGGCCGAGCAGATGGGCATCTCCAGCCGGCGGGTCGTGCGCCGCGAAGCGGTCGGCGTGGTCGGCGCCATCACCCCGTGGAACTTCCCGCACCAGATCAACCTCGCGAAGATCGGCCCCGCGCTGGCGGCGGGAAACACGGTGGTGCTCAAGCCCGCTCCCGACACCCCCTGGTGCGCGGCGGTGCTGGGCACGCTGATCGTCGAGCACACCGACATCCCCGCCGGGGTGATCAACATCGTCACCTCCGACGACCACCAGCTCGGCGCGGCCCTGGTCGCCGACCCGCGCGTGGACATGGTCACCTTCACCGGCTCGACCCAGACCGGCCGGGCGGTCATGGCGAGCGCGTCGGCCACCCTCAAGCGGACCTTCCTCGAACTCGGCGGCAAGTCCGCGGCGATCGTGCTGGACGACGCGGACATCGTCGGCGCGGCCAGCTACACCGCGTTCTCGGTGGCGGTGCACGCCGGTCAGGGTTGCGCGCTGACCACCCGCCTGCTGGTGCCGCGCGCGTCCTACGAGGTCGCGGTCGATGCGGCCGCCAAGGCGCTGTCGAACCTGCGCGCGGGGGATCCGACCAAACCCGGAACCATTTGCGGGCCGGTGATTTCCGCGCGTCAGCGCGATCGGGTCGAACGCTACCTCGACATCGCGCGCGAGGAGGGCGGGCGCATCGTGGTCGGCGGCGGCCGTCCGGCGGACAAGGAGCGCGGCTACTTCATCGAACCGACCCTGATCGCCGATCTCGGTAACACCGCGACCGTGGCCCAGGAGGAGATCTTCGGGCCCGTCCTGGTGGTGATCGCGCACGACGGCGACGCCGACGCCATCCGCCAGGCGAACGAATCACCGTACGGCCTCTCGGGTTCGGTGTGGGGCGCGGACCCCGAGCGCGTGGAACGCGTCGTCGCCGGCGTGCGCACCGGAACCCTCAGCGTGAACGGCGGTCTCTGGTATCACGCGGACGCCCCGTTCGGCGGCTACAAGCACTCCGGCATCGGCCGGGAAATGGGCGTCGCGGGCTTCGAGGAATACCTCGAGACCAAGCTCGTGGCCACGCCCGCCTGACATCTACTTTTTCTCATCCAGGAGCTGAATTCACATGGCACGTTTCACCGGTCGCACCGCGATCGTCACCGGCGCGGCGCAGGGCATCGGCGCGGGCTACGCCAAGGCGCTCGCGTCCGAGGGCGCCAACGTCGTCGTCGCCGACCTCAACGCCGAACGCGGCGAGGCGACCGCCAAGGAGATCGTCGCGGACGGCGGCACCGCGGTCTTCCACGCCGTCGACGTCTCGGACGCCGAATCCGCCACGGCCCTGGCCGATTTCACCATCGCCGAGTTCGGCGCGATCAACCACCTGGTGAACAACGCCGCGATCTACGGCGACATGAAGCTGAATCTGCTGCTCAGCGTCGACTGGGACTACTACAAGAAGTTCATGAGCGTG
>NZ_JBSHMS010000043.1:0-52381 GCF_053645575.1 Nocardia sp. NPDC055321
GGCAGCTTCTTTTTTTTAAAACATATTGTATTTACCATTTGGGTAACCAAACCCCCCCCCCCCCGGGGCCGCGCGGCGCCCGGGACCCCCCTACGCGCCTCGCGTCGACGGGTCATGAACCGGCCGGATGGCACCGAATCACCGTTGATTCCACCGTCCACCCGGCCGGGAAGCAGGTCGCGCGCCGATTCGGCGCGCCCGCGCGAAAGATGGGAGGTCGCCGGGAATCGGGCGAATTCGGGGGCGACCTCCCGGCTTCCAGCCTGCCGGATGGCATGCCGCCCGCCCAGGGCCGAAGACGCCACGTTCGTACGAACACGCCACGGTGGCCGGAAGAAGCTCAGTTTCGCAGGGCCCAGCGGCGCAGCGCCCGGCGTAGCGAGGCGGGATCGGCGTAGCCGAGCAGGGCGGCCTGCTCATCCCTGGTGAGCCCCGACCCGGCGCTCGCCAGCAGGCGCCGGTGCCGGGCGCGTTCGAGTTCGCGTCGCCAGGTCGTGCCCTCGTCCGCCAACCGGCGCTGCAGTGTGCGCGGGCTGACGGCGAGCCGCCGCGCCACCGCCTCCAGGCCCGCCTCGCCCGCGGTCAGCGCGGCGTCCACTTCGTGCTCCAGCCGGTCGGTCCATCGGATGGACCGGACCGGCGGCCCAGGCGGCGCGATATCGAGAGCGGTGCTCCCCTCCGACCGTCTTCCGGCCATGAAACGCGCCCTGGGAGCGCGGAAAACGACATTCATGTGTCCTTACCCCGCCGCGGCACAAGTATGACCGGTGCACACCGGAATTCCGCGGTCGAGTATCGAATTACGTTTCCGCGCAATAACTCTCGAGTTCGTCCGAGTATCGCGAACGCGCGCGCGAATTACACGCGCCCGGTGAGGCCGACCACATCGGGGTGATTTCGCCCCGGCGACATCGCTTATTGCGGTCCGGGTCACAGGGATGGCATAGTGGGCGCAATTCTGAGACCGAGAAGTCTCACAGTCCGTGAAGGAATGTACCCATGAAGACCAGGGACAGGTTCGGCCGGTTGGCGCGGTTGGCGGTGATCCCCCTCTCCGCGCTGGTCGCGGTGATGGCGATGACCGTGCCGGCCGCCGCCGAGCCGGACGCACCGGCAACGCCGCCGATCGAACCCGTGAAGATGATCCCGCTCCCGCCCGAGCTCGATCCGGGGTTCTACCGCCCCGCGCCCGAGATCGTGGCCGCCACCGCGCCCGGTGGGATCATCGCCGCCCGCCAGGTGAATCTCGCCAATTTCGGGCTCATCCCGCTCAACGTGGACGCCTGGCAGGTGTCCTACCGGTCCAATGACAGCCGGGACGACGCCATCGCGGCGGTCGCCACCCTGATCAAGCCGCGGGGCACCTCGCCGACCCCGCGGAAATTGCTCTCGGTGCAGATCGCGGAGGATTCCACCCAGGGCTACTGCAGCCCGTCGTACGCGCTGCAGCACCTGTCGCCCTCGACCTTCCTGGGGCAGATCGTCGCGCCCGCCGAATTCCTCTTCGCGCAGGCCGCGCTGCAGCAGGGCATGGCCGTGGTGATCCCCGATCACCAGGGCCCGAATTCCGCGTACGCCGCGGGCCCGCTCGGCGGCCGCATCACCCTCGACGGCGTGCGCGCCGCGACCTCGTTCGCGCCGCTGGAAGCCGGACCGGGCGCGCCGACCGCGCTGTACGGCTACTCCGGCGGGTCCATGCCGACCATGCACGCCGCCGAGCTGCGCAAAACCTATGCGCCCGAACTGAATATCGTCGGCGCGGCCTCCGGCGGCACCGGCGCCGATCTGGGCGCGGCGCTGAACATGGCCAACAACCAGGCCACCGCGGGCCTGGTCTTCGGCGCGGTGCTCGGCCTCTCCCGCGAGTACCCGGAGTTCAAGGCTCTGCTCGACACCAAGCTCAACCCGGTCGGGCAGGTGCTCAGCGCGATCAAGGCGCCGCTGTGCGTGCAGTACCAGACCGCGCTGCTGCCCTTCCTGAACATCTACGGCCTGATCAACAGCCCGGATCCGTTCGCCGAACCCGCGGTGCAGAAGGTGCTCGCCGATACCAAGCTGGGCACCACGCTGCCGGACATGCCGCTGTACATGTGGCATTCGCAGTGGGACGAGATCCTGCCGCTGGCCTCGGCCAACCAGCTGGTCGACACCTACTGCGCCGATCCGTCCGCCCAGGTGACCTACACCCGCGACTGGGCGAGCGAGCACGTCGTGGCCGAGGTCGTGGGCGGCCCGGCCGCGCTCATGTGGCTGTTCGACCGGCTCGACGGCAAGCCCGCGCCGACCGGCTGCTCCACCACCGACATGCCGTCCATGCTCGGCACCCCGGGTGAGCTGGAGATGCTCGGCCACACCCTGGGCGAGACCCTGGCGTCCTTCTTCGGAAAGCCCATCGGCGCGGCCTGATTCGGCCCCCGGCGATGCAACGAGCGCCGGCACGACACCTTCCGCGAGTGTCGTGCCGGCGTTCTGCTGTCCGGCGGAAGCCGGTCGGCGTCCCCGCTCGATGAGGACGAGCCGGAACGAGTTACCCAGCACGGGACACCCAAGGGCGCGTGCAGTTCCGCGACCCCGCACCGCAACCCGTTGCCGCCCCGAAATTTGCTGCCGCTCTGCGAATCACAGCCGGGCGCATCCGATGACACCGCGCTTGGGGGCAGAACCCGGGCCCCGAATACGCCGGACGTCAGTGCGCGGTCGCCGGTTCGGCGCGGGCGAGCAGTTCCTCGATGACCCGGAGCGTCTCCCCCGCGCCGTCTTCGGCGGTTATGCGGGCGGCGACCTGGACGGCGTTGGCGCGCAACGCGGTATCGGTCACGGCCCTGGTGATCGCGTCGGTGAGCCGGGGCGCGGTCAGCTCGGACTCGGCTATCAGGTCGGCGGTCACGCCGAGCAATGCGGTGCGGTGCGCCCAGAACCGCTGTTCGGGGATCTTCGGCACCGCGACGGTCGGGATGCCGGCGCGCAGCGCGGCGGCGCAGGTGCCCGCGCCGCAGTGGTGCACGGCCGCGGCCAGGTGGGGAAAGAGCCAGTCGTAGGGAATCTCACCGATGTTCAGCACGTCGTCGTCGGTGACGCCCAGCCCGGACCAGCCCGCCTGGACCAGGCCGCGCACCCCGGCCGCGCGCAGGGCGATGCGCACCATCGCGCCCAGCTCGGCGGTGCGCTCCGGGGAGTTCATGTTGCTGCCGAAGCTCACCAGCACCGGGGGCGGGCCCGCCGCGAGGAACTCCACCAGCGCCGCGGGCGGTTCGAAACCGTCGGGCCGAGCGGGCCACCAGAAGCCCATGACCTCGAGGCCCGGCCGCCAATCCGCCGGTCGCGGCACCAGGGTGGGTGAGAACCCGTGCAGGATCGGCCATCCCGCCGCGGTGCGGCGCCGGCGCAGCGTGCGCGCCGAGATCCGGGGCAGTCCGAGCTCGCGCCGGAACCCGGCGATGACCGGGCGGTAGTACCGATCCACCACCCACGCTCCCGCGTCGGCGAACAGCCGATTGCCGAGCCGCCCGCGCGACCAGCCGCCGGTGAAGGACGGCGGGAAGTCGCCGGTGGCCGACATGTGCTGCAAACGCACACCGGCGGTGGGGATTCCACGCGCCTCGGCGAACGGATGCCCCGCGAACTCGGCGTACGGCGAGAGCAGCAGCAGGTCGACGGGCTCGTTCCGCAGCGCCGCGATCAGCCCCTCGCCGATCACCCGGAAACCGAGCCGGGTGTTGAACTCCTTGGTGATCCGGTCCTGGATCTCCGCCTCGGTCCCCGCGAACCCGAAGTTCAGACCCAGCTCGATGAACCGCAGTCCGCACCCGGAAATCATTGCCGCGTAGGGCTCGTGAGCGGCGATGGCCACCTCGTGGCCCGCCTCGCGCAGCCGCAGGCCGAGCCCGGTCAACGGCGCGACATCCCCCCGCGTACCGATCGCGACGATCACTATCCGGCTCATCGATCTCCCGCTTCCGTGAACGCCGATGTCGCGGTGGGCTGCGCCGGCGTCGCCCGAATCATCGCGGTCGGCGCCGCGACCACCTGGGTATCGGCGGACTGCCCCGGGACCGATGAGGTTTCAATGGACGGCGTTGTCGCCACCGGGGTCTCGACGGTCGGCACCGCGGCCGACGGGGCGGCGAGCGACTGTGTCGAGGTGGCTCCCCCCGATGCCGCGATGGTCGCCGCCGGTGAATTCGCCAGGTGCGCTTCGATGATGCGCACGGCGGCGCCGATCCCGTCCTCGTCCGCGAGGGCGGCGGCCGTGCGGGCCGCGTTCATCCGAACCCCACTTCCGGTGACCGCCAGGCGGATCGCGGCGGCCAGGCGATCGGCGGTCAGTTTCGGGTACGGAATCGTCGCGGCGCTCACCCCGAGCCGCTGCAGTCGGTCGGCCCAGAAGGGCTGATCCGAATAGACCGGGACGCCGACCACGGGCACCCCCGCGCGCAGCCCCGCCGCGGTGGTCCCGGCGCCGCAGTGGTGCACGACCGCCGCCATGCGCGGGAAGAGCCAGTCGTGCGGCACCTCCCCGATGGTCAGGATGTCCTCGCCGGTGACGTCGAGCTGGAGCCAGCCCGCCTGTACGACGCCGCGCACACCGGCCTGCGCCAACGCCTCGCCCACGAGCTTCGAGGCCCGCGCGCTGTGTTCGGCGCTGTCGACCATGCTGCCGAAGCTCAGGAAGACCGGTGGCGGTCCCGCTTCCAGGAATTCCACCAGCTCGGCGGGCGGTTCCCAGTTCAGCGGCCGCGGCGGCCACCAGTACCCGGTCACCTCGAGACCCGGACGCCAGTCCGCCGGACGGGGCACGACGTGCTCGGAATATCCGTGCAGCACCGGCCATTCCGCCGCGGTGCGGCGACGCCGCAGTTCGCGGGCGGGCACGACGGGCAGGCCCAGTTCCGCGCGCAGATCCGCGATCGCCCCGCCGTAGGCGCGATCCACGATCCACGCGCCGGCTTCGGCGGCCATGCGGTTGCCGAACCCGCCCAGCGAGAACGCGCCCATGGACGACGGCGGATTGTCGGCGGTCGCGGACATCGGCTGGAATCGCAGCCCGATCGCGGGAATCCCCTTGGCCTCCGCGAGCGCGAGAGCGGCGAATTCCGCGGGCTGTGCGCACAGCAGCAGATCGGCGGGCTCGTCGCGTAGAGCCTCGATGATGCCCCGGCCGGTGGCGCGCACCCCGGCGGGCGAGGCGAAAGCCCAACCGGCCTTGCGCTTGTCGACATCCGGGGAGGTCATGTCGATGTCGAGATTGGTCGCCATGAGCCGGAATTCGAGTCCGCAACCGGTGACCAGTTCCTCGAAGACCGAATGCGCGGCGACCGTCACCCGATGCCCGGCCTCGCGCAGGCGCACCCCCAGACCGGTCAGCGGCGCGATGTCGCCGCGACTGCCGATGGTGACGATGACAATGCGGCTCACGCGCCCGCCTCCACCGTCGCCAGGATCGAAAGCCACTGCGCCACGATCTCGTTCACCCGCTCGATGCCGATGCCGCCGGTGGGCGAGTGCACCGAGTAGTGCACGCTGCGCACGCCGTCGAGTTCGCTGGTGCCCAGGAACATGCTCATGTCGAAGACCGTCAGGCGCGCCTGTTCGGCCGAATGCGCGCCCGGAATCCACACGCCGACATCGCCGAGGAAGTTGAAGTAGTACTTCGGGAAATTGAAGCGTGCCACGTGCGGCCAATTACCCGGGTCGTGCCAGAAGAGCAGGGTGAAGTCCTCGGGGTGGGCGGGAAAGCGGGCGATGGCATCGCGCAGGCGGGCACCGTGGTCGCCGGGCGCCGGGCGGACCAGCCAGGGATAGTCGTCCGAGAGCCAGGCCACGGTGCGGCTCAGGTCGGTACCGGGGCGCAGGCGACTGTAGCGGCCGTGCTTCTGGACCTGGATCGAGCGCGGTACCCCGAGCACGTCCTCGATGGCCAATCCCAGGGCCACCAGCAGGATTCGCGTGTAGGAGGCGTCGAACGCGCCGGGCAGCGTGTCGAGCAGGCGGGCGGCGACCGCGCCCTCGATGACGCCGTCCCGGTGCGCGGAGGCCGGTTCGGCGGCGCGCTCGAGCAGATTGGGTTCCGAATCCGAGGCCGCGAGCCAGGATTCCAATTCCCCGGCGCGGGTGGGCGCGAGTTCGTCCAGGAATGTCGCCCATTCCGAACCGGTGATGGGTTCGGGCGTCAGCGAAATGGCTTCGCCCGCTTCCCATTGCCGGACATAGGTGGCGACGTCGTCCCACATGACCCACATGGCCACGCCGTCGATGGCGATGTGGTGAATGGTGAGCAGCAGGATATTGACGTCGAACGAGCGGGTGAGCAGCGCGGCGGTCACGATCTTGCCGGTCGGCGGATCGATGCGCAGATTGCTCTTCGCGGTCTCCTCCGCGATCACCCCCGCGATCTCGTCGGGTCCCACGTCGTCGATGTCGACGAGCCGCAGATCGATTCTGTCGCTGTCGGTTTCGGCGCCGATCTCGGTGTCGATCAGGCAGGCGGCCTCATCGCCGTAGGTGTACCGGCTGCGCAGCGATTCGTGATTGTCGATGAGTGCGCCGAGTAGTTTGCGGCCGTCGTCCGCGCCCATCGAGACCGGCACGGGGCAGGGAATGGTTATCCCGAATACGCCCGGATTCGCGTCCCAGGTCAGGAATTTCTTGGCGGCTGCGGTGAGCCGCCCGGGGCGCAGGGCCGACTGGTCCGTCCGGGTGGAATTCATCAGGCAAATATTGAATGCGCAGTGCCGGTTGGCAACCGGCCGGATACCCCAGTCATGACCTCGATCGGCGGCCGGTACCACCGGGCGGAATACCAGCGGCGGCGGGTACCACCGGCAGGGGTACCCGCGCCCGCGCCCGCCGGCACGGTCACGGGCCGGCCGAATCCGGCGATTCGCCGGGGCGAAATACCGTTCCGGCCACCGGATCGCAAGTCCGCCGGGTACATTCGATCGGCCCGTCACGATCTCGACCATCGCTGCCGTGAGGTTCCCGCGCGTCCACCGGAGGAGTCATGACACCGCTGCATGTTCTCGCGCTCGTCGGCAGTCTGCGCGAGGCCCCGGTGAGCAGACGGTTGGCCGAAGCCGCCGAGCGGACGGCGCCGCCGGGTATCGAGGTGGCGATCTTCGAGGGGCTGGACCGCATACCCGACGCCGTCCCGGAGTCCGACGAGCCCGCCGAGGTGCCCGACGCGGTCGCGAACCTGCGCGAGTCGATCCTGGTCGCGGACGCGGTCCTGGTGCTCGTCCCCGCGATCGACGATCTCCTGCCCGAGCAGTTGCGCACCGCGATCGACTGGGCCTCGCGGCCCTACGGCGAGGGCGCGCTGGAGGGGAAGAAGACCGCGCTGTTCGCGCCCGCCGGCGGGGTGAGCGCGCAGGCGCGGGCCCTGGTCGATCTGCGCCGGATCATCACCGTGGCCGGTGGCGTCCTGGTGGAGAACGCGTGCGCGACCATCGGCCGGGGCGCGGACCGGCCCGAGCACGAGCATCCCGCCGACGACGCCGACACCGTCGCGCAACTCGTCGCACAACTGCGCCTGCTCGGCGCGGCGGTGCGGCCCGGAGCGGTCCGGGCCTGATCACGGCGCCCGGCACCGGGTGGTAAGCCGAAGTTCCGCGGGGCACCGTTCGGTGTTCATGGAGCGGCCCGGGTACGGGAAGTACCGTGAGATATGGCCATGTCGCGTCGGCAGTTGTTGAGATTCGGCGCCGCCGGATCCGCCGCGGTGCTCGCGGGCACGGGCGTAGCCGCCGGTAGCCGCTTCGCCCGGACCCGCCCGCTGGGCGGTTACCCCTTTCGGCTCGGGGTCGCCTCGGGCGATCCGCTGCCGGACGGAGTGGTGCTGTGGACCCGGCTCGCGCCCGATCCACTCGCCCCGGACGGGCACGCGGGCATGGCCAACGCGCCGGTCACCGTGGAGTACGAGGTCGCGCACGACGAGGCGTTCACCCGGGTCGTGGCGCGCGGGAGCGCGGTGGCCGCCCGCGAGCTCGGGCACAGCGTGCATCCGGAGGTCGGCGGCCTGGAGCCGGACCGGTGGTACTTCTACCGCTTCCGTGCGGGCTCGGACATCTCCCCGGTCGGGCGGACGCGCACCGCACCCGCGATCGGACAGGCCATGGCGCGCATGCGTTTCGCCTTCGCCTCGTGCCAGTCCTGGAGCTCGGGGTTCTTCACCGCCTACGACCACATGGCCCGCGAGGACCTGAATCTCGTGGTGCACCTGGGTGATTACATCTACGAGCGCGGCTGGACCAACGGCCGGGGCAAGCCGGACGAGGAGGCGCCCACCGGCGAAGCCGTGGATCTGCGCGGCTACCGGCTGCGCTACGCCCAGGCCAAATCCGATGATTCGCTCATGTCCGCGCACGCGGCGTTCCCGTGGCTGGTGACCATGGACGACCACGAGGTGGACAACAACTGGGCCGGGAACTCCGGCGGCATCGGCGTGGACGTGTATCGCCTGTCGCCCATCTTCCGGCGTCGCCGGGCCGCGGCCTTCCAGGCCCTGTACGAGCATCAGCCGCTGCGGATCGCGCAGCTGCCCTCGGGCCCGAACATGCTGCTGCACCGCCGCTACGGATTCGGCGACCTGGTCGACTTCACCCTGCTCGACACCCGCCAGTACCGCACGAAGCAGGCGTGCGGCGACGGCAGCCTGGTGGCGGGCTGCTCCGACAGATTCGCCGGCGATCGCACGATTCTGGGTGCCCGGCAACGGGATTGGCTGCTGGACGGGCTCACCTCCTCCCCCGCGCGGTGGCAGATCCTGGGCAACCAGGTGGCCATGGCGCGCTCGGACTACGACACCGGTCCGGGGGTGAAACTCGGCACCGACGCCTGGGACGGCTATGTCGCCGACCGCAATACGCTGCTCGGAACCGCCGCCGATCGCGACGTGCGCAACCTGGTGGTGATCACCGGCGACCGGCATCACAACTACGCGGCGGATCTGCGGCGCGACTTCGACGATCTCGACTCCGCCGTCGTGGCGGCCGAATTCACCGGCACCTCGATCAGCAGCGGCGGCGACGGCGCGGACATGAACGACACCGGCCGCACCCTGCTGGCCGCGAATCCGGACGTGAAGTTCTTCAACAGCCAGCGCGGGTACGTCCGGGTCACCCTCGATCACGATCGGCTGCACAGCGATTTCCGGGTGGTTCCGTACATCCGCCGGCGGGGCGCGCCCATCGCCACCCGCGCCGGCTATGTGGTGAACGACGGCGTGCCCGGTGTGGTGGAGGCGTGGACGCCCGCCGCACCCGACTCGTCCGCGCCCGGCGCCGCCAATCAGGCGGGCGGGGCGGGCGGCAGCGGCAACTGATCAGTCCAGCGGGCCGGTGATCGACTCGGCTGCCGCGACCAGGGCCCCGGTCGCGGCCAGGCGCACCGCCGCGTCGATCTCGGGCGCGAGGTAGCGGTCGGCCCCGGGGCCGGGGACCGATGCGCGCAGCGCGGCGACGACCGCGGCGGTCGCGGGCGCGGGGGTCAGCGGCGCGCGCAGGTCGATTCCGCGTGCGGCGGTGAGGATCTCGATGGCGAGTACGCGGGTGAGGCCGTCGACCGAACGGCGCAGCTTGCGCGCCGCGGCCCAGCCCATGGACACGTGGTCCTCCTGCATCGCCGAGGACGGAATCGAGTCCGTGCTGGCCGGATTCGCCAGCCGCTTGAGTTCGGACACGATGGCGGCCTGGGTGTACTGGGCGATCATGTGCCCGCTGTCGACGCCCGGGTCGTCGGAGAGGAAGGCGGGCAGCCCGTGGTTGCGGGCCACGTCCAGGAAGCGGTCGGTGCGCCGCTCGCTCATGCTCGCCACGTCCGCGGCGACGATGGCCAGGAAGTCCAGCACGTACGCGACGGGCGCACCGTGGAAATTGCCGTTGGATTCCACGCGCCCGTCGAGGGTGACCACCGGATTGTCCACCGCGGCCGCGAGTTCGCGCTCGGCCACGGTCCGGGCGTGCGCGAGGGTGTCGCGCGCCGCGCCCGCGACCTGCGGGGCGCAGCGCAGGGAGTACGCGTCCTGGACGCGGGCGCAGTCCGCGCCGCGATGGCTGGCCACGATCGCCGAATCCGCCAGTACCCGGCGCATGTTCGACGCGGCGACGGCCTGTCCCGGATGCGGGCGCAGCGCCTGCAGGTCCGCCGCGAACACCCGGTCGGTGCCGAGCTGGCCCTCCACGCTCATGGCCGCGGCCACGTCGGCCAGCGTCAGCAACCGCTCGAGGTCGGCCAGCGCCAGCACCAGCATGCCGAGCATGCCGTCGGTGCCGTTGATCAGGGCCAGGCCCTCCTTCTCCCCGAGCACCATGGGAGTCAGGCCGTGCCGGTCCAGAGCGGCTGCGGCGTCCAGGGTTTCACCGTCGGCGGTGCGCACCCGGCCCTCGCCCATGACGGCCAGGGCCACGTGCGCCAGCGGCGCGAGGTCGCCGGAACAGCCGAGGCTGCCGTACTCGTACACGATCGGGGTGAGCCCGGCGCCGAGCAGATCGGCGTAGGCGCGGGCGAGTTCGGGGCGCACGCCGGTCCGGCCGGTGGCCAGGGTCGACAGCCGCAGCAGCATGAGCGCGCGCACCACCTCGGGCTCGACCTCGGCTCCCGAGCCCGCGGCGTGCGAGCGAATGAGACTGCGCTGCAGCTGGGTTCGCAGCTCCGGCGGAATGTGCCGGGTGGCCAGGGCGCCGAATCCGGTGGACACCCCGTACACGGGTTCGGGGTGGCCGGCGAGCTCGCGGATCCGGGCGTGGCTCGCGGTCATGGCGGCCACCGACTCAGCGGACAGTTCCACCGCCGCGCCGTGCCGCGCCACGCGGAGCACGTCATCGCGACCGACGGGCCCGACGCCCACCGTCACGGGATCGCTTCCCGCAGGTCGGGCGGCGGTGTGATCGATCGAGGCGCGCAACGGCCTCTCCCTTCTCCTCGGCGAGCCTGACCCCCCGGGCACGATCGTGCCTAGTATCGGAGTATGCGGGCGGGACGAGGAATTTCCGGGCTTCTGGCATTCGCGCTACTGCTGGTGTTGGCGGTGGTGACGGCGTGGGATCAGCAACCACGTGGTTTCCGCGCCGAATCGGCGCCCGCGGAGGTGTTCAGCGCCGAACGGGCGCAGCGCGTCATCGAGGAGATAGCCAAGGCCCCGCACGCGGTCGGCTCGGCCGAACACGCCCGGGTGCGTGATCATCTGGTCGCCGAACTGCGGAAGCTGGGACTGGCGGCCGAGGTTCGGCGCGGCGTCGGCACCTACCCGGCCGGCCTGCGCACCCCCGAGGCCGCCTTCGCGGATGTCGCCAACATCGTCGCCACACTGCCCGGCACCGATTCGACCGGCACGGTCTACCTGACCGCACACTACGATTCGGTGACCTCGGGGCCCGGCGCGAACGACGACAGCGTCGGCGTCGCGGCGATCATGGAGACGGTCCGCGCGCTGCGCGAGGGCGAGGACACGCTGCGCAACGACGTGGTGGTCCTGCTGACCGACGCCGAGGAGCCCGGTCTGCTCGGCGCGGAGGCCTTCGTGGCGGCGGGCGGCTACGACAAGCGCGGCGCGGTGGTCAATCATGACGCCCGCGGCGCGAGCGGCCCGCCGCTGCTGTGGCGCATCACCCATCCCGACGGTCCGCTGATCCGTGCGGTGGCCCGGGCGCCGCACCCCAACACCGATTCCACGACCACCGCGGCCGCCGGCGCGGGCATCCCCAGCAGCACCGACTTCGTCTCCTTCGAATCGGGCGAGTTGCGGGTGCTGGATTGGGCTTTCGCGGGCAGCAGCGCCTACTACCACAATCGCGAGGACACCCCCGAGCACGTGAACCTGCCCACGGTGCAGCAGCTGGGCGACAACACCCTCGCGCTGACAAGGGATTTCGGACAACGGGATTTCGGGGCCGACACCGACAGCTCCGACGCCGCCTACTTCCCACTGCCTTTCGGCGGCCTGGTCGTGGTCCCGGCGTGGGTGATCCTGGTGCTCGCGGCGCTGGCGACGCTGGGCGCCTGCCTGCTGGTGTGGCACGTCCGGCGCAGCCGCGACGCGAGCCTGAAGGCGGTGCTCGGCGGTGCGGTGACGCTGCTGATCGCGATGCCGGTCGCGGTGGCGGCGACCTACGGGCTGTGGTGGGTGGTGCAGTGGATCCGCCCGGAGTACCGGGCCTCGCCGGTGGACCCGTACCGCCCGGAGTTCTTCCACACGGCGGTCCTGGTGCTGTCCGCGGCGGTGCTCGTCGGCTGGTATGCCCTCGCGCGCAGGCTGTTCGGGCCGAGCGGCACCGCGATCGGCCTGCTGCTGGGGGTGACGCTGCTGGGCGCGGGGCTGGCGCTGGTGTCGCCGCCCGCGGCACAGGTGCTGGTGGTGCCCGCGGCCGCCGCCGTGCTGGGGGTGGGCGCGAGCTTCGTCATCGGTGATCCCTGGCGACTGCCGGTGCTGACCCTGCTGCTGGCTCCGGCGGCCCTGTTCCTGGGATCCACGGCCTGGGCGGGGGTACAGACCGGTATGGTCACCGCCCCGTTCCTGACCGCCCCCGCGGTGGTGCTGCTGGGCGCGCTGCTGATGCTGACCCTGAGCCGCGGCTGGCCCGGCCGCCGCGGCTGGCTGATTCCCGGTGCGGCCGTGGCGCTCACGGTCGCGCTGGTGGCCGCGGGACTGGCCGTGGACACCTTCGACGAGCGACATCCGCGACTGTCGCAGATCATCTACGCCCTGGACGCCGACCGGGCGCAGGCGCGCTGGGTGTCGATGCTCGCCCCGGACTCGTGGTCGCGGGACTTCGTGCGCGACGGTGCACCGGACGGCCCCTTCGGCGAGGTGGTCAAGAAGGCGGTCTCCTCGGGTGACGCTCCGGCACAGGCGCTTTCGGCGCCCGTCGCCCAGGTGGTCGCCGACCGGACCGAGGCGGGCAAGCG
This sequence comes from Nocardia sp. NPDC055321, assembly GCF_053645575.1. Classification (NCBI taxonomy): domain Bacteria; kingdom Bacillati; phylum Actinomycetota; class Actinomycetes; order Mycobacteriales; family Nocardiaceae; genus Nocardia; species Nocardia sp. NPDC055321. Next base: position 12,901 of record NZ_JBSHMS010000043.1, read on the forward strand.
CACGGTGACCCTGCGGTTGCGGTCGACGCGCGGCGCCTATCGCCTGGATCTGCGCTGGCCGGACGGGGCGCTGGAGACGCTGAAGGTCCAGGGCCGCACGCCGGACACGATGCCCGAGTACGGATTCCGATTCTGGGCGCCGCCCGCCGACGGCGTCGAGGTGGAGTTGACCGCGCCCGCCGGGCCGCTGTCCCTGCGGCTGGTGGACTACACCTGGCTGCCGGACTCGGGCATCGAAGCCTTCGGCACGCCACCGCTGGACACCTACTTCCGGCAGGACAGCACGGCGGCGGTCTTCGTCACGGTGCCGGGTCTGTAGGCCCCCCGAACAGGTGCCGGCGCAGGTAGCGGCCGGTCGGGCTGCCCGGCGCCTCGGCGATCTGCCGGGGCGTTCCGGTGGCCACGATCCGGCCGCCCTCGGGCCCGCCGCCGGGTCCCATGTCGATGACGTGGTCGGCGTCGCCGATGAGATCCAGGTCGTGGTCGATGGCGACGATGGTGGCCCCGGCCCGCAGCAGCCGCTCGAACACCCCGACCAGGGTGCGCACGTCGCCGGGGTGCAGTCCGGTCGTCGGCTCGTCGAAGACGTAGAGCACGCCGGTCTGGTCCGAGCGCAGACCACCGGCCAGGCGCATGCGCTGGGCCTCCCCGCCGGACAGCGCGGGCGTGGGCTCGCCGAGCGCGAGGTAGCCGAGCCCGACCTCGCGCAGCGCCTGCAGCGGCGGGCCGACCCGCGCGACGCTCGCGTAGCGGTCCGCGGCGTCGGCCACGGTGAGGGCCAGGACGTCGGCGATGGTCAGGCCGTCCACCCGCACCTCGAGCGTCTCGGCGTTGTACCGGGCGCCGTGGCAGGTCGGGCAGGTGATCGTCATGTCGGGCAGGTACTGCACGTCCAGGGACACCTCGCCGAGTCCGGCGCACACCGGGCACTGCCCGCCCTTGACGTTGTAGGAGAAACGGCCCGCGCCCCAGTGCCGTTCGCGCGCGAGCGGGGTGGCCGCGAACAGCGCGCGCAACCCGTCGAACGCGCCGGAGTAGGTGGCCGGGGTGGAGCGGCTGTTGTTGCCGATCGGCGTGGAGTCGACCGTGACCACCCGGGTGAGACCCGCGCTGTCCAGTGCCGCAACGTGTTCGGGTAGTTCCCGCCCGCGGAGAACGCGGTCCAGGGCGGGTACCAGGCTCTCCAGGATGAGGCTGGTCTTGCCGGATCCGGAGACGCCGGTGACCAGGGTGAGGCGCTCCAGCGGGATCCGCGCGGTCACCCCGTGCAGGGTGTAGAAGTCGCCGACGGTGATCTCCAGCCGGGGATCGGTATCCCGCACCGGCCGGGCCCTGCGGGCGTGCGTCTCGGCCGCGCCCGACAGGTAGGGCCCGGTGATCGAATTCGGGTCGGCGGCGAGTTCGGCGGCGGTGCCCCGGGCGATGACGCGGCCGCCCGCGCGGCCCGCCCCCGGTCCCATCTCGATGAGGTGGTCCGCCGCGCGCAGCAGATCGACCTCGTGATCCACCATGACCACCGAATTGCCGTTGCCGACCAGGGCGCGGATGACATCACGCAGGCCCTCGACATTGGCCGGATGCAGGCCGATCGAAGGTTCGTCGAGCACGTAGAGCATTCCGGTGGAACGGGTTTGCAGGGTCGAGGTCAGCTGGATGCGCTGGCGCTCCCCCGTCGACAGCGATTCGCCCGCGCGGTCCAGGCTCAGGTAGCCGAGCCCCAGGGTGCACAGCGGTTCGATCGCGCGCACGAACTCGGTGGTCAGCCGGGTGGCCAGGCCGTGCATGTCGGCGGGCAGCGTATCGGCCAATGCGCGTGCCCAGGGCGCCAATTCGGCCAGCGTCAGCGCGCTGGTCGCGGCGATGTCGCGGTCCCCGATCAGGGTGGTGAGCGCCTCGGGGCGCAACCGGGTGCCGTGGCAGGCCGGGCAGGTGTGCAGGGTGAAGAATTTGCTCAGCCGCTCGCGCGTGGTCTGGCTCGAGCTGTTGGCGAGCGAATGCCGTACCGCCGCACGGGCGTTCTCGTAGGTGCCGTTGAGTTCGGCGGCCCGCCCGGATTTGGTGGTGACCACCACGTGCCGCTTCTCGGCGGGCCCGTTCAGGACGATCTCGCGCTCGTGCGCGGTCAGCTCGCGATAGGGCACGTCGATGCGGACGCCGAGTTGTTCGGCGATCTGCGGCTGGAAGTCGCGCAGCGGCAGCTTCCACGGTGCGACCGCGCCGTCGGCGATCGACAGGTCCGGATTCGGGATCAGGGCGGCGTCGTCGATCTCCTCGACGGTGCCGAGGCCGCCGCAGCGCGGGCAGGCGCCGAAGCTGTCGAAGGCGAAGGACTCCGCGCCCGGCAGCTCGAACTCGCCGCCGCATTCGGGCAGGTCCACCCGGCCGCGCAGCGCGGTGTCCAGCGCCGGCGGCAGCCGGAAACCGGTGGGGCACAGGTGGGAACCGAGCCGCGAATACATCAGGCGCAGCACGTTGTAGACCTCGGTCATGGTGCCGACGGTGCTGCGCCGTCCCGGGATCGGCGGGCGCTGGCGCAGGGCCAGGGTCGCGGGCAGGTAGTCGATCCGGTCCACGTCGGGGCGTTCGGCCTGGCTGATCCGGCGCCGCGTGTAGGTGGACAGCCCGCCGAGCAGGCGCTGATAGCCCTCGCCGTAGAGCACGTCCATGGCGAGCGAGGACTTGCCCGAACCCGACAGCCCGGTGATCGCCACCCAGGACCAGAGCGGGATGTCGACGGTCAGGTCGTCGAGGTTGTGCACGCGCGCGCCGACCACGTGGATGGCCGCGGGCAGGTGCGCGGTGCTCACGCGCCGTGCCAGTGCCGGGTCAGGCCCCGGGCGATCTCGGTCAGCGGAATCGGCTGTGCCATACCGATATGCGTGGCCTCGACGGGGATGTCGGCGATGTCGCCGGTGACGTGGTCGCGCCAGCTCGCGGCGGGCCGCCGGGCGCCCGCGGCGACGGTCGCGGTGAAGTGCACCAGGTTCCCGCGATAGCGGCCGCCGGGCCGGCCGGTCACGGGCCGGGTGAGGGCGGCGGTGGCGCGCTCGACCATCTCGGGCGGGAAGCTCTCGGCCGCGCGCGTCAGCTCCGCCATGCCGTGCAGTTCGGCCCACGCCGCCGCGGTGTCCCGCGAATCGAGGACCGCGCCGCCGTCGTCCGCGGCACTGTCCATCATGGCCAGCAGCGCGACCTCCGCGCCCCGATCCTGGAGCCGGACGGCGATCTCGTGCGCGATGCGGCCGCCGAGCGACCAGCCCAGCAGCCGATACGGTCCGGCCGGGCGCACGCGCAGGATCTCGTCCACGTAGCGGGCCGCGTAGTCGTGCAGGCTGTCGTACGGCTCCCCGGCGCCGAGTACCCAGGGATCCTGCAGGCCGTACAGCGCGACCGCGGGGTCGAGCCGGTCGAGCAGTCCGGCGTAGGGCCAGGCCAGGCCGCCGCCGGGATGCACGCAGAACAGGATGTCGCCGTCGGTGCGGCGCAGCGGCAGCAGGACCTCGTAGGACTCGTTGGCGCGGGGGTGAATCGAGCCCGCGGAATCGTCGAGCCGCTCGGCCAGCTCGCGCACCCGGGGGGCTTCGAAGAGATCGCGCAGGGCGACTCCGCCGTTGAGCCGCGCGATGACCCGGGCGGCGCCGAGGGAGTTGCCGCCGAGCGCGAAGAACTCGTCGTTCAGTCCCACGCGGTCGAGGCCGAGGACCTCGGCGTAGGCGGCGGCGACCCGGCGTTCGGCCGGGCGCACCGGCGCCAGGTAGTCCGAGCGGACCGGCGCCGGGGTGGGCAGGGCGGCGCGATCGATCTTGCCGTTGGCGCGCAGGGGCAGGCGATCGAGCACGATCACGGTGGGGCGCAGGTAATCCGGCAACTGCCGCGCCGCGAGGGCGGTCAGCTCGCCGGGGTCCAGTGCGCGGCCGGGCTCGGGCACCGCGTAGGCCGTCAGGGCCGCGCCCGCGGGGCCGTCGGTGCGGACGACGAGGATCTGCGCCACGCCGGGTGCGCGGGACAGGACCGTCTCGATCTCACCGGGTTCGACTCGCATGCCGCGAATCTTGACCTGGAAGTCGCCGCGCCCCCGATAGCGCAGCTCGCCGGTATCGGTCCAGGACACGAGATCACCGGTGCGGTAGAGCCTTTCGCCGGGCGGGCCGAAGGGGTCCGGGACGAAGCGGGCGGCCGTGCCCGCCGGCCTGCCGAAGTAGCCGCGCGCCACTCCGGGGCCGCCGATGTACAGCTCGCCGACGGCGCCGACGGGCAGCGGGCGCAGGGCGCGGTCCAGGACGTAGCAGCGGGTGCCCACGGCGGGGCCGCCGATGGTGATCGGCGCGCCGCCGTCGAGCGCCCCGCTCACGGTGCTGACGACGGTGGTTTCGGTGGGGCCGTAGGCGTTGACGAGGCGGCGCCCGGCGCCCCAGGTCGCCGCGACGGCCGGCGGGCAGGCTTCGCCGCCGGTGACGACCACCGCGAGGTCGGGCAGGTCCGCGACGGGGGTGCAGGCCAGCACCCCGGGCGTCACGACGGCGTGTGTCACCCGTTCGCGCCGCAGCAGTTCGGCGAGCTCGGGGCCGGCGTAGACCCCGGGCGGGGCGATGATCAGGGTGGCGGCCGCGTCGGCGGCCAGCACCAGTTCCCACACCGAGACGTCGAAACTCGGTGCGGCGACGCACAATACCCGCGCGGTGCGCTCGGCGCCGATGCAGCGCGCCTGGGTGGCGGCCATGTTCGCGAGTCCGGCGTGCGACACGACCACGGCCTTGGGGACGCCGGTCGAGCCCGAGGTGTGGATGACGTAGGCGGCGTTGCCGGGGCGCGCGTCCCGGGCCGGGGAGGACGACCGTTCGGGTTCCGGACCGGATGCCGCGCCGTCCGGATCCAGGATCAGCACCTCGAGGTTCGGCAGCGTGTCGAAGACCGCGCGCTCGGCGGCGGTGGTGAGTACGACGCGGGCGCCGGTCGCGGCGAGCATCGCCGAGAGGCGCGCGGGCGGCGCGGCGGGATCCAGCGGCATGAAGGCGGCGCCGGATTCGGTGATGCCCCAGAGGGCCGCCGCCCAGGCCACCGAGCGCGATATCCCCAGGGCCACCACGTCTTCGGGGCCGATGCCGCGAGCCCGCAACCGACGGGCGAGCCGTTGTGCCCGGGCGTCCAGCTCACGGTAGGTCAGGGCGATCTCGCCGCACCGCAGCGCCTCGGACTCGGGCGCGCGGCGCACGGCCGCGTCCAGCAGATCCGGCAGCAGCAGATCGACCTCGCCGGTCTCGGTGCGATTCCATTCGCGTACGACCAGCCGGTGTTCGTGCGGGCCCAGGATGCCCAGGCGAGCGGTCGGGCGGTGCGGTGCGGCGGCGGCCGACTCCAGCAGGCGCCGGTAGCGGGCGAGCAGGGCGGCGACGGTGCCGTGGTCGAAGAGCTCGGTCGCGTACTGCACGTCGATGCGGAGGCCGGAATCGACCGGGGTGCAGACGAATTCGAGGTCGAAGCGCGCGGTGACGATCGGCGCGGGCACGGGCTCCGCGCGCAGGCCGGGTAGTCGCAGCCCGATCGGGTCCAGGTTCTGCAGCGCCAGCACGACCTGGAAGAGCGGGTGGCGCGCGCGGGTACGCGGTGGATCCAGGGCCTCGACCACCCGGTCGAAGGGCAGTTCGGCGTGGGCGAAGGCGGCCAGGTCGGTCTCCCGAACGCGCGTCAGCAGCGCCGAGAACGACTCGGCCGCATCGACTTCCACGCGCAGGGCCAGGGTGTTGACGAACATGCCGACCAGCTCGTCGAGCGCGGCCGCGCCCCGGCCCGCCACCGCGGTGCCGATGGTGATGTCGTCGCCGCCGGACCACGCCGACAGCAGCAGGGCCAGCCCGGCGTGCAGGGTCATGAAGAGGGAGGCGTCGTGCTGTTCGGCCAGGTCCCGCAGCGCGGTGACGGTGGATTCGGGAACGACGCAGGTGACGGTGCGGCCGTGTGTCGCGGCCACCGCCGCGCGGGGGCGATCGACGGGCAGGCCGAGGTCGGCCGGCGCCTGGGCGAGAGTGGTTGTCCAGTAGTCGAGTTGGCGACTGTGCTCGGACAGCGGATCGTCGGCGGCGCCGAGCACCTCGCGCTGCCATCGGGCGTAATCGGCGTACTGCACCCCGAGCGGTGCGCGGTCGGGCCGTTCGCCGCGTATCGCCGCCGCGTAGCCCTCCCCCAGATCGCGGGCCAGCGGGGCGAGCGAGTAGCCGTCCGCGTTGGCGTGATGCACGACGAAGACCAGCAGCCACTCGCGCGGTTCGCCCGCGCCCTCGCCCACCGCGAACAGGGCGCAGCGCACGGGTACTTCGGCGGTGAGATCGAAAGGCGCCAAGCAGATTTCGGTGATCCACGCGTCGGCGTCGAAGGTGTCGCAGCGGTGGACGGCCACGTCGCCGAGCACCGAACCGGCCGGGACCAGCCGCTGCTCGCCGACGCCGTCGTGTTCGGGGTAGTACGTCCGCAGCGCCTCGTGCCGATCCACCACGTAGTGCAGCGCCGCTCGCAGCGCGGCGTGGTCCAGTGTTCCGGTCAGGCGCAGCACGAGCTGGATGTTGTAGGCCGGGGAGTCCGGATCGAGGCGGTTCAGCAGCCACAGGCGCTGCTGCGCGAAGGACAGCGGCGTCCGCTCGCCCCGCTCCCCCGCCCGCGGTTCCGGCCGGACCGGGTGCGGTGAATCCGACAGGCGCGCAGCCAATACCGCGACCGTCGGCGCGTCGAAGACCTCCCGGACCGGCACCCCGGCGCGCAGCGCGGCGCCGATCCGGGCCGCGACGCGGGTGGCGCTGAGCGAGTTGCCGCCCAGCCGGAAGAAGTCGTCGTCCAGGCCGACCCGCTCCACGCCCAGGACCTCGGCGAAAGCCCGCGCCACCGCGCGTTCGGCCGCGGTGACCGGCTCGCGGAAGGGCTCGGTCTCCGCCGCGGGCGCGGGCAGCGCGGCCCGGTCGAGCTTGCCGTTCACGGTCAGCGGCAGGCGCTCGCAACACACGACGGCTGATGGCATCAGGTACCCCGGAAGCTGACGGGACAGCATGGTGCGCAACCGGATCGGGTCGAGCTTCACCCCGCGCGCGGGCGTGGCGTACGCGACGATCCGGGGTTCGCCGGGATCGTCCGCCCGCACCAGTGCGGCCGCCTGGGCGACACCGGGCAGGCTCGCCAGCGCGGCCTCGATCTCGCCGAGCTCGATGCGCTGCCCGCGCAGCTTGACCTGGGAATCGGTGCGGCCGACAAAGATCAGGGCGCCGTCGGCGCGCCGGCGCACCGCGTCGCCGGTGCGGTACATGCGGCCCGGAGCGAACGGATCGGGCAGGAAGCGCCCGGCGGTCAGGCCGGGCCGGGCGCAATATCCGCGCGCCACACCGGGACCCGCCACGTAGAGTTCGCCGATCACGCCGTCCGGCACGAGCGCCAGCCGGTTGTCGAGCACGTAGCAGCGCATACCGGCGGCGGGCCCGCCGATGGTCATGGGCTGATCCGGTGCCAGCGGCGCGCTGATGGTGGCGACGATGGTGGCCTCGGTGGGCCCGTAGGCGACGAGCAGCTCACGCCCGGCGGCCCAGCGCGCGGCCACCCCCGGCGCCACCACCTCGCCCCCGGTCACCACGGTGCGCAGAATCGGTGCGCCCCCGGCTGTTTCGAGCGTGTCCGGGTCCATGGTGGCCAGCACCGCCGGCGTGACGAACGCGTGCGTGACACGCGCAGCGGAGAGCAGCGCCGCGAGCTCCGCACCCCCGTACACGTCCGGCGGCGCGATGACGAGCGCCGCCCCCGCCCCCGTCGCGAGCAGAACCTCCCACAGCGAGGCGTCGAACCCCGGCGAAGCGAGTTGCAGGACAAGGGAATCCGCCTCGACCCCGCAGTGCTCGCCCTGCGCCGCGAGCGTGTGCGCCAGGCCCGCGTGGGTGACGACCACGCCCTTGGGCGCCCCGGTGGATCCGGACGTGAACAGCACGTAGGCAGCGTCCGCCGGATGGATCGGCCGCACCCGGTCCGCGTCGGTGACGGGCTCGGTGGACGCCGTCGCCCGAGCGGACATGGCGACGCCGGGCACTGCGCCACCGGTAGATACGTCGGGCATATCGGGCGCGTCGCCCGAGTGGGCCCGACCGGCCGAGCCGGGCGAATCCGCCGGAACGACCTGGGCAGCCGGCAGGGACAAGCTGGCCGAAACAGCTGGAATGGCAGAGTCCGTACGACCACGCGAAGCAACCGGGTCGGCCGGAGAAGCCGGGCAGCCGAGGTCAGCCAGGGCCGCCGGGTCTGCCATGTCGGACAGATAGGCCGAGTCCACCGGGTCTGCCGCGTCGGCCATGGCGGCCGAATCCGCCAGCGCAGCCGAGCAGGTCGGGTCTGTTGTGGCAGCCGAGTCACCCGAGGCAGCCGAATCCGCCTGATCAACCGGGGCGGCGGGGACTGCCGGGACGGGATCCTGGACCACGAGCCAAGGGAGGTCGGGGAGTTCGTGGCGGGTGGCGGCGGTGGTCAAGCCGAGGGCGGCGGACGAATCCGCGAGCATGCCGGTGATGCGGTGGGACGGGTGGGCCGGATCGACCGGGAGGTAGGCCGCGCCGGTCTTGGCCACCGCCCACAGGGCGACCAGCCAGGCGGGCGACCGGCGCATCGCCACGGCCACCACGTCGCCGGGGCCGATGCCGCCGCCGATCAGTAGGCGGGCCAGGCGATTCGCGTGTTCGTCCAGTTCGCGGTAGGTCAGGGTGGTCGCGCCGTACACCAGGGCACGGGACTCCGGCGCGTTGGTCACCGTCCGGGCGAGTATCTCGGGCAGGGTGATCGGGGCGGGATTCGCCGTGTTCGCGGCGACCCGGGGCAGGCGGCGGCGTTCCCGGGGCGAGAGCACGTCCACGGTGTGGATCGGGCGGTCGGGGCGGGCGGCCACGGCGGTGAGCGTTCGCTCGAATCGTTCCAGCAGTCCCCGGGCGGTCTCGGGGTCGAACAGCGCGGTGTCGTAGCGCAGCGTCACCGTGAGGCCCGAATCGTGCTCCGCCAGTTCGAATTCCAGGTCGAAGCGGATGGCGTGGGCGGGGGTGGTGAGCGTCTCCACCCGCACGCCGGGCAGGCGCAGTTCGGGCACCTCGAAGTTCCGGAAGGACAGCGCCACCTGGAACAGCGGATGCCGGGCCGCCGAACGCGGCAGCCGCAGCGCCTCCACGATGTGCTCGAACGGGGTGTGCGCGTGCGCGAGCGCGTCCAGGTCCACCGCGCGCACCCGGTCCAGGTGCGCGGCGAAGGACGCGTCGGGATCGACGGCCACCCGCAGCGGCACGGAGTTGACGAACATGCCGACCAGATCGTCCAGGCCGGGCGCGGATCGGCCCGCGGTGGGCGTGCCGATGACGATGTCGCCGGTGCCGGACAGCTTCGCCAGCAGCACCGCGAGCGCGGCGTGGGTCACCATGAACATCGACGCGCGATGGGCGGTGGCCAGCGCACGCAGCCGAGCCGTCATCGACTGCGGCAGTGTCGTTTCGACGCACGCGCCCAGATGCGCGGCGATGTCCGGGCGGGGACGGTCCAGCGGCAGCGGCAGTTCCAGCGGCGCGTCCGCGAGCACCGCGCGCCAGTACGTGAGCTGCCGTGCCAGTTCCGAATCGGGGTCGTCGGGCCGGCCGAGCGCGCGGTGCTGCGCGCGGGTGTGGTCGGCGTACCGCGTGCCGAGAACGGGCCAGTACGGCGTCGTGCCGGTGGTCCGCGCGGCGTAGGCCGCGGCGAGATCGCGGGCGAGCGGGGCCAGGGAGAAGCCGTCCGCGTTCACGTGGTGCACCACCAGGGCCAGCACCCATTCCGAGCGGTGCGCGGCGTCACCCGAGGCGTCGACCGCGAAGAGCCTGGCCCGCACCGGCGGGGCGGCGGCGAGGTCGAAGGGCTGTGCCTCGAAGGTTGCCAGCGCGCGTTCGAGGCGGGCGGGCGGGATGCGGCGGATGTCCATCGCGCCGACATCCTCCTGCGCCACCGCCTGATACGGCACGCCCTCGTGCTCGGGGAAGTAGGTGCGCAGCGGCTCGTGCCGCTGCACCACATCGGCCACCGCCGCCGCCAGCGCCGCCACGTCCAGCGCGCCGCCCAGCCGCACGGCCAGCAGAATGTGGTACGCCGCGCCCGCGCCGCTCCGGTCCAGCAGCCAGATCCCCTGCTGTGCGAACGACAGCGGAACCCGTTCCGGCCCGGTGCCGTCCGGTTCCGGAGTTGGCGATCCGGGCTCGCCGGCGGGTCGCGCGGCCCGCCGGTCGTCGAGCAGCCGGGCCAGTCCCGCCACCGTGGGCTCGTCGAAGAGGTCGCGCGGTTCCACGGTCGCCGCGCCCGCGAGTTCGGCGCGCAGCAGGCTCACCGCGCCGGCCGCGCTGAGGGAGTTGCCGCCGAGCGCGAAGAAGTCGTCGGCCCGGCCCGCCCGGTCGGCGGCGAGGGCCCGGGCGAACACCCGCGCGACGAGTTCCTCGGTGGGCGTTGCGGGTTCGTCGAACACCGCCCGCGCGGACTCGGGCGCGGGCAGGGCGGCGCGATCGAGTTTGCCCGCCGGGGTGAGCGGCAGGTGGTCGAGTATGCGCACCTGGGCCGGCACGTGCCGCGCCGGCAGGCGTCGCGCGAGGACGGCGCGCAGCCCCTCGGTGTCGACGGTCGCGCCGGGCACGGGCACCACGTAGCCGAGGAGTTCGGGCCCCGCGGCGCCGGGACGCACCACCACCGCGGCCGCGGCCACCTCGGGCGCCGCCGACAGCGCGGCCTCGACCTCGCCGGGCTCCAGCCGCACCCCGTGCACCTTGACCTGGAAGTCGTTGCGCCCGTGATAATCCAGCTCCCCGTCGGCGCGCCGGGCGCCGAGATCGCCGGTCCGGTACATGCGCGTACCGGGCGCGCCGAAGGGATCGGGCACGAAGCGCGCGCCGGTCTGCCCGGGCCGATGGGAGTACCCGCGCGCCACCCCGGCGCCCGCCACGTAGATCTCGCCGACGACCCCGGGCGGTACCGGGCGCAATCGCGCGTCCAGCACGCGGATCCGGGCGCCGACGACGGGATCGCCGATCGGGACCGGTCCCGCCCCGGCGCGCAGCGGGCGGGTGACGGTGGCCCAGATGGTGGCCTCGGTGGGCCCGTAGGCATTCACGAAGCACCGGTCCGCGGACCACCGGGCGGTCAGCTCCGGCGGGCAGGTTTCCCCGCCGGTGGCCAGCAGCCGCAGGTCCGGCAGATCTCCCTCCGGCAGGGTCGCCAGGACGCGTGGTGTCAGCAGAGCGTGCGTAACGCGCTCTCCGGCAAGAACATCGAACAGCTCGCGACCGGCGTACGCGGCGGGCGGCGCGATCACCAGCGCGCCGCCCGCGCCCAGCGCCTGCAGCAGTTCCCAGATCGAGGCGTCGAACGCGGGTGAGGCGACCGCGAGCACCCGGGCGCGCGGATCGGCGTCGCAGCGCTGCGCCTGGGTGACCACCACGTTCGCCAGTCCGGAGTGAGTCACGCACACGGCCTTGGGAATTCCGGTGGAGCCCGAGGTGTAGATCAGATAGGCCGGATGGGCCAGCCGCAGCGGGCGGATCCGGTCGGCGTCGGTGACGGGCTCGTCGCAGCCGTCGAGTTCGTCGATGTCGAGGGCGAGCCAGGAACCGCCGGGCAGCTCCGGCAGATCGGCGCCGGGGCCGGTGAGCCCGAGGCGAACCTCGGAATCGGTGAGCATGAGGCGCACGCGCTCGGCGGGTGCGCCCGGGTCGAGCGGCAGCGCCGCCGCGCCCGCCTGCGCGACCGCGCACATCGCCACCACCCATTCGAGGGAGCGGGGCAGCGCCACGGCCACGACGTCCTCCGGCCCGGCCCCCAGCGCTATCAGCCTGCGCGCCAGGTGATTCACGCGCGGAAGCAGCTCGCCGTAGGTGAGCGTGCGGTCCCCGCACACCACCGCGGTGGCCCCCGGCGCGTACGCCGCGGCCCGGGTCAGCAGGTGCGGCAGCGGCGCGGGCACCGCCTCGCCCTCGTCGTCGCGCTCCCGCAGCCCCGCCCGCTCGGCGGCCGAGAGCAGGTCGATGTCGCCCACCGGCACGCTCGAATCCCGGGCCAGCTGGTCGAACACCCGGACCGCGCGTTCGGCGAGGGCCGCCATGTCCGCGGCCTCGAACAGCTCGGTGGCGTAGTTCAGGGTCAGGGTCAGCCCCGCCGCCGATTCGACGACGGTGAACTCCAGATCGAACTTGGCCACCGGCACCGCGAGGCCGATCGTATCCGCCTGCAGCCCGGGCAGTTCGAACGCGACCGTCTCGCCGGACCGCACCGACAGCATCACCTGGAACAGCGGGTGCCGGGCGGGGGTGTGCGGCACGCCCGCCGCCCGCACGACCCGCTCGAACGGCACCTCGCCGTGCGCGAAGGCCGCGAGGTCGATGTCGCGCACCCGGGACAGCAACGCGTCGCCGGACTCCGAGCCGTCCACCGGAACGCGCAGGACCAGGGTGTTGACGAACATGCCGATGAGATCGTCCAGCCGCGCGTCCCCGCGCCCGGCCACCGGGGTGCCCAGGGCGATGTCGGCGCCGCCGGAGACCCGGGCCAGCAGGGCGGCCAGACCCGCGTGCGCGACCATGAACAGGGTCGCGCCGTGCCGCCGCGCGAGGTCGCGCAGCCCGTGCACGGTGTGCTCGGGCAGCTCGGCGGTGACCCGTGCCGCCCGCCGCGTGCCCCGGCCGGGACGCGAACGATGCGCCGGCAGTGCCGATTCCGGCGGCAGACCGCCGAGCACGCCGCGCCAGTAGCCGAGCTGCCGGGACAGTTCCGAATCCGGATCGGACTCGTCCCCGAGCAGTTCGCGCTGCCACAGCGTGTAGTCGGCGTACTGCACCGGCAGCGGGTTCCACTCCGGCGCGGAGCTGCGCAGCCGGGCGCGGTAGGCGGTCGCCAGGTCGCGCGCGAACGGGGCCAGCGACATGCCGTCGGCGACGATGTGATGCGCCAGCACGAGCAGCACGTGCTGTTCGGATTGCGGGCCGAGCACCCGGAGCAGGCGCAGCCGCAGCGGCGCCTCGTGTGCCAGATCGAAACCGGCGCGGACGAATTCGCGCATTTCGTGCTCGACCAGCGCGGCGTCGATCGGCTCCGGGGACAGCGGGTTCACCACGGCGCCGGCCGGCACCAGCCGCTGGCGAACCAAGCCGTCGGACTCGGCGAACACGGTGCGCAGCGCTTCGTGCCTGCCGACGACGTCGGTCAGGGCGGCGGTCAGCGCGCTGACGTCGAGGGCTCCGGTCAGGCGCAGGCCGAGCGGCATGTTGTAGGCCGGCGACGCCGGGTCCAGGCGGTTGATCAGCCAGAGCCGCCGTTGCGCGTACGACAGCGGCACCCGGTCGGGGCGGGGGCGCCGGGCCGGGCGCGTGCGCTCGGCCAAGAGTTCACGGGCGCCGACGCGTTCGGCGAAACCGGCGACCGTGGGCGCTTCGAACAGATCGCGAACCCCGGCCTCCACGCCCAGGGCCGCGCCCACCCGCGCGGCGACCAGGGCCGCGCTGAGCGAATCCCCGCCGAGCGCGAAGAAGTCCTCGTCCAGGCCGATGCGGGCGACGCCGTCCGCGGGCACGGCGGGCAGTTCCGCGAACGCCGCCGCGACCGCCTTCTCCGCCGCCGTGACGGGGGCGCGATAGACGACGGCGGGCGCGACGGGAGCGGGCAGCGCCCGCCGGTCCACCTTGCCGCTCGGGGACAGCGGAAAGCGGTCGAGCAGGATGATGGTGGGCACCATGTACGCCGGAAGCCGTTGCGCGGCAGCTACTTCCAGTTCGCGGGTGGTGAGCAGGAAGCCGGGCTCCGGCATGGCGTAGGCGACGATGCGCGGGGCGGGCGCGGCGCCGTGCAACACCACCACCGCCTGGGCGACGCCGGGGCAGTCGGCGAGCACGGCTTCGATCTCGCCGAGTTCGATGCGCAGGCCGCGCACCTTCACCTGCGCGTCGGCGCGGCCGTGGAAGACCAGGTCGCCCGCGGCGTCCCCGGTCACCAGGTCGCCGGTGCGGTAGAGCCGCGCGCCGGAATCGCCGAACGGGTCCGCCACGAAACGGGCGGCGGTGAGCGGGAATCGGGCGAGGTAACCGCGCGCGAGCCCCGGACCGCCCAGGTAGAGCTCGCCCACCACGCCCGGCGGCACCGGGCGCAGCCACGGGTCCAGGACGTGGGCGCGCACGCCGGGAACGGGCGTGCCGAGGGTGATCGGGCGGTCCGGCGCCATCGGGCCCAGGTGCGTGACGATGCTGGCCTCGGTGGGCCCGTACGCGTTGACCAGGGTGCGCCCGCGCGCCCACGCGGCCACCACGGACTGCGGGCAGGCCTCGCCGCCGGTGGCGAGCAGGCGCAGCTCGCCCAGGCCGGCGGGATCGGTGGCCGCCAGGACGGCCGGGGTGAGGAACGCGTGCGTAATGTGCTCGCGCCGTAGAAATTCGGCCAGCCGGGGGCCCGCGTAGACATCGTCGGGCGCGATGACCAGGGTGGCACCGGTGGCGGCGAAGAGCAGTTCCCACAGCGAGGCGTCGAAGGTCGGCGCGGCTCCGCACAACACCCGGTCGCCGGGCCCGGCGGGCAGCAGGGCGGACCGCGCGGCGCAGAGATTCGCCAGACCGGCGTGGGTCACCGCGACGCCCTTGGGGATTCCGGTGGAGCCCGAGGTGTAGATGACGTAGGCCGGATGCGCGGGGTGCGCGGGCCGGGGGCGGTCGGCGTCGGTGACAGGCGGGGTTCCGGACCCGGTGTGGTTCCGCACCAGCTCGGCCAGGTCGAGCCAGTCCCGGCCCGAGCGCACGGCGTCGGTCAGTTCCGCTGCGGCGGTGTCGATTCCGAATCGCACATCGGATTCGTCTAGCTGCGCCCGCACTCGCTCGGCGGGATGGGCTGGATCGATCGGCAGGTAGGCGGCGCCGGCGGCGAGCACGCCCCGGATCGCGATCAGCCAGTGCACGTTCCGGCGCGCCGGGACGGCCACCACGTCGCCCGGCCCGATGCCTCGCTCGCACAGCCTGTGCGCCAGGGCATTCGAGAGTTCGTCCCAGCGTGCGCCGTCCAGCGCGGTCTCACCCTGGACCACCGCCGGGTCCACGTCGTGGCGCTCGGCCGCGGCGAACAGGTCCGGCATCAGGACCGGCTCCACCGCGGTGCGGCTCGGCGCGGCTCGCAACCCGGCCGTCTCCGCCTCGGACAGCAGCCCGATCCGCGCGACCGGGGTGTCCGGACCGGCCGCGACGAAGTTGCCCAGGAACAGCAGGAAGCGATCGAGCAGTTCGCCGAGTTCGGTCCGGTCGTATCGGTCGGGATTGCCGAGCAGGTCGACCGACAGCCCGTCCGCGGCGCCCGCGCGGTACAGATTGAAGTGGATGTCGGCGACCGATCCGGAAGCGAGAATGCGGTATTCGCCGATCGCCTCCCCGAAGCGGCCGGTGCGATCGAAGAACATCAGGTTCACGGTCGGGCCCGCCACCTGGTCCGCGCCGATGCCGAGCTCGCGGCGCAGCTCCTCGAAGCGATAGCGCTGATGACGCAGTCCCCCGGTGATGTCGCGCGCGGCCGCGGCGACGAGGTCGCGCACCGTCACCGCGCCCGCGCAGCGCAACCGGATGGGCAGCACGTTGGCGAGCATGCCGCCCGACTTCTTCAACACCGCGGTGGTGCGCGCCGAAGCCGCCAGTCGCACCAGGGGTTCGACGTCACCCGTGGTGCCCGCGCGGAACGCGCAGATCGCCGCGACCAGCACCTGCGCGGGACTCGCGTCGCACTGCGCGGCACGCCTTTCCAGCTCCCGCCAGTGCGCCGGGGACAGCGCGCCGGCGGCCCGCAGCGCCGCGGGCACCGGCGCTCGACCGCGGCGCACGCGGGCCGGGCCGGGCGCGGGCAGCGGTGCGTTCCAGTCCGCGAAGCGCTCCCGCCAGTACTCGCGGTCGGCGAGAAAGCGTGCCGAGGCACGATATTCGACGTCGGCGGCCTGGATACGGGCCGGGGACAGCCCGCCGAAGGGCGCGGGCTCGGACTCCGCCAGTAGCGCGTCGTACCACTGCCCGATCCGCGCGATCAGGCTCAGGCCGCCGTAACCGTCGATGGCCACGTGGTGCATCTGCCCGTACCAGATGTGATGGCCGGGCCCGATGCGCAGCAGCGCGGCCGCCCAGAGCGGTGCGTCGAGCAGGTCGATCGCGCACCGGTGCCGCCGATTCATCCAGTCCAGCGCGGCCGCACGCGGATCCGGTTCCACCGAGCAGTCCACGTGTTCGAGACGGCCGCCGATATCGGCCGCCATCCACTGGTACGGCCGCCCGTCCACCTGTCCGATGCGTAGCCGGCCGACGCCGAATTCCTCGAAGGCCCGATGCGAGGCCACGTCGAAGAGGTCGGCGTCCAGCGCACCGCGCAGTTCCAGGTAGTGCGCCTGCCCGGGCAGCGCGCGCGGGCGGTGGCCGGTGGCGTCGTCGGCGCGCCCGATATCGTCGGCGAGCCACAATTCCATTTGCGCCCTGGACAATTCGAACGGTACGGCGTGGAGAACATCCGGAGAATCGGCGAGCACTGTCCCTCCCGGAGTCGAGACCTGCGGAAAACGCCGGGCGAGTTCGATGTACGCGCCCGTGATTGCGGACAGTACCGCAAGTTTGCTGGAAGTCTGCTGTCATTCGGTCCGCGCCGCAGGTGGACGAATGATCAGGCAGCGGGCGGCACCGATCACCCTGCAGCCCAACGACAGCCGAACAGCCGGAGCCAGCCGCGCCGCGCGGAACCCGAAATAGCCGGTGGGACGCCGAACTTCACCCCGGACAGCGAAACGGCGGCCGCCCCGGAGGACGACCGCCGTTCGACGGCAGCGGGCGGATCAGCCGGTGATCGACTCCCGATCGTCGGCGGTGTGCGGCCGGGTGCCCCAGCCCACGTGGGCCTCGGCGCGCATGCGCTCCACCATGTGCGGGTAGTGCAGCTCGAATGCCGGTCGCTCCGAACGGATCTGGGGCAGCTCGTAGAAGTTGTGGCGCGGCGGCGGGCAGGTGGTCGCCCACTCGAGGGAGTTGCCGTAGCCCCACGGATCGTCGACGGTCACGACCTCGCCGTAGCGGTAGGACTTGAAGACGTTCCACACGAACGGCAGCATCGAGGCGCCGAGGATGAAGGCGCCGATGGTCGAGATCGTGTTGAGCAGGGTGAATCCGTCGGTGGGCAGGTAGTCCGCGTAGCGGCGCGGCATGCCCTCGTTGCCCAGCCAGTGCTGCACCAGGAACGTGGTGTGGAAGCCGACGAAGGTCGTCCAGAAGTGCCACTTGCCCAGGCGCTCGTCCATCATGCGACCGGTCATCTTCGGGAACCAGAAGTAGATGCCCGCGAACGTCGCGAACACGATGGTGCCGAACAGCACGTAGTGGAAGTGCGCGACCACGAAATAGGTGTCGGACACGTGGAAGTCCAGCGGCGGCGAGGCCAGGATGACGCCCGACAGACCACCGAAGAGGAACGTGACCAGGAAGCCGATCGACCACAGCATCGGCGACTCGAACGTGAGCTGCCCGCGCCACATCGTGCCGATCCAGTTGAAGAACTTCACGCCGGTCGGTACCGCGATCAGGAACGTCATGAACGAGAAGTACGGCAGCAGAACCGATCCCGTCGCGTACATGTGGTGCGCCCACACCGCGATGGACAGCGCCGCGATGGCCAGGGTCGCGTACACCAGCGTCGTGTACCCGAAGATCGGCTTGCGACTGAAGACCGGGTAGATCTCCGAGACGATGCCGAAGAACGGCAGCGCGATGATGTACACCTCGGGATGGCCGAAGTACCAGAACAGATGCTGGTAGAGAATGGCGCCGCCGTTGGCCGGATCGTAGATGTGCCCGCCCAGGTGCCGGTCGTACGCGAGCGCGAACAGCGCCGCGGTCAGCAGCGGGAACGCCAGCAGCACCAGCACACTCGTCACCAGGATGTTCCAGGTGAAGATCGGCATCCGGAACATGGTCATGCCGGGGCAGCGCAGGCAGACGACCGTCGTGATCATGTTGACGCCGCCGAGGATGGTGCCCAGACCGGAGACGGCCAGGCCCAGGATCCACAGATCCGCGCCGACACCCGGGGAGTGCACGATGTCCGAGAGCGGGGTGTAGGCCGTCCAGCCGAAATCGGCCGCGCCGCCCGGGGTCACGAACCCGGCCGTGGCCATGGTGCCGCCGAACAGGTACAGCCAGTAGCTGAACGCGTTCAGGCGCGGGAACGCCACGTCCGGCGCGCCGATCTGCAGCGGCAGGATCACGTTCGCGAAACCGAAGACGATCGCGGTCGCGTAGAACAGCAGCATGATCGTGCCGTGCATCGTGAACAGCTGATTGAACTGCTCGGGCGAGAGGAACTGCATGCCCGGGCGAGCGAGTTCACCGCGCATGAGCAGGGCCATGAGCCCACCGATGAGGAAGAAGGTGATGGCGGTGCACAGGTACATGACGCCGAGCACCTTCGGGTCGGTCGTCGTCACCGCCTTGTGAATGAACGAACCCTTGGGGCCCAAGCGCGGCGGGTAGGGCCGGGCGGCCTCCAACCCCGATTCCGGCTTGGGAGCTACGGCAGTCACCACATCCTCCTCGAGGTCGGTCCGGGACTGGTTATCGACCCCGGAACCCACGATGAACGGCGCTCAGCGTACTCACAGCAATTCGATTCTGGCAGAGAACACTCCGACCGGACAGTCAGGACACCGCCTGGATCTCGGGCGGCTGCCAGCGGCCGTCGGCGGCCTCGGGGCGGGGCGCGTACAACCGCAAGGTCAGCGAGAACATCCCGGTGGCGGGGATGGGCAGCCAATTGCCGCGCGGCACCGCGGGTCCGGGGTCGGCGTGCTGGATCAGGATCTCCGCCGAACCGTCCGGGGCCGGGACCACGGGCAGGCCGTGCCCGACCGCGTAGATCCGATCCGGATTGTCGACCAGGAAATCCTCGGCGTCGTAGGCGGTCAGCGACCAGAACGCCGCCACCGGCGGGAACCGGCCCGCCTCGAAGCGAATGCGGAACCTGCGGGGTTCGCCGTTGACGTCGGCGCTGAGCTCGGGCGTGGACGGATACAGCGCGTCCTCGGGCAGATTCGCGCCGAGCCCGCGCTGGGCGATGGCGGCGCGCTGCGCGTAATCGGTGCCGTAGGCGCCCAGCGCGGTGGAGAAGAGCCAGCCGTTCTCGGTGCGGGTACCGGGATCGACGTGCGCGGCGATGCTCTTGCGCGCGGCCGCGGCGGCCGCGTCCAGGGTGGCGATGGGAAAGTCGTCGATCCGGCCGCCGGGTTCGATGCCGATGCGGGCGAACCGGCGTAGCGCGGGCTCGTCGGCGGGCGCGGGCGCGTCGACGGCCATCAGGGTGCACAGCCGGTCGTAGAAGGTCCGCCCGTCCAGGGCCGCCACCTCCTTGACCGGGGCGGTGAGCTGGTCGTCCACCGTGATGGCCGCGCCGGTGCGGGTGGCCTGGGGATCGGCGAGCCAGGCGCTCAAGGGCGCCAGTCGCATTCGATCCTGCAGCGCCCGCACCTCGGGCACATCGCCGGTGCCGTTCACCTGGACCCGCCCGAGCAGCCAGGTGGTGACCGTCGGCATGGGCAGATGCGTCAGGCCCGGCGGCACCGTGCCGGACCAGCCCGGGCCGCTGATCAGATAGGTGAACAGCGGCGGCGTGCCCGCGACGCCGGTCCGCGGTGAGCTCGGGTGGTGCACGGTGTTGGTCCAGGCGTCGAGCAGCTGCATGATCCAGTAGCGGTCCGGGGCCATCGCGGGCACCTGCAGCACCATGGGTTCGCCGGACAGGTCCAGCCAGGCGTTGGAATACAGCGTGTCCTGGTTGGCGCGCACCATCACCCGGTCCTCGTCGGTGGGCAGGTCGCGACTGTGCCGGAAGGCGTTGACCGGGCCGCCGGCATCGCGGGTGGCGTGGATCAGCACCAGCGGATAGCCGAAAACATAAGCGTCGGTGGCGATCCGCATCGCCTCGGCGGCGTCGGGCGGATCGTCGTCGCCCGGTTCACCGGTCCGGCCGCACGCGGCCGCGAGCCCGGCGGCGGCCAGACCGGCGGCCATTCCGAGCAGCGAGCGTCTGCGGATGAGGTGATCCATGGCGAATCACAAGCTACTCTCGCGACACGCTCGGATACGCGAGGTTTAGGGCCGCGCGTCGGGGTTATGACGAATCAAGCGCGGTGATAACCTGATTCATCTCAACGCAGCGGGGGGCAGCGTCGCCTGACCGTATCTCCCGGCAGCGGTGTCCGGTTTCACCACGCACAGCGCTCCCCCACGGCATAGGCGAATCCGATGGATCTTCTCAACCCACTCGACGCGATCTTCCTGGCTGTCGAATCCCGCGAGCACCCCATGCACGTCGGCGGTTTGCAGCTGTTCGAGCCACCCGCGGACGCCGGCCCGGATTTCACCCGGGACCTGTTCGCCGGCATGGCGGGCGCCACCGACGTGCGCACCCGCTTCCAGCGCCACCCCAGCCGCACCTTCGGCGGCTTCTCCAGCGTGAACTGGTCGCACGCCGAACAGGTCGACCTCGGCTATCACCTGCGGCGATGCGCCCTGCCCGGACCGGGCGGCATGGGTGATCTGATCGATCTCACCGAGCGCCTGCACGGCACGCTGCTGGACCGGCACCGCCCGCTCTGGGAGGCCCGGCTCATCGAGGGCCTGGACGACGGCCGCTTCGCCATCTATATGAAGATGCACCACGCCCTCATCGACGGCGTCTCGGCCATGCGCCTGCTGCAGCGCACCCTCACCGACGACCCGCTCGACACCCGCGTGCGGGTGCCGTGGGGTACCCGCCCGGTCGAGCGCGACAGCACCCCCGAACCCCGGAGCCAATGGCAGCAGCTGCGAAAAGCGTTGCCGCGCATGGCCCGTAGCGCCACCTCCATCGCCACGCCGCTGCGCGGGGCGATCGACGGGCGGCTCACCATGCCCATGACCGCACCGCGCACCATGCTCAACGTGTCCATCGGCGGGGCGCGTAGCGTCGCGGTCCGGTCCTGGCCGCTCGAACGCGTCAACGCGATCCGGCGGGCCACCGGGGCCACGGTCAACGACGTCGTGCTGGCCATGAGCGCGGCCACGCTGCGCTCGTATCTGCTCGAACACGGCGCGCTGCCGGACGAACCGCTCATCGCCATGGTGCCGGTCAACGTCCGCAGCTCCGCCGAGTCCGACACCTCCGAGGGCAACATGGTCGCGGCCTGCCTGGCGAATCTGGCGACCCACATCGCCGATCCGCTGGAACGGCTCACCGCCATCAGCACGTCCATGCGCCGGACCAAACAGGTCTTCACCCAGCTGCCCAAGATCGAGGCCATGGCGCTCTCGGCGCTGCTCATGTCGCCGCTGGGGGTCTCGCTGGTGCCGGGCTTCGAAGCGCTGCCGCGCATGCCGTTCAACCTGGTGATCTCGAACGTGCCGGGACCGCGCAAACCCGTCTACATGCGGGGCGCACGCCTGGACGCGAACTACCCGCTCTCGATTCCCTTCGAATCGCAGGGCATGAACATCACGCTCACCACCAACGGCGACAACCTCGATTTCGGCTTCGTCGGCTGCCGGCGCACCGTGCCCGACCTGTACCGGCTGCCGCGGCACATGGAGGACGGGCTGGCCGAATTGGAGCGGGCCGTCGCCTGAGCCGGGCGGGCTCGCGGGCGCCGGGCGGCCGGTGCACCGCGAGCCCACCGGCTGATCGGCGCGGCGGCGCGATCTCTACGCTGACCGGGTGGACACCTCTTGGCCCGAACTGCGGAAGAACAGCCTGATCAGCGAGGACCCGGCGGTGCTCGCGCTGAACAAGCCCGCCGGGATCTCGGTCACCGGGGAACGCCACGACACCGACATCGTGGAGCTCGCCGCGGCCGCCGGGGAGACGCTGTACCCCGTGCACCGCATCGACAAGGTGACCTCCGGGCTCGTGCTGCTGGCCAAGGAGTTGCCCGCGCACGGTGAGCTGACCCGGCAATTCAACAAGCGCACCGCGCGCAAGGCGTACCTCGCGGTGACCGCCTCCACCGGGCTGCCCGCGCGCGGGGTCATCGACCTGCCGCTGAGCGTCGGGCGCAAGAACCGGGTGCGTATCGCCGCACCGCGCGAGAGCATTCGGCGCGCGGGCGATCGGTGGGAGGTACCCGAAGGAGAGTTGCTCGCGGGCAAGAACTACCCGTCGATCACCGAGTTCGTGACCCTCGCCGACACCGGGACGCACACGGTGCTGGCGCTGCGGCCGCTCACCGGGCGGCGGCATCAGATCCGGGTGCACCTGGCGTGGATCGGGCATCCCATCGTCGGCGATCCGCTCTTCGACAAATCCGGTGCGCACGCGCGCACCCATCTGCACTCGTGGCGGCTGGGACTGGATGCCTCCTGGCGCACGCCGCCCGTCCTCGACCTCGAGGCCGACCCCGGACCGGACTTCTGGCAAGTGGGCGGCGAACCCGTAACCGGCACGCCCGGGCAACTACTCGGCATCGCGCGGGCCGCGGTGACCGCCACCACCCCCGACGTGCATTGATGTGAAACCGCTATATTCGGTGGCGAGTCTCACCGAGACCGCATATGGGCAGGTCATCTAGCCTGAATCCGTGGCGCAAGGGTGCGGCACGTTCGGGCGCGACGATGCGGCCCTTCACAGAAAGCGAACGCCGATGGTTCTGCTGGCACAGCTGAGTGACACCCACTTCAACCTGGGCGCCCGCAACTACGAACGCGCCGAACGGGTGATGGGGTTCCTGGCACAGCTGCCGCGGCAACCCGACGTCATCGTCGTCACCGGAGACATCGCCGACGAGGGCGACATCGAGGAATATCGGCAGGCCCGCACGGCGCTGGTCGCCGATGTGCCGGTGCTCATCATGCCCGGCAACCACGACGACCGCGGCCACATGCGCACCGTGCTCTTCGGCGCCGAGTCCGACTACGCGCCGATCAACCAGGCGCACAGCGGAAATGGGCTCACCCTCGCCCTGCTGGACTCGAGCGTACCGGGCCGGCCCGAGGGCTTTCTGGACGACGGAACCTACGACTGGCTACTCGAACTGCTGGCCGCCACGCCCGCCGACGACGCCGTGCTCATCGCCATGCACCATCCGCCGGTGGCGGTGCACAGCACCGTCGTCGATCCCATCCGGCTCACCAATCCCGAACGGCTGGCCGAGATCGTGGCCGGTGACGACCGGGTGCTGGGCGTGCTGACCGGGCACGTCCATTCGGGCCTGGTCACCTCGTTCGCGGGCAAGCCGCTGGTCGTCGCGCCCAGCGTTTCCTCCACCATCGGCTGCGAATGGGAAACGGCGGCACCGGGACACGTGCCGATCGACTTCGCGCCCGACCCCTCGCTGGTGTTCCATTCGATTCAGGACGGGCGGCTGCTCTCGGCGTTCCGGCCGATCGGCATGGGCGGGCCGCTCAGCGCACCGGCGGAGTGAGCAGCGCGCGCCGATAGGTCGAGGGCGTGGTGCCGGTCCAGCGCTTGAAGGCGTGGATGAAGGTCGACGCTTCGGCGTAGCCCAGCCTGATGGCCACATCGCTCACCGAAAGCGGTGTGGCCGTGAGCATTTCCTCCGCCAGCGCCCTGCGCACCTCGTCGAGCAATTGCCGGTAGCCGGTGCCCGCGGCATCCAGGTGCCTGCGCAGGGTGCGCGTGCTCACGTTGAGATCCCTTGCCACGGAGTCGATTCCGGGCGGCGCGGTGAAACCGTCGGCGCCGCCGCGCGGTACCAGCAGCTCGCGCACCTCCGCGGCGATACCGGTGCGGGCACGCCGGCGCGAGACCAGGTCGCGGCACTGAGCCAGGCACATCGCCCAGGTGTGCTCGTTCGCCTGGGGCAGCGGGCGTTCCAGCACCGCGGGATCCAGGCCGAACAGATTGTGCGGCTGCTCGAATTCCGGTCGCAGGCCGTAGATTTCGTCGTACAGGCCGGTATCGGAGGGTGCGGGGAAGTCGAATTCGGCGCGTACCAGGTCCAGGCGGTGCCCGAGCAGGTCGCTCAGCATGCCGAACATCGCGGTGACATCGCGCTCGACCAGGAAACGCCGGACGTCGCCGGGGACCCGCTCGTCGTGGATGCGGGCGACGAATTCGCCCGGCTTCCACCGGGCGACCGGAATGCAGAAGGTGAAACTCAGCTCCAGATAACGCAGGGCGAACGCGATGGCCTCGCCCAGGGTCGGACTGCTGACGCAGGCGAAGCCGAAGATGCCGAAGGTGGTGATCCGGTACCGCCGCCCCACCTCCAGGCCCAGATTCGGCCTGTCCCCCAACTCGCGCACCAGATTTCGAATGACGGTGAGCTCCGCCTGCGCGTCCACCTGGGCATCGGGATCGCTCAGCCCTCGCTCGCTCACCCCGCTGCCCTGCAGGACGCGCGCGGCCCCGACGCCGTGCTCCCGCGCGAACCCCACCATCAGCGCGATGCTCGCGACGCCCCGGGGGAAGTCCCAGTCCCGAATCCCCGCTTCCTGAACCGTGCTCATAGCGAAAAGTATGGCCGAAAATCTCGATTAAGACACCCACGCCGGGGAGGTCCCGGTTTTAGAGTGGGAGGGGTCTGCTAGGCGAGGAGGGCCGCATGCCGTCGGTGATCATCATCGGGGCCGGGTTCGGTGGGCTGGGGATGGCCATGGAACTACAGCGGAACGGATTTCACGAGGTCACCATTCTGGAGCGGGCGCGGGACCTGGGCGGGGTGTGGCGGGACAACACCTATCCGGGCGCGGCCTGCGATGTGCCCTCACCGCTGTATTCCTACGCCCGCGAACCGAAACCTAAATGGCGACAGCGCTATTCGGGGCGCGAGGACATTCACGCGTACATCCGGGACGTGGCCGAGCGGCACGAGCTCGGGAAGCTGATCGTCTTCGGGGCGGAGGTCAGCGAGGCCGAATTCGACGCGAGCACCGGGCAGTGGACGGTGCTCACCACCGACGGGGTGGCGCGCACGGCGACGGTGCTGATCTCGGCGGTCGGGCAGCTGTCGCGGCCCGCCATGCCCGCCATACCCGGGATCGAGAGCTTCGCGGGCGCCTCCTTCCACTCCGCGCGGTGGGATCACGAGGTCGTCACCGCCGGTAAACGGGTGGCCTGCATCGGCACCGGCGCCAGTGCGATTCAATACATTCCGGAGATCGCGCCGGGGACGGCCGCGCTGACGCTCTTCCAGCGGACCCCGGCCTGGGTGCTGCCCAAATTCGACACCGACTACAAGCCGATTCACCAGCGGGTGCTGCAGCGGGTGCCGGGAATGCCCGCGGCCGAGCGCTTCTCGTGGTGGGCGATCGCGGAGTTCGTGGCGCTCGGGCTGGTGGAGTTCCCGGGGATCACGCGGGCGGTGGCCAAGCTCGCGGAGAAGCAGCTCGAGGAGCAGGTCACCGACCCGGAACTGCGGGCCAAACTCACCCCGGACTATCCGATCGGGTGCAAGCGGGCGCTGTTCTCCTCCGACTACTACCCCGCGCTGACGCAGCCGAACGTGCACGTGGAGACGACCCCGATCATCGACATCGTGCCCGAGGGCGTGCGCACCGCCGACGGCGCCGTGCACGCGGCCGACGTGATCATCTACGGGACCGGGTTCAAGGGCACGGAGTTCCTGTGGCCCATGGAGATTCGCGGGGCGGGCGGTACGGCGCTGTCCAAGGTCTGGGCGGACGGGGCGCACGCGCACCTGGGCGTCACGGTGCCGGGGTTCCCCAATCTGTTCCTGGTGTACGGGCCCAACACCAATGTCGGGGTGGGGTCGATCATCTACATGATCGAATCGCAGGCCCGGTACATCCGGCACGCGGTCCAGATTCTGGCCGAGCATCCCGGGCACAGCCTCGAGGTGCGCCCGGAGGTCGAGAGCACGTTCAACGGCGCGCTGCAGCAACGCCTTTCCCGCACGCCGTGGAACTTCTGCACCAGCTGGTACCGCACGGCCTCCGGTCGCATCACCAACAACTGGCCCGGCACCACCCGCAGCTACCGGCGCCGGACACGCAGGGTGCGGCTCGCGGACTACCGACTCACCCGCGCGCGCTGAAACCGCAGGTCGGGGCGATCCTGTGGCATATTCACGCCCATGCGCCCCCGCCCGAGGCCGATCGTCGCCGCCCTGTTCGCCGCGGCCCTGCCCCTGACCGGCTGCTCCACGTCCGCCGACGACCACGCCACCCACACGCCGTCCGCCTCGTCGGCCACCGCCCCCGCGGCCACCACCACCGCCCCGGGTTCGTCCCCGGCGGTGCTGCCGACGGTCGCCCCCGGCGCCGAACACTTCGAGATCTACGTGGCCCCACAGACGGTGCCGTGCACCGGCGTGGCCCCGATGCGATGCCTCCAGGTCCGCCGCGATCCCGCCTCCCCCTACGAGAACCATTATTTCGGGATCGACGGCTTCGACTTCGAGCCCGGCTACGACTACCACCTGCTGGTCGAGGAACGCCCCCGCCCCGATCCCCCGGCCGACGCCCCCTCCGCCACCTGGCACCTGGTGTCGGTGCTGTCGAAAACCCCCGCCTAGCCGGCGATCAGGTTGTGGGGGTGGCTGATTCGCCTACGGTGACCGTTACCGGGGCGTCGGGGGTTATCGCGGTGCCGGAGGTCACGGACTGGGCGATGACCTTGTCGGCCTGGGTGGCGTCGGTGACCTTCTTGGTCGTGGTGTGCAGGGAGCCGGTCCAGCCTGCGGCCTTCATGGCCGCGGTGGCCTGGGCTACGGTGTGGCCCACCAGGTTCGGCATGGTGATCGTGGTCGTGGTGGTCCCGGTCGAGACGTAGGCGGTGATCTTCGAGCCGGCCGTGCGCTGGGTGCCCGCGGCCGGATCCAGGGACAGGACCGTGCCTTTGGCGCTGCTGTCCTCGCGGTCGACCGTCACCACGACGAAGCCCGCGCTCTCCAGTTTCGCCTTCGCGGCGGCGATCAGCTGGCCGACCACGTTCGGCACGGGGGTGGTGACCGGTTTGACCGAGGTGGTGGTCGTCGTCGTGGTGACGCGGTAGGTGGTGCTCGTGGTGGGCTGCGCCGTGGTGGTGAGCACCTCGTCGGTCGTAGTGGTCGCCTCGGCGGTCGTGGTCACCACCGACGGTGTCGTGGGCAGGGTTTGGGCCGGGGAGCCGTCGCGGCGCGACTGGAGATAGACCAGGGCGACGACCACCGTCAGGACCGCGACGAGCAGCGGGATCCAGACGGGCCTGCTCCGCTTGCGCCGGGTGGGCGGGGGCGGGACGTGCCCGCCGGGCGGCTCCCACGCGGAACCGGTGTCCAGCAGGGTGGGCGGGGCATCCGGCGTGCGCGGGGCCAGCTCGGCACGCGGGGGCTCCCGATCGATCTGCGGCAGCTGCCGGGTGGGCGGCAGCGGACGGCGCTGGGGGCCGGAGGTCTGACCGGCCGCGGGCACGACCGGACCCGCGCCGGGGGCGGCGGGTTGCGCGCCCTGTCGATTCGGGTGCGCGACGGCCCCGGATGACCGCTGCCCCTGCGGGTTCGGGTGCGAGGGCGCACCCGGTCGCTGCTCGTTCGGATGGGTGGCGGCGCCGGTCGGCAGCGCCCCCTGCTGATTCACCGCGGTCGTGTGCGGCGGTCCCGGCCGGCTCGCCCGGGTGGACGCGGGCCCGGATGACGCGCCCTGCCGGTTCGCGGACTCGGCGGGCATCGCCCGCTGCGCCCCTTGCTGATTCGCGGACGTCGCGGCGCCGGTGAACTGCCGCGCCTCGTTCGGGCGGGCGGCGAAGCCGGTCGGCGGCGGGCCCTGGCGCGGCGGATGCGCTGTCGCGCCGGTGAACTGGGGTCCGGAGGTGTGGTGCCCGGTCGGCTGCGGGAGGGTGGGTTGCGAGCGCGGGTCGGTCGCCGGGCGCGCGGAACCCCCCGGCGGCGGCGTGATTCCGCCGGGGTGCGAGGTCGTGCCGGTGTGGGTCGGCGGGCCGGGGTGTGGTTGGCGGGGTGGATTTTTGGGATCGCTGGGCGGACCGCCGAGGAGCTCGGTCGGGGGCTGGGTCCGGTGGCGGGGGTGCGAGGGCTCGCGCAGCGACTGCAGTGCTGCGCGGGCCAGTTGGGTGCAGTTCTGGTAGCGATGCTCGGGGTCCTTGTGCAGGGCGCGGGCGATCACCTCGTCGAAACCCCTGGGCAGGGTGGGGACGTGGCGGCTCGGCTGCGGGACATCGCCGTACGCGTGGTTGTACAGCAGCTGGCCGACGCTCTGGCCGGGAAAGGGCAGCTGGCCGGTGAGCATGTGGTAGAGCGTGCAGCCGAGGGAGTAGACGTCCGCGCGGTGGTCGGCGTCGCCGGGCCCGGTCCAGCGCTCGGGCGCGGCGTAGTGGAAGCTGGCCAGCACCTCACCGATGCCGGTCAGCTGCTGGCTCTCGTCCAGCGTCTTGGCGATGCCGAAATCGGTGAGCAGCACCCGTTCCGGCTGTCCCCGGGTCAGCAGGATGTTGGCGGGCTTGACATCCCGATGCAGGATCCCGGCCGCGTGCGCGTGGTCCAGCGCCCCGGCGGTCTCGGAGATGATCCGCACCGCGCGCCCCGGATTGAGCGCGCCCCCGCGCAGCACCACCGAGACGTCGTCGCCGTCGACGTAGGTCATGGCGATCCAGAGCTGATCGTCGACCTGCCCGCGCGCGTACACCGTGACGATGTTCGGATGATCCAGCCGCGCAACGGCATCGGCCTCACGCCGGAAGCGCACGTGATGTTCGGCCCCGCCCCCGCCCGGCACGGTCAGCAGCTTCAGGGCCACGAAGCGCGGCAGATCCCGATCGCGGGCCTTGTACACCGCGCCCATGCCGCCGGCGCCCAGCGACTGCACGATCTCGTAGCCGGCGAACTCGTCTCCCGCCCTGAGCGACCCTCCCACCTGCGATTCCCCCTCGGCGCCACGGACCTTCGCCCTGCCTGCCCGCAGTATGCGACCAGCCATAACCATTCCGCCAGCGCATTCGGACACGATGCGGACACTGGTTCATCGGCCCCACCCCCCGAAAGGGTTAACAACCTCGAGCCCGTTCGCTACCAGGACAGTTCGCGGCAGTGGTTCGCCTCCTCCGGACCTTCGGTCTGCAGGGTGGCGTGATCGATGTGGAAGCGGGTCGACAGCAGCTGCTGGGCGGCGCGCAGCACCTCGCCGGTCGGGTGCGGCGGGGTGACGGTGAGATGTGCGGAGGCCACCTCCATACCGGAGGTCAGGGTCCACACGTGCAGGTCGTGGATGTCGGCCACGCCGGGTATCGCCCGCAGCGCCGCGGTCATCTCGTCCACGTCGAGCCCTTCGGGGCTGTGCTGGAACAGAATTCGCAGCGACCGCTTGGCCAGCACGTAGGTGCGCGGCAGCACCCACAGGCCGATGGCCACACCGATGATCATGTCGGCGTACCGCCACCCGGTGGTGATGGTGATGGCCGCGGAGAGCAACACGCCCACCGAACCGATGAGATCGGCGAACACCTCGAGGTACGCGCCGCGGATGTTGAGGCTCTCCTGCGCGCCCGACCGCAGCAGCAGGAACGAGACGATGTTGGCGAGAAGACCCAGCGCGCCCACGATCAGCACCGGCCAGCCGGGTACCTCGGGCGGTTCACCGAGCCGCACGACGGCCTCGTACAGCACGTAGATCGCCACGCCGAACAGCAGCAGCGCGTTGGCCAGCGCGGCCAGCACCTCGGCCCGGTAGTAGCCGAAGGTTCGCGTCGCGGTCGGGCGGCTGCGCCGGGCCAGCAGAATCGCCGACAACGCCATGGAGATGCCGACCACATCGGTGAGCATGTGCGTGGCATCGGAGAGCAGGGCCAGCGACGAGGTCGCGAAGGCCACCGCGAACTCGACCAGCATGAAGATCAGGGCAATGGCGAGTGCGAGCACCAGGCGGGGCAGGTATTTGCCCGACGCGCTCGACGGCGTGACGCCGTGTGAATGATCATGTCCCACGCCGACCAATATATGCATGAATGCGCATGAATGCAATCAGCGTTGTGCCGATGTCGTGGAGGTATCCCCGGGTCTCGCCGCGCACACGGCAGACTGGTGGGCGTGACCGATTCGTCCCAGACCCGTGCCGCCGCGACCGGCCCCCCGCTGCCCGCGGGCGCCCTGCGTCCCATCGAGCTCGCGACCGGCGCGGTACTCGGGGGCGCGACGGTCGGATTGGTGACCGTCGGCTCGCTGGTTCCGTTCGCGGCCGCGCTGCAACTGGTGGCGGCCGTGCCGATCGGCCTGCTCGCGCACCGGCACCGGCTGCGCGCCCTGATCACCGCCACCATCGCCGCGACCCTGGTGACCTTCGTCGCCGGCGGCCTGGTCCCCGCGGTGAACCTGGTCGGCGTCGCGGTGATCGGCGGCATCATCGGCATCGTCAAACGACGGCACGGCGGCCTGCTCGCGGTGCTCGGACTCTCCCTGCTGACCGGTCTGCTCGGTGCATCGTTCTCCGTCGGAATGCTGCTGCTGTTCTCCCGGGCGCGCCAACTGCTGTTCGACAGTATCGACAACACGGCCAAGGGCCTGGAGAACATCGCGGCGCGTCAGTCGGCACTCGAACCCCTGGGCCGCGGCGTCGCCGAGGCCACCGACTACGTGCTGCGCTGGTGGTGGGTGTTCGTCGGCGGCGGCGTGGTGTTCGCGATGCTCGCCAGCGGCATCATCTCCTGGTTCGTGCTCGGCTCGGTGCTGGACCGGCTGGCCTGGCTGCCCGGCCGCGACGACCTGCTCGACGCGCCCGCCGACGACCGCCCCATCGCACCGCTGCCGATCACTTTGCGCGGGGTCGGTTTCCGCTATCCCAACGCGCGGACCGACGCCCTGCACGGCATCGACCTCACCGTCCGCAGCGGCGAGTTCGTCGCCGTCGTCGGCCACAACGGCTCCGGAAAGTCCACGCTCACCAGGATTCTCGCGGGCCGGCCGCCCACCAGCGGCGAGGTCACCCGCCCCGGATCGGCCGGCCTCGGCCTGCGCGGCGGCACCGCCATGGTGCTGCAGCGCCCCGAGAGCCAGACCCTGGGCGTACTCGTCCGCGACGACGTCGTGTGGGGACTGCCCACCGGCCACGCCGCCGAGGTCGACATCGACGGCCTGCTGCGCGAGGTCGGGCTCGAGGGCATGGGCGGGCGCGAGACCGCCACCCTGTCCGGCGGCCAGCAGCAGCGCCTCGCCGTGGCCGCGGCCCTGGCCCGCACACCGACCCTGCTGCTCGCCGACGAGGCCACCTCGATGATCGATCCCGAGGGCCGGCGCGATCTGGTCGCGCTGCTCGCGGATCTGCCGCGCCGCCGCGACATGGCGGTGGTGCTGGTGACCCACCACGAGGCCGACGCCGCGGCCGCGGACCGGGTGATCCACCTGCGCGGCGGGCGCACGGTCGACCAGCTGCCCGCGTGGCCGCGCCCGGTCCGCGACCAGCGCACGCGCCCCATGGGCAACCCGGTGCTGGAACTGCGCGACGTGCGGCACACCTACAACAGCGGCACGCCGTGGGAGGCGCCCGCCCTGCACGGGGTCGATCTCAGCGTGCGGCGCGGCGAGGCGCTGCTCATCGTGGGCGGCAACGGCTCGGGCAAATCCACCCTGGCCTGGATCATGGCCGGGCTCACGCTGCCGAGCTCGGGCACCTGCGAACTGCGCGAACTCACCGGCAGCAAGCCGGTGCACAAGCGAATTCGCGCCGTGCAGCTGGCATTTCAGCATTCGCGGCTGCAACTGCAGCGTCAGACCGTCGGCACCGAGATCGAGGATTGGGGCGGCACCGGCACCGCGGCGGTCGCCCGCGCGCTGGACGCGGTGGGCCTGGACCGGGCGCTGGCCTCGCGATCCATCGAGGAGCTCAGCGGCGGGCAGGCCAAACGCGTGGTGCTCGCCGCCATGGTCGCCAGCCGCCCGCAGGTGGTTGTGCTGGACGAACCGCTGGCCGGACTCGACCCCGAGGGACGAGCGGGGGTGGTGGAACTCATTGCCCGGCTGCGTGATTCGGGTCTGACACTGATCGTCATCTCGCACGACATCGCCGACGTGGCGGCCGTGTGCGACCGCATCGTGCACCTGCGCGCGGGCCGCATCACCGAGAGCGACACCGTCGCCGCGCCGCCCGCCACCCATGACTTCACCGGAGGGTTCCGATGAGCAGTGTCGTCCTGCGCGAGGTGCCGATCGACAGCCCGGTGCACCGGCTGTGGGCCGGCACCAAGATGATCGGCGCGTTCGCGGTGAGCGTCCTGCTCATGTTCGTGCCGTCCTGGCCGCTGATCGCCATCGCCGTCGCGTTCCTGGTGCTGGTGTGGGTGCTGGCGAAGCTGCCGCTGGGCACCCTGCCGCGCTTCCCGTGGTGGTTCTGGGCGGGCGTCGCGCTGGGCGCGCTCATCAACGCGCCGGTGGGCATGACCGCGGTGCTGTCGTACACCAAGGTCGTCGTCTTCGGCTTCATCCTGCTCGGGGCCTCGTTCCTGATCGCCTGGACCACCCCGATGGGCGAGGTCGCGCCCGCGCTGGCCAAGCTCGCCGCGCCGCTGCGCCACGTCGGCTGGACCCGGCGCGGGGTGCGGCACCGCATCCCGGTGGACGAGTGGGCCGTGGTGATCGCGCTGACCCTGCGCGGGCTGCCGCTGCTGCTCGAGGAGATGCGGATCCTGCGCGCCGCCCGCAAACTGCGGCCCCGCGATTCGGTCATGAAGATGGCCGAGCAGAACCCGCTGGTCGACATCCTGACCGCCGCCATGGCGGTCTCCAGCCGGCGAGCGGGCGAACTCGGCGAAGCCATCACCACGCGCGGCGGCACGGGCGAGCTGACGGCGCGACCGGGCGCTCCGGGGCGCGCGGACGCGGTCGCCTTCGCGATCATCGCGGCGGTATACATCCTGGGATTCGGCATCGACCTGCTCATTTGACCAACACCGGCGCCAAAATGATTCGACGTGTCGGCCCGGCACGCTAACGTGGTGTCCACGAACGCGGGGTAGCGCAAAAGCACGGGGGCTCAACACCTTTCCAGTTGGAAGGGAATTTCTTCTTGTTGGGCGTGCGTTGCCCCGAAAACCTGATGAAGATTGGACACAACAGAATGCTGCGCAAGATCACCGCTGCCGCCGCACCGGTCGTGACCGCCGTCGCCATCGCGGGGGCAGGGATCGCACACGCCGAACCGGGCACGCCCGACATCGGCTACGAGGCACGCCTGGAAGGCAACACCGTCGTCACGACGCTGACCAACGGCGCGTTCGAATACGCCGGGAACACCGTGAACATCAAGGACACCGCCGGAAACACCGTGGTGGCCATGCCGCTGTCGTTCGTTTCCGACGGTCTGGTCTACCCGCTGCCCAGCACCATCAGCGAGGACGCCCGCACGCTGTCGCTGACCGCGGTCAAGAACGAGGCCGCCACCCGCCCGGCCGCGGTGCAGGAGGTCGCCTCGCCGCTCGAGAACCAGCGGGCCATGGCGAACTTCTCCAGCCAGTTCGGCATCGCCACCGCCGTCGGCGCCTTCATCGGCACCGCCGTCGGCGCGCTGATCGGCGCGCTGGTCAGCTCGCCGACCGGACCCGGCATCGTGGCGGGTCTGATCACCGGTGCGGCGGTGGGCAGCATCATCGGCTCGCTCGCGGTCGGCGGTCCGACCCTGTTCGTCGCCGGAATCGAGCTGATCTCCACGCTGGCGGGTGCGCCCGGCACGACCAAGTGGGCAGGCGTCAGCGAGTTCTAGACCGAAGTTTCGAAACCTATGGGGCGCAGGGAATTACGGACTCTACCCCAGATTCGATGAACACCGGCCCGGGCGGTACAGCCCACATCGGCCCGGGCGGTGCCGGCACGACTCTCGAACCCGAGTGGTTCTCCCCCGATCCGGCCTCGCAGCCGAACCCGGGGTCGGCAGACGACACTCGGTTCCGCACCACACACGCAGCGCCCGCGATCAGCGCATGACACAGCCCCGCGCGGCGGGAACGCCCGCGAACCGATCGGCGAGATAGCCCAGCACGCCCAAGGATTCGACCACCGCGGCCGGATTGTGGCCGGAGATACCCGAGTGCACGGCCGTCAGGTTCGCGCCGAGCGCGCAGTAGCGATCCACCAGGGCGCTGAAGCCCGCCACGGGAATCACGTCGTCCTCGACGCTGTGATAGAGGTACAGCGGCACGTCGGGGGCATTGTCACCCAGCTCCTGACGCTGGGCGGCGTAGCGAAAAGCCGGATTCCACAGCAGATTCGGAGTGTCGGAGAATTCGTCGAGCTGCTGGTTGCCGTACCGGACCACCAGATCCGCGCCGCACGCGTTCGCCTCCCGCACGAGCAGGTCGCGGCCGTCCTGGTTCAGGGTGTCGTACAGGCCCGACTCGGGATCGTTGCGCGCCAGCGCGACCAGGATCAGCACGGCCAGACCCGCCTGGGTCTCCCCGTTCACCCGCTGCGCGATCGCCGCGATATCGGCGGGCACCCCGCCGGCCGCGACACCCGAGAGCCACAGCTCCGGGGCGTAGCTCGCGCGCTGCTGCATCGCCCACAGGGTCGCGAACGCACCGCCGGAATACCCCCACGCCCCGATCGGACTGGCATCGGTAATGCCCAGGGGCGGAAACGATTTGGCGGCCCGGATGCCGTCCAGCACGCCGCGGCCGGAGTTCACGCCGTCGAAGAATCGCGATTGCGGGCCTTCGTAGTCCGAGACCACGATGGCCCAGCCGCGGCGCAGCATCTCGGTCAGGAACGGCACGTCCAGCATCGTGTTGACGATGGAGAAATCGCGGCCGCCGCGCAGCGCGTACGACGGCGCGCAGCGGGTGCCGAGGCTGTCCTCGGCGACCTGGTACGACAGCAGCGGCCGGGTGCCGGGGCCGAACCAGGGCAGCAGCGGCGACAGCACGGTGGCCACGTCCGCGACCGCCGCACCGGTGGAATCGGTGCTGCGGTACTGCACCTGCCAGCCCGCCACGGGGAGCGGCAGGCCCAGCACCGAGATGGGGCGCGAGTTCAGGACCGCGCCGTTGTCCGCGTACCGGAGCCCGGCCGGCGCCGCGTAGAACGGATCATCGTCGGGGAAGGGAATATTCGCCGAGGCGTGCGGCATGGCGAGTAGCGCCGCCAGCATCGCCACCAGGCCGACCAGAGCCACGCGACTCCAGCTTCGCAACCGCCGAGCACCCCCTCGCACGCCGTTTCCGCATCCGGTGACCGATGCGTCATCGCTCCGCATACACACGCCTCCCGCGTCCGTCCGCCGACGCGACGGGCACACGAACACGTACGTCACGCCGTCCTCCATATTCCAGCGCATCGGAGTGTCAAACGTACTGCCCAGAATACCCGCAGGTCAACGCGCTCCCGCGCGTCGCACTCCGGACCGGCAACCCGAAAATACCTGTCCCACAGGGGGATCGGACGGCCCGGACACACCGCCCCGCGCGCACCCCAACGTCGCGCGATTCGTACCCATTGCCCGGTTTCGACACGCCGTCGAACGCCATATCCCCGGCGCGGCGGCAGCCGCGACCGACCCCATCGGTGGATACGGTACGGCGGCCCCGCGGCCGGGCCGGCGCGACACAGCGGCCGGGAGGCAACGGTGCGGCTACAACCCGGCATCGCGGACACAGCGACATCACGGGCCCAGGCATTACATGGACTGCGCGATACCCGGCACGGCGCACATAACAACTCGCGGGACCTGGCGCTGCAGAGCCGCTCCCCGGGCCCGACCCCGGCGTGGGCCAGGCCCGATATCGGCCTGGCCGGCAACGGCCAGGAACCGGCACAGACCCCTCGCCGTCGGCTCGAGATCGCGGGGTGGTTCGGCAGTTGCTCTGTCTCCCGCATTCGAATCGGTTGCGCGGCTCCGGTGCAGTACCGGGGTGGTGGGCGCGCGCTGTGCCGGGGCGACTCCGTTCAGGGGCGGGTTGCTGTTATCCACAGGTTTCCCCAGGGTGTGGACTGGGGGTTGTGGAATCCATAAGGGTCCAGACGATGGAGACTGGATATTTATCCACAGGCCAGTTGGGGAGATCATGGGGCGATGTTGTTGCGTCGGATCGTCGCCCTGTACGTCGGGCTGTGGTGGTACGGGCTGTCGATGGCGATCATGCTGCGGGCGGCGCTCGGGCTCGATCCGTGGGACGTCTTCCACCAGGGGGTCGCGTCGCACGTGCCGTTGAGCTTCGGGACCGTCGTCGCGATCACCGGCGCGGTGGTGTTGCTGGCCTGGATTCCGTTGCGGCAGCGGCCGGGGCTGGGGACGATCAGCAACGTCGTGGTCATCGGCATCGCTGTGGACACGGGACTGTGGCTGTTGCCGGAGGTGGACGGGTTGCCCGCGCGGATCGCGGCCATGCTCGGGGCCGTGGTGCTCAACGCGGCCGCCACGGTGCTCTACATCGGCGCGGGCATGGGGCCCGGGCCGCGCGATGGCCTGATGACTGGACTGGTCCGGCGCACCGGGCGGCCGGTGTGGCTGGTGCGAACCAGCCTCGAGGTGACCGTCCTGGGTATCGGATGGCTGCTCGGCGGGAGCATCGGCGTCGGCACCCTGGTCTACGCCTTCGGGATCGGCCCGCTCATCCACCTCATGATCCCGTACGCCGACCGCTACCTGCCCGGCTTCCATCCCCCGGCTCCCGCGCCGGACACGAGCGCGCCCCTGCCGGTCGGCCCCGCCGCCTGACCCGCGGCGCGGCGCCGGATCGGCCGGCGCTGTTCGGGACCGCCGCCCGACCCGTTTCGCGGCCCCGGACGGTCCGGCGCCGACTCGGCCGACCGTGCCGCATCGCTGCCACGCGCGCTCGGATCCGCGTAGGGTGAAGATCGAAAGTTGTTGTGGGAGCTACCGATAGCGGAGAGCGATGCGGCACGGTAACGGTGTTGAGATTCCGGAAACGCTCGAGGACGTCTGCGCGCCCGAGCGCATGGCGCTGATCGTGTACGACATGCAGGTGGGTGTGCTCGGACAGCTCGAGCACGGGCGGCAGATCACCGAGCGCGTGGTCCGGGTGGTCGAGGCCGCGCGGCGGGGCGGATACCCGATCATCTTCCTGCGGCACATGTTCCTGCCCAAGCGGCTGATGGGCGCCTTCGCGTTGCGGATGGCCATGAACTGGCAGGGGGTGGACTCGGTGGAGGCCGTCACCCCGATCCTGCAGCGCGACACCCCGGGATTCCAGTTGGTGCCCGAACTCCAGCCGCAGGCGGGCGAGACGGTCTTCGACAAGACCTCCATGTCCGCGTTCGAGGGCACTCCCCTGGCCTCCACGCTGCGGGACCTGGGGATCGGCTCCTACGCCATCACCGGCGTCGCGCTCGAGATCGGCATCGCCCCGACCGTGGCGCATTCCACCGACCTGGGGTTCGTCCCGGTCGTGGTCCGCGACGCCGTCGGCGGGAAGGACGAAGCCGGATTGGCCAGGGCCTGGGACGAATTCGCCTTCCAGGGCCACGTGATCGAGACCGACGTGGACACCATCTCCCCGCTACTGGAGAAGTCCGCCTAGCGCGGTCACCCCGCGCCCGGCGGGTCGCTCGGGGTGAAGATCCACCCCTGCCCGCGCTTGCCGGGCAGGTAGACCGAGTCCCGCCGTTTGGCCAGCACGCCCGGCGCCTCGTCCGCCCGGGCCCGGGCCAGCGCCTGCGCACCGGAACCGCGCAGGTTCGGCGGCACCGACAGCGCCGGCACGGCCCCGGCCAGGGCCTCGAGCACGCGGCGGCGGTCGTCGTAGCGTTTGCGGAGCAGCGACGTGCCGTCCAGGTACAGGATGTCGGTGGCCGCGAACACCGCCCCGCTCGAATCCGCCCGCAGCAGTGCGGAATCGGGCCTGCCGTGCGCGTCGAGGGCGACCGCCGTGCCGTCGAGCAGTACGCGGTGCTCGGCCAGGGCCGGACCCAGCGCGGCCAGGCTCGGGTACTTCCCAGTGACCGTGCGCCCGGTGCGGCCGCGCAATCGCACTGTCCCGCCGGAGATTTCGGCGAGCAACCGGACACCGTCCAGGGCGGGCTCGAAGGCCCAGTGCGCGCCGTCGAGCTCGCCGACGTCACCGTCGGTGGCGAGCATGGGCAGCAGATCGCGCGGCAACGGCGCGCCCGCATCGGAGTTCGCCGTACCGCCGCCGGACTGATCCTTCATCAGATGCATCAGCCATTGGTTGCCGTTCGTCCGGATCAGCGCGTAGCGCCCGTCCAGCCGCTCGCCGCGAAACCGCACGATGACCTCGTCGTCCCGCCACTTCTCGGTCTCGTACACGCCCGTATCCCAGATCGTCATCTCCCCCGCCCCGTACTCGCCGCGCGGAATCGAGCCGTGGAAATCCAGGTATTCGAGCGGATGATCCTCGGTGTGCACGGCGAGCCGGTTCTCGTGCGTATCGACCGGCGGGCCCTTGGGCACCGCCCACGACACCAGCACGCCGTCCCGCTCCAGGCGCACGTCCCAGTGCAGGCGGCGCGCGTGATGTTCCTGCACCACATAGCGATTCCCCGCGCTCGGGGCGGGCGGATGCGCGGGCACCGGTTCGGGCGTCCGCCCGGCATCGCGCATGGAACGATAGGTGTGCAGCCGATCCGGTTGCGCGGGAACGGCATTCGACTCCAGCGGCGGGTCCATCTCGGCCAGCAGATCGCCGTCGCTGTGCAGCCGGCCCAGCACCTCCTCGAAACGCAAGTGGCGCAGCTTCTTCCGATCCGCGATCTCGTCCCAGTCGCGCGGGGCCGCCACCCACGGCTCCTCGCGCCCGCGCAGCGAGTAGGGCGCGATGGTGGTCTTGGCCGGATTGTTCTGACTCCAGTCCAGGAAGACCTTCCCCTCGCGCGCGACCTTGGCCATGGTCGCGGTCACCAGGCGCGGGCGCAGCTGCTGCAGATTCATGGCCACCTGCTTGGCTACCGTGGATGCCCCGTCCGGACCCAGTTCCCGATCCAGCGGCACGTAGACGTGAATTCCCTTGGAACCGCTGGTCACCGGGAAGGCCCGCAACCCCACCTCGGCCACCACGTCGCGCAGGATCAGCGCCACCTCCGCGCACTGGGCCAGCCCCGCCCCCGGCCCGGGGTCCAGATCGAAGACCAGCCGGGTGGCGGGCCCCCGCGCCGACCCCGCGAAACGCCATTGCGGCACATGGATTTCGAGCGCGGCCTGCTGCCCCAGCCACGCCATCCCGGCCACCGAGTCGATGAGCGGATAGACCACGTCGCGATCGGAATGCTCCAGGGACCGCCGCTCGATCCACTTCGGAGCGTGCTCGGGCAGGTTCTTCTCGAAGA
This sequence comes from Nocardia sp. NPDC055321, assembly GCF_053645575.1. Classification (NCBI taxonomy): domain Bacteria; kingdom Bacillati; phylum Actinomycetota; class Actinomycetes; order Mycobacteriales; family Nocardiaceae; genus Nocardia; species Nocardia sp. NPDC055321. Next base: position 52,115 of record NZ_JBSHMS010000043.1, read on the forward strand.
ACGACGTCTCGCGCACCCCGTTGGGCCACCGCTTGCGGGTCACCGGGCGCTGGGCGATATGCGGCAGCAGGGCCGGGGCCACGGCGGTGAAATAGTCGATGACCTCGCCCTTGGTGGTTCCCGTCGCCGGATACAGAACTTTGTCGAGGTTGGTGAGCCCAACCTCGACGCCCCCGAAATCCCGCCGGGACCTCATGGGGGCAGTCTAGGGCCGCGCCGCCGGAATTCCCGGTACGACGCCGACGGGCCGCCCGGGTCCGGCGGGAG